>NZ_CP014301.1:1813846-2116153 GCF_001562255.1 Bosea sp. PAMC 26642 | reverse complement strand
ATCATGCCGCATGAGGCGACACTCGAGCTCTATCAGGTCCATGCCGTGACCGAGGGCACCGACGCGCAGGCCGAGGTCACTGTGCGGCTGTCGCAGGACGGCTCCTCCGTCACCGGCCGCGGCGCCGACCCTGATACGCTGGTCTCCTCGGCCAAGGCGTATCTGGTGGCGCTGAACAAGCTCGTCGCCAAGGGCGGAAGGCTGCATTCCCAGGCGGCCGCGGAATAGGCTGCACGAAATCGACCGTGTCCCAACCTCGGTTCGGGACACGGTCTTTGCCGCACTGCACTTTTATGACGCCCGCAGGGTGGACAGGGCAGGGGGGGTTTGCTACATGGCCGGCCTGCCTGACGCGTCTTCGTCGCGAAAGTGCTTACGCTTCGTGGCGTATGGGTGATTAGCTCAGTTGGTAGAGCAGCTGACTCTTAATCAGCGGGTCGTAGGTTCGAGCCCTACATCACCCACCACGGAATTTCTTCCCGAACATTGGCCGGCGTGATGCGTTTCTTCTTCGCAGAGGAGAGCGCCAATCATGATGTCGAGGCCTGTCAACGAAGCCGCCGATCCGGGCGGAACTCCCGCCATGCCAAGTCCGCCGCCCGAGTTGCCGCCGCTGACGCCCAGCGAGGTGCCGCCGGCGCCACCGGTCGAGGTTCCGCCGGACGCGGAGCCGCAGGGCATCCCCACCGAGCCGCCGCCGGAATTGCCTCCCAACGCACCGCCCGAGGGGCCACCGGCATCGCCGATCGACCTGCCGCCGGGACGCGATCCTCGACAGCCGCAGGAGTAGGCTCTCAGAGCGGGGGCGTATCGCCCTCGCCGATATCCCAGTAGAGCCCCGCCATCAGCGTCAGGCCCTCGCGGGCGATGGCGACCGGCAGATGCTCGTCGGGGGCGTGCTGCGAGCAGCCGGGATAGGAGTGCGGCACCCAGATCGTGCGCAAGCCAAGAAGTTCCGCGAAGATGTCGTTGGGCAGCGAACCGCCGAGATTGGGCAGCAGCGCCGGCTTCTTGTTCGTGCTGCGCGCGATCGAATCGAGCGTGAAGGAGACCCACGGATCTTCCGGATCGAGTCGCGTCGCGCCGAAGCGCTCGGTGCCGGGCATGATGATCTCGACCATCTCGAACCCGTAGCGGTCGAGATGACGGCGCAGCGCGGGCACGACATCGGTCGGATCGATGCCGACGACGAAGCGCAGCGCACAGCGCGCCCAGGCGCTCGGGGGCACGGCGTTGACCGGGGTCTCGGGAACGCCGGACTTCATGGCCAGCACGTCGAACGAACACCAGCCGAAGACCTGTTCGGCCGGCGACAGGCCGGGCTCCCCCCAGTCCGGGTCGATGGTGGGGCCGTCGGGGCCGCCGTCGATGATGCAATCGGCGACCGCCTCGCGCACGGCGCGCGGCAGTTCCGTTGGCACCCATTCGGATATCTTGATCTGCCCCGTCGGTGAGGTGATGCTGGCGATGGCATGGGCGAGCTGGATCGCGGGGTCGGAGAGGATGCCGCCCCAGTTGCCGGAATGATGGCCGCCTTCGCGCGCGACGATCGAAAGGTCGAAGGTGATGACGCCGCGTGCACCGAGGAAGACGGTCGGGCGCTCGGCATTGAGGCGTGGGCCGTCCGAGGCGATCAGCACGTCGGAGCGGAACAGCTCAGCCTGTTCGGCGCAGAGTTCGCGCAGGCCGGGCGAGCCTGATTCCTCGCCCATCTCGATCAGGTATTTGGCGTTGAAGCCGAGCTTTCCACGCGATTCAAGAACCGCGCGCAAGGCGTTGATGTTGATGACGTGCTGGCCCTTGTTGTCGACGACGCCGCGGCCATACCAGCGGTCGCCGCGCTCGGTCAGCGTCCAGGGCGAAAGGCCCTCGCTCCACTGTGCATCGAGGCCGCGGATCACGTCGCCATGGCCATAGCCGAAGATCGTCGGAAGCGATTTATCCTCGATGCGCTGCGCGAAGAGGAACGGGCCCCTGGCGATGGAATGATGCAGGATGCGGCATTCGAAGCCGAGGCTTTCGAACAGGGGCCGCATCTCGGTTTCGAGATATTGCGTGAGGACGGGCGCGCGATCGGGGTTCTGGCTCTCGGTCGGCATGGCGATGAGGCGGGCGAGGTCGCTCTTGAACGCCCCTGAGTCAAAATAGTCTTGCGCATGAGCGATGGCCTGGGCGCGGGTCATGGGTGGTCTCCGTAGGGGGCGGCTGGCGATCCAGCGGAATCGAGCTTGTCGGCGCAGAGTGCCCAAGCCAGGCTTTTCCTGCCATAGCCAAATGCGGATGGCGCACGGCGCCCGGGCGCAGGTCTTCAAGGGGCGATGGTGGCGGAGAGAGACGACGACCAGGCGGGAATGCGCTTCACTCCGCATCCGCACCAGCTTGTCGCCAGCGACGCGATCCTTACCGCGCGGGCCGGCGGCGCGCCGGGCTTCCTGCTGGGCGACCTGACAGGGCTCGGCAAGACGCTCTCGGCCTGGCTCGCGCTCTCGGCGATGCCGGAGGACGAGATTCTGGTGATCTGCCCCAAAGGTGCGATCCCGCAATGGCGGCGGACGATGGCGCTGTCGGGACTCCCGGCCAAGCGCGTGACGCTGATGAATTTCGAGAAGACAAAATCGCTGCTGGCGCCGCCTGCCGACAGCAAGAGGCGCTCGGTGCGAGCCAAGAACAACGAGCTCGCCAAGCATGGCGCGCCCAAGCGAACCTGGCCGCTGGTGGTGATCGACGAGGCGCACCGCATCCGCAATCCGAACTCGCAGCAGGGGCTGGTCTGCCGGCAGATGGCGGCTGCCGCCCAATTCACGATCTATATGAGCGCGACCGCCGGTCAGTCGCCGCACGAACTCTCCTATCTCGGGCCGCTGCTGGCGCGGGCGGCGGGGATGCCGAGCGCCGATCTCGACGGGTTCCGGGTGCTGATGAAGCAGCTCAGGATCGGCCGGGCGAAAGGGCGCTGGAAGAACTGGAGCTGGGAGCCCAACGAGGCCGACCGGGTGCGGATGGCCGGTCTGCTCTATCGCGGCGAGAAGGCAATCGGCCTGCGCCGGCGGCCGGAGGAGATCGCCGGCTGGCCGGAGGTGCAGCGCGAGCTTGCGCCGGTGGCGCTCGATGCCGCGGCGCGCAAGCTCTACGACGCGACCTGGCGGGAGTTCCGGAAGGAGCTGGGGCTAGCCGGCGGTTCGACGCGCAAGCCGCAGAGCTGGGCCGCCGATCTGCGCTTCCGCCAGAAGGCAAGCCTGCTGCGCATCCCCGGCACGGTGGATTTCTGCGACGACCTGCTCGGAAACGACGAGCAGGTCGCGGTCTCGGTCGCGTTTCTGGAAACCAGCGCGATGCTGGCGGAGGCCTTGCGCGGGCGCGGCTGGCGAGTCGGGGAGATCAATGGCGAGCGCTCGGGCGCGGTCAACGAGGAGACGCGGGTCTCCTTCCAGACCGGCGGACTCGATGCGGTGATCTTCACCGTGACGGAATCGATTTCCCTGCATCGCGGCGAGATGCCCGGCGGCGAGCGCGAGCGCTCGCTAGTGATCCACGACATGCGCCATTCGGCGATCCAGCTGCAGCAGATCGAGGGCCGCTGCCATCGCGACGGCCAGCACGCGACGATCTTCTACGCCTATGCGGAAGAGACGGTCGAGGAGATGGTCGCCGCGACCGTGATCGCGCGCATGGCCACCATGGAGGGGCTGGCCGGGGACGATACGCGGATGCTGGAGGCGATCGCCGGCATCGTCGAGGCGCGTGCGGCGGCCTGACGGTCAGCGCGGCGGGCCGAGATGGGCCAGGCGGTGCCGGACCGCATCGTCATCCAGCAAGGCGCCGGCCTCGCCGTCGAGGCGGTGGCGCCAGTTCGGCTTTTCGGTGGTGGTGCCGGGCACATTGGGCTGGGTCTCGATGGCGAGCGCGTCCTCGATCGAGAGCAGTTTCAGCGTGCAGGGGGTCCTGGCGATGTAGCGGATCGCGGCGTCGACCACGGGGGCGGGGTCGGACGGAGCCGGACGCTCGCCCTCGACGAGCCCGGCGTTCTGGAAGGAACCCCAGAGCAGGCCGCGATCCCAGGCGCGGGCGCCTTCGGGGTCGGTGCCATCGTCGCTGGGTTCGAGATCGGCGCCGGCCCACCAGCCGGCGGTCGGGATCAGGTCGTGCGTCGTGGTCAGCGCAGCGGCAGCCGGGTCCCAGTGCTCGGGTGGGATGTAGCCATCGTCCGTCTTTTCAAAGCGCAGCACGCGCAGGCCGGCGACGCCCTGCCCGCGCAGATAGTCGCGAAAACCGTCGGGCAGAGTGCCCAGATCCTCGCCAATGACGATCGCCTTGTGGCGCCAGGATTCAAGCGCGATCAGCCGGAACAGCGTCTCGGACGGGAAGGTGACATAGGCGCCGTCTAGTGCGCTCGCGCCTTCGGGCACGAGCCAGAGCCGACTCATGCCCATGACGTGGTCGATGCGGATGCCGCCGACATAGCGCAGGCTGGCGCGCAGGGTCTCGATGAAGGGCGCGAAGCCCGAAGCCGCGAGGCCGCGCGGGGAGAAGGTGGTCAGGCCCCAGCTCTGGCCCTCGGCGGAGTAGTAGTCGGGTGGTGCGCCGACGCTCAGGCCGCCCAGCACCTCGTGTTGACGGCTCCAGGCATGGCTGCCCGAGCCGTCCATGCCGATGGCGAGGTCGGCGATCAGCCCGACCTTCATGCCGGCCTCGTGGCAGGCACGTTGGGCCTCGCCATAGGAGCGGCCGGTCAGCCATTGCAGGAAGATCTGGTAGGCGACCTCGTCGGCATGTCCGACGGCGAAGGCCGCGACCTCCGGGCTGTCTGGATCGCGGTAGGGCGCCTGCCAGTTGCGCCAGCTCCAGGCGTTCGGATCGTCGCGCAGTTGCGCCGCGTGCAGCGCCTCGAAGACGGCGTGGGCCTTCAGCAGCGGCGAGGCGTCGGCCAGCGCGCGCTCGAACTCGGCATGGGCCGGCTCGGCGGCGGCGGCAGGATCGCGCAACGCGGCGAACAGGCCGCGCAGCAGGGTCTGGCGCAGCGGCGTCGCCGCAAGCCAGTCGACCTGGGGCAGGGCCGAAAGGGCGGCCATCCGCTCGGCCAGACCTGCCTTCGTTATGACGGCCTGCAGCATCGCTTCGGGCAAGGCGGCATTGGGATCGGCGTGGAGCGGGTTGAAGAACAGCCGGGTCGAGGGGGAGTAGGGACTGAAATGGCCGGGCTCGGCGCCATAGAGCGCGTGGACCGGACTGATGGCGAGCGCGTCGGCGCCGCGCGCAGCGGCTTTGCGGCCGAGTTCGGCGACGCCGGCGAAATTGCCGATGCCGCCATCGTCGCGGCTGCGCAGGGAATAGATCTGCGCCGCCAGCCCCCAGCCGGGCGATCCGGCGTTGAGATCGGCGAAGGTGATGCAGCGCCCGGGGGCTGTCGCGACGGTGAAATCGCCATCGGCGGTCCGGACGACGTGGTAACCGGGCTCGTCGAAAGCCGGCAGCGTCAGCGCGCCGTCGTAGCCGTCTGCGGATGTGACGACGCGCTGCGCGCCACTTTCCAGCGTGATCTCGACTCTAGTGCCGCCGGCTGCGCTCATCGGCAGGCTGACCGGCTGGCCGATTCGGGCGGTGGTGAAGCGCGAGGTCGCCGTGGCATTGACGCCGCTTTCCAGCATGGAGAGCGAGTTGCGAAGGGCGGAATCGCCGTCGGCCGGCAGGCCGAGCGCCGCCAGGATCGCGCGCAGGCTGTCGGGGGCGACGTCGCGCACATCCCCGGCCTGGTCGGTCCATTGCGGGGCGATGCCGGCCTTGGCCGCGAGCTGGCGCAGCATTTCGTCGCTCATTCAGGACTCCGCGCGTGGCGTCTGGTGTAGGAAACGGATCGGAACAGGGCCGTCATTCCGGTCGAGCGAGGTCTTTGCTTCGCTGCGACCGAATGACCGCGGATACTGAAAACAGGATGCAAAATCTCAGCCTGACGCAGCATCGTGCTCAAGAATGAGCAGCCCCAGCGGCGGCAGGGTCAGCGACAGGCTCTGTACCTGGCCATGGGCTGCCACGGCGTCGCTATGCCGCTCACCGCCATTGCCAAGGCCGGCGCCGCCGTAGATCCCGGCGTCGCTGTTCAGGCGCTCGCGCCAGAGACCAGGTTTCACCACGCCGATGCGATAATCGTGTCGCGGCACCGGCGTCATGTTGGCGATAACGAGGATGTCGGGCGTGCCATCGCCGCCCGAGCGGCTGAAGGCGAAGACTGCATTTTCGCTGTCGTCGGCGACGATCCAGGCGAAGCCGTCGGGCGTGTGGTCGAGCCGGTGCAGCGCGGGCGTAGCGCGATAGACGGCGTTGAGGTCGCGTACCAGCCTGGACACGCCCTGCCGAAGGTCGTCATAGGGATGCGGCCAGGGGAAGGGGGCATCGACGCTCCATTCGGCCTCGGCGCCGAATTCGCAGCCCATGAAGAGCAGCTTCTTGCCCGGGTGGGCCCACATCATCGCCAGGAAGAGGCGCAGATTGGCAAAGCGCTGCCAGTCGTCGCCCGGCATACGGGAGAGCAGCGAGCCTTTGCCGTGGACGACCTCGTCATGCGAGATCGGCAGCACGAAGTTCTCCGAGAACGCGTAAATCAGGCCGAAGGTGACGTCGTCGCGGTGATATCCGCGATGAATCGGGTCGTGCGTGAAATAGCGCAGGGAGTCGTGCATCCAGCCCATGTTCCATTTGAAATGGAAGCCGAGCCCGCCATGATGGACGGGGCTGGTGACTCCGGGCCAGGCGGTCGATTCCTCCGCGATGGTCACGGCGCCCCGGGTTCGTTCGCCGACCAATGTATTGAGCTCCTGGAAGAAGCTGACGGCCTCGAGGTTCTCGCGGCCGCCATACTGGTTGGGCACCCATTCGCCCGGCTCGCGGCTGTAGTCGCGGTAGAGCATCGAGGCGACGGCATCGACGCGCAGACCGTCGAGATGGAAGGTCTCCAGCCACCACAGCGCCGAGGCGATCAGGAAGCCGCGCACCTCGCGCCGACCGACATTGTAGATCAGCGTGTTCCAGTCGCGGTGGAAGCCCTCGCGCGGATCCTCGTGTTCGTACAGCGCCGTGCCATCGAAGCGCGCCAGCCCATGCTCGTCGGAGGGGAAATGCGCCGGCACCCAGTCGAGGATGACGCCGATGCCCGCTGCGTGGCAGCGGTCGACGAAGCGGGCGAAAGCGTCCGGTTCGCCAAGCCGCGCCGTGGGCGCGAACATGCCGAGCGGCTGATAGCCCCATGAACCGCCGAAGGGATGCTCTGTGATCGGCATCAACTCGATATGGGTGAAGCCCATATGCTGGATGTAGGGGATCAGCCGGTCGGTGGCCTCGTCCCAGGAACCGAGCTGGCCCCATTCCGTGCGCAGCCAGGAGCCGACATGGAGCTCGTAGGTCGACATCGGCTCGGCCATGGGATGGGCACGGCTGCGTTTGTCGAGCCACGCCTCGTCGCTCCAGGTGAATGCCGGCCTGGCCGCGACGATGGAGGCCGTGCGGGGCGGCAGTTCGGTCCGCCGCGCCAGGGGATCTGCCTTGAACGGCAAGCGTTCACCATGGGGCGTGACGATGGCATATTTATAGCTCGCGCCGATCTCGACGCCGGGAATGAAAAGCTCCCAAACACCGGGACCAAGGCGCCTGCGCATCGGATGGCGGCGATTGTCCCAGCCGTTGAAATCGCCGACGACCGAAACGCTGCCGGCATTGGGCGCCCAGACGGCGAAGAGCACGCCGTCGACGTCGCCAAAGCGGCAAGGATTGGCACCAAGCCGCGTCGAGAGATCGAAATGGCGACCTTCGGCGAAGAGATAGATATCTTCATCGGGGAGCAGCAGGCCGAAGCTGTAGGGGTCTGCCGCCTCCATGATGCCACCCGGCCAGGCCACGCGCAGACGATAGGGAATGTCATCGGGCGCATGAGCCTCGAACAGGCCGCCGCCATGGCCGACCATGGCCGTCGTCCGCCGGCTTTCGCCCTCGCCGGTCACGAGTTCGACATAGGCCGAGCCCGGAATGAAAGCGCGCACGATCATCTGCTCGCCGACGGCGTGCCGGCCGAGAACCGCGAAGGGATCGGGATGGCGGCCTTCCTCCAGCAAAGCAAGGTCGTTCGCCGGGAGCGTGGTTGAGCGGAGCGGCAACTGGCGGTTCATCGGGCGGGCGTCCTGTTGGAATTCGACCCTGCCAAAGCGGCGGAATCACTTATGATGCAACGCAGCGAAGCCGACTTGCGTTCCGGCCGCAGGCGCGCGCTTTCACGACAAGGCGGGGCTGGAACCAAGTCCGACCCCTGCGGTTGTCCCACGGGATATTGGTCCGGGAAAGGGAGAAGAGCGATGAGCCGCGAGCAGATCGTGCGTGATACGGCCTATGCGATCTGGGAAGCCGAGGGAAAACCCGAAGGGCGCGACGCCGATCATTGGCGTCAGGCGGAAGCGCGGGTCGCCGGGAGCATCGCGCCTGCCGGCGCCAAGGCCAAGCCTCCTGCAAAGGGCAAATCGACCGAGAAACCAGTCGACGCCGCGCAGGCCAAGCCGCCGGCGAAAATGGCCGCTACCAAAGCCGGGCCGAAGACAAAGAATGGCGGGGCATAGGTTCGCGCGTAACGGGCGACCAGCGCGCGATCAGGCTGCGAGCGCCTTGGCGTAGACCGCGGCATAGCGGTGCGTCGGGCGGCTCCAGTCGAAGCGCTTGGCCATCGCGTGCTCGCGCATCTGCTTGAAGGCCCGCTTGGACTTGTAGGCTGAGAGCGCGCGCGTCACGGCGGAGGTCAGGCCAGCGCCGGTCAGCGACGAGAACAGGAAGCCCGAAAGCCCGTCCTCGATCGTATCGACGAGCCCGCCGGTACGGTAGGCGATCGGCAGGGTGCCGTAACGCTGGGCGTACATCTGGCTCAGCCCGCAAGGCTCGAAGCGCGAGGGCATCAACAGGAAATCGCTGGCGGCGAAGATGCGGCGGGCCTCCTGGTCGTCGAAGCCGATGCGGGCTGCGACCGAGGTGGGATGGCGCCTGGCGAGGCGTTCGATCTCATCCTCTAAGCGCGGCTCGCCGCGTCCGGTGACGACGAGTTGCCCGCCACTGGATACGATGGTCTCCGCGGCCTCGATCGAGAGGTCGATGCCTTTCTGATGTACCAGCCGCGAGATGATCGAGAAGAGCGGGCCGGTCGAGGGCGGCAATTCGAAGCTCTTGCGGATGTCGGCAGCGTTCTGGCGCTTCCATTGACGGATCAGCTGTGGCCCGGATTTTTCGGTCGTGACCGGCGAGGTCCAGCTATCGTCGATGCCGTTGACGATGCCCGTAAGCCGACCCTCGTCCATGCGGGTCTTGAGCAGGCCGTCGAGCCCGCAGCCATGTTCAGGGGTGGTGATCTCGTGAGCATAGGTCTCGCTGACGGTGGTGACGTGCGAGCCGTAGAAGATGCCGGTCTTGAGGAACGAGATCTTGCCGTGGAACTCGGCGCCGTTCATCGAGAAGGCGAGATCGGGAATGCCGAGCGCGCCCATCCTCGCCGGCTGATAGAGGCCTTGATAGGCCATGTTGTGGATCGTCAGGATCGACGGCGTCGTCAGCCCCTTCCAGCGCATATAGCCCGGCGCAAGCGCCGAGGGCCAGTCGTTGACATGGAGGATGTCGGGCTTCCAGTTCGGATCGGCCTCGCCGGCTGCCAGTTCCGCAGCTGCCAGCGACAGCCTTGCGAAGCGGATGTCGTTGTCACCGAAATCGCCGCCTGCGAAGGGGCCGTATGGCGAACCCTCGCGATCGTAAAGTTCGTCGCAGAGCACGACATAGATCGTGAGGCCGTCCGGGGTGGCGAACCTGCCTAGCGACCAGGGCGGCAGGTTGGCCGTGCGCGGCAACTGGCCGACGATATCCATGTTCGGCTTGGCTGCGCGGACCTGGCGGAAGCCCGGGATCAGGACGCGCACGTCACACAGGGCGCGCAATTGCCTGGGCAGGGCCGACGAGACTTCGCCGAGGCCTCCGGCCTTGATGAATTCCCCCATTTCCGAGGTGACGAACAGCAGGCGGGTGGCGGAGGGCAAAGTGGACTGAAGCTCGGGCGGGCCATCCTTGACGGCGGCGGCGTAAATCAAAGCGTGGCCCGAAGTCGCGGAGGCTGTCTCGGAGCCTGCCTGCTTCAGCGCCTTGGCCATGTTCGCAATCCCCGTTTACGCGATACCAGAACAGTGCTGAAAGATTAATGTTCCATGGTGCGATGCAAAATAAATGCCTGAATTCAAACCGTGGTGCCGGAACCGCAGGGTTGCGGGAGGCGTTGCATGGCTTCGCGACGGGCATGGTCGAAAGACGGACGTGCGGGCAAGGCAATGGCGCTTTCCCCAACCCGTCAAACCTAATCCGCATGTGGGGGATCAATCAATGTCGAAAGACACGAACGCTCAGTTTGACGTCCAGGCCGGGCAGGCGAACGAACTGGGAGCGGTCTTCGACGGCGAGGGGACGAATTTCGCCCTGTTCTCCGCGGCGGCCGAACGTGTCGAGCTATGCCTGTTCGACGAGAGTGGACAGACGGAAACCGCGCGCATCACCTTGCCGGAATACACAAACGAGATCTGGCACGGCTATCTGCCGGGTGTGATGCCCGGCCAGCGTTACGGCTATCGCGTTCATGGCCGCTTCGCGCCGGAAGAGGGACATCGCTTCAATCCCAACAAGCTGCTGCTGGATCCCTATGCCAAGGAGTTTTCAGGCGAGATCACCTGGAACGCGGCCCATTACGGCTATGATATCGGGGCCGAGACCGACAAGGATCTGAGCTTCAGCGAACTCGACAGCGCGCCCTTCACGCAAAAATGCGTCGTCTGCGATCTCGCAGCCGATCCGAATGCGCCAGCCAAGCCCGGGATCGCCTGGGACCGGACGATCTTTTACGAGACGCATGTGCGCGGCTTCACCAAGCTGCATCCGGCGGTGCCCGAGGAGATGCGCGGCACCTTCGACGGGCTCGGGGAGAAAGCGATCGTCGATTACATCAAGAGCCTCGGCGTCACCTCGGTCGAATTGCTGCCGGTCCACGCGTTTCTCGACGACCACCATCTCGAGCCCAAGGGCCTGCGCAACTACTGGGGCTACAACACGATCGGCTTCTTCTCGCCGATGCAGCGCTACGAGGGCAGGGCCGGCCTCGCTTCCTTCCGCGACATGGTGCGCAAGTTCCACGATGCCGGGATCGAGGTGATCCTCGACGTGGTCTACAATCATACCGCCGAGGGCAACGAGATGGGGCCGACGCTCTCGTTCAAGGGCATCGACAACTTCTCGTATTATCGCACGATGCCGGACGATCCGCGCTTCTACATCAACGACACCGGGACCGGGAACACGGTCAACACCAGCCATCCACGCGTCCTGCAAATGGTGCTGGATTCGCTGCGCTACTGGACGCAGGTGATGGAGGTCGACGGCTTCCGCTTCGATCTCGGGACGATTTTGGGGCGCGAGCCGCATGGCTTCGACCAGCGCGGCGGCTTCTTCGACGCGATGGGGCAGGATCCGATCCTGGGCAAGGTCAAGCTGATCGGCGAGCCCTGGGATATCGGGCCGGGCGGCTACCAGGTCGGCGGCTTCCCGCCCGGCTGGGCCGAGTGGAACGACAAGTATCGCGACACGACACGGGCCTACTGGAAGAGCGAGGAGGGCATCATCCGCGACCTCGCCGCGCGCATCACCGGCTCGGGCGACGTCTATGACCTGCGCGGGCGCAGGCCGTGGTCCAGCGTCAACTTCATCACCGCCCATGACGGCTTCACGCTGAACGACGTGGTCTCCTACAACGAGAAGCATAACGACGCGAATGGCGAGGACAACAAGGACGGCCACGGCCACAACCTGTCGTTCAATTTCGGCGTCGAGGGACCGACCGACGATGAGGGCATCATCGCCGCGCGCGAGCGCCAGAAGCGCAACCTGCTGGCGACGCTGTTGCTCTCGCACGGCACGCCGATGATCCTGGCGGGCGATGAGCTCGGCCATTCGCAGGACGGCAACAACAACGTCTATGCCCAGGACAACGAACTCGCCTGGATCAAATGGGACAAGCTGACCGATCGTGACAGGGCGCTGACCGGCTTCGTCCAGCGCGTCACGCAGCTCCGGGCCGAGCACGCCATCTTCCGCCGCGCGAGCTTCCGCGACGGCTGCGTGCTGCGCTGGGTCAACCCCGCCGGCGGAGACCAGCAGGAGGAGCATTGGGACGATGACGGCGTTCTCGCGATCGGGCTTTTGATGCACACCCCCGAGGTCGAGCAGGGCGGCGACGAGGCGCTGATCCTGTTCAACGCCTTCGATGGCGAAGTGGTGTTCAAGCTGCCGGCGCGAGTGAAGCAGGGCGCATGGTCGGTCGTGCTCGATACCGAAACCGGGCCGGGCTCGGACGAAGGCCGCAAGGGGCTCAGAGCCGAGAGCGAGCTGACGCTGACGCCGCGGTCGCTGATCGTGCTGATGTAAAGGAGCTCCGGTCGTCAGCGCGTTTCGGCGAAGACAGATACGCTGCGCGCCGGCAAGGTGGCTTCCTGTGCCGCCGCCGAGCCGAACAGGCGATGCCATGCCTTGCCGGGGAGAGCCTCCGGCAAGGCGAAGGCGGACGGCTCGTGCCGGCGGTTGACCGCGATCAAAAGGGTATCGTTCGAGTCCGCCACCAGGAGGCCGAAGGTGTCGAGCTGCTGCCAGTCGCCCTCGCCGACAGGGGCGCTATCTGCCCGCAGCCAGGTCGCGTCGGGGCGCTCGGCGTCGTCGCGCGGCTGACCGGTGAGGAAGGCGTCGCCAGGAATCAGCGGCTGGCTTTTTCGTAGCGCGGCGAGCCTCGCGACAAAGGCTGCCAGGCCTAGATCGGCGCTCTGCCAATCCAGCCAAAACCCTGCATTATCCTGGCAGTAGGCGTTGTTGTTGCCAAATTGAGTCCGGCCGAA
This sequence comes from Bosea sp. PAMC 26642, assembly GCF_001562255.1. Lineage (NCBI taxonomy): Bacteria > Pseudomonadati > Pseudomonadota > Alphaproteobacteria > Hyphomicrobiales > Alloboseaceae > Allobosea > Allobosea sp. PAMC 26642. Next base: position 2,103,221 of record NZ_CP014301.1, on the reverse strand, counting down.
CTCGTCGCCCGCCTGCAGCATTGGGATGCCGCGCGAGAGGAAGAGCGTCGCCAGCAAGGCACGGATGTCGCGATCGCGCGCGGCCTTTACGCTAGGTTCGTCAGAGGGGCCCTCGACGCCGTTGTTCCAACTGTGGCTGTCGTTGTCGCCGTCGCGATTGCCCTCGCCGTTGGCCTCGTTGTGCTTGCCGGCATAGCTGACGAGATCGGCCAAAGTGAAGCCGTCATGGGCGCTGATGAAGTTGATGCTGGCGCCGGGTCCGCGATGGCGCTCGGCATAGAGATCGGCCGAGCCTGCCAGCCGCGTCGCCAGCGCTCCGGCCGCGCCGCCGTCGCCGCGCCAGAAGCGGCGGACGTCGTCGCGGTAGCGCCCGTTCCATTCGGCGAAGGGGGCGGGGAATTCGCCGAGGCGATAACCGCCTGGCCCGATGTCCCAGGGCTCGGCGATCAGGATCGTCCGCGACAGATCGGGATCCTGCAGGATCGCGGCGAAGAGCGGGGCGTCCTGCGAGAAGCCCGTATCCGAGCGTCCCATCACCGTGCCGAGGTCGAAGCGGAAGCCTGCGACGCCGAGGCTGCGCCAGTGTCGCAGAGCATCCATCGCCATGCGCACGACCGGCGCACGATCGAGCGCCAGCGTGTGGCCGCAGCCGGTGTCGTTGATCAGCTTGCCGGGGTCGTCCGTGGCGTGGCGGTAATAAACCGCGTTGTCGAGCCCGCGCAGGCTGATCGTGGCGCCATGCTCGTCGCTTTCGGCCGTGTGGTTGAGGACGATGTCGAGGATCACGCCGATGCCGGCCTTGCGGTAGGCGGCGCAAAGATCGCGCAGGTCGGCTTCGCCGCCGGGCGCCAGCCGCGGATCGAGCGCGAAGAAGTTCACGGGGTTGTAGCCCCAGGCGTTGCTCAGCCCGAGCGGCGGCAGATGGCGCTCGTCCATCCAGGCCGCCACGGGCATTAACTCGACATGGCTCACGCCGAGCCTGGCCAGATGCTCCAGGATCGCCGGCTGGGTGAGTGCCGCCAGCGTGCCGCGTAGCGGCTCCGGCACGGCTGGGTGGCGCATCGAGAAGGATTTGACCGCAAGCTCGTAGATGAAGAACGGAGTTGTCTCATCGCCCGTTGCAAGCCGGGTCATGGCGTCGCTTACCACGCAGCGCGGCACGAGATCGGCCGTATCGACGCCATGCTGCGCCATGCGCGGATCCCAGCGGAAGGGCCGGTCGATGCAGATCGCATAGGGGTCGATCAGCAGCTTCGTCGCGTCGAAACGGTGGCCGTGCTCGGGTTGCCAGGCGCCGTCGGCACGCAGGGCGTAGCGCAGGCTTGGCCCGGCGCCGGGCAGAAGGCCATGGTGGATATCACCGCTGCGGCAGGGCAGGGACAGGCGGGCAGTTTCGTGCTCGCCAACCTCGTCGAAAAGACAGAGATCGATCCGCGTACCATTGCGCGAGAAGACCGCGAATTCCACGCCCTCCTGCGTGACGGTCGCGCCCATCTTTGGGGGAAGAGCGCAGGCCGCGATCCGCCAGGGCTGTCCCAAGCCTGTCAGCCCTTCGCGGCCGGGCTGGCGGGAACATGCCAGATCCGCTCGGCATATTCGCGGATGGAGCGGTCGGCGCTGAACCAGCCGCAATGAGCGGTGTTGGTGACCGAGGAGCGCCACCATTTGCCCTGATCGGCCCAGAGCGCATCGACCCGGCGCTGGGCCAGGCGATAGCTCTCGAAATCGTTCAGCACCATGAACCAGTCATTGGCGCGCAGGCCGGCGACCAGCCCCTGATAGCGGTCGCGCTCGCCTGGCGAATAGGCGCCGCTGGCGACGGCATCCAGCACGCCTTCGAGATGCGGCGTGGCGCGGATGACATCCTCAGGCGGGCGCGGATTGCGCTTGGCGGCCTCGACCTGCTCGGCCGTCATGCCGAAGATGACGATGTTGTCCTCGCCGACGCGCTCGCCGATCTCGATATTGGCGCCGTCGAGCGTGCCGATGGTGATCGCGCCGTTCAACGCGAACTTCATGTTGCCGGTGCCCGACGCCTCCATGCCGGCGGTCGAGATCTGCTCAGACAGATCGGCGGCCGGGATGATGACCTCGGCGGCGCTGACATTGTAGTTCGGGAGGAACACCACCTTCAGGCGGTCGCGGGTGGTGATGTCGTTGTTCACGACGGTGGCGACGTCGTTGATCAGATTGATGATCGCCTTGGCGGTGCCGTAGTTCGAGGCGGCCTTGCCGGCGAAGATTTTCACGCGCGGCGCCCAGTCGCGATAGGGCTCGGAGCGGATGGCGTCATAGAGCGCGATCGTCTCCAGGATGTTGAGCAACTGGCGCTTGTACTCGTGGATGCGCTTGATCTGGACGTCGAAGAGGGCGTCGGGATCGATCGACACGCCGGTATCCTGCCGGATCAGATGGGCGAGCTTGAGCTTGTTGTCGCGGCGTATCGCTCTCAGGCGTTCATGCAGGCTTGCGTCGCCGGTATGTTTTGCCAGTCGGCTGATCTGGGTGATGTCGTCGCTGACACCGTCGCCGCAGACCTCCCGCAGCAGCTTCGTCAACCCGGGATTGGCGCTGAGAAGCCAGCGCCGGGGCGTGATGCCGTTGGTGACGTTGGTGATGCGGTCGGGGAAGATCGCGTGCAGCGGCGCGAACACCGTCTCCTGCATCAGCCGGGAATGCAGGGCCGAGACACCGTTCACGGTGTGCGAGCCGACGAAGGCGAGATGGGCCATGCGGACGCGCCGGCCATGCTGCTCGTCGATCAGCGAAATGCCGGCGAGGTCGACCTTGCTGCCGCCGGCGGAGCGCCTGACGCCTTCGAGGAAGCGCGCATTGATTCCGAAGATGATTTGCATGTGGCGCGGCAGCAGCCGTTCCATCAGCGCAACCGGCCAGGTTTCCAGCGCCTCCGGCAGCAGGGTGTGGTTGGTGTAGGAGATGGTGCCGTTGGTCAGCGTCCAGGCCTCCTCCCAGGTGAAGCCGCGCTCGTCCATCAGCAGCCGCATCATCTCGGCGACGGCGAGGGCGGGGTGGGTGTCGTTGAGCTGGATCGCGACCTTGTCGGGCAGGTTCTCGAGCGTGCCGAACTGGCGGTAGTGTCGCCGCACCAGATCCTGAAGCGAGGCGGAGGTGAAGAAGAACTCCTGCCGCAGCCGCAGTTCCTGCCCCGTGGGCGTCGAATCGTTGGGGTAGAGCACTTTCGAGATCGCTTCGGCGCGGTTGCGCTCGGCGACGGCGCCGACCAGGTCGCCCTGGTTGAAGGCATCGAGAGAGAGCGGATGCAGGGCGCGAGCGCGCCAGAGCCGCAGCGTCGTGGCATCGCGCCCGCGCCAGCCGACGATCGGGGTGTCGTAGGCGACGGCGAAGACCGTCTCCTGCGGGGTCCAGATCACTTCGCCCGGCTTGTCGGTGCCTGCGACCGCGCCGCCGAAGCCGATCTGGTAGGAGGATTCGCGGCGCTCGAATTCCCAGGGATTGCGGAAGGAGAGCCAGTCTTCGGGGATCTCGACCTGCTTGCCGGCCTCGATGCGCTGCTTGAAAAGGCCGTGGTCGTAGCGGATGCCGTAGCCGAGCGCCGGCACGCCGGTCGAGGCCATCGCCTCCAGATAGCAGGCCGCGAGCCGGCCGAGGCCGCCGTTGCCGAGCGCCGCATCGGGCTCGATCGTCTCGATCGCGGCCAGATCGACGCCGAGTTCGCTCATCGCCTGCGCGACGGGGCCCGTAAGCCCCAGATTGTTCAGCGCGTCCGCGAGCGAGCGGCCGATCAGGAACTCCAGCGACAGATAATAGACCCGCTTGCGGCCGGTCTGGTAGCTTTCGCGGGTCGAGCGCTGCCAGACCTCGATGACGTGGTCGCGGACCGCGAGAATGACGGCCGTCAGCCAGTCATGCGGCTGCGCGACCGACGGGTTCTTGCCGAGCGAGAAGGTCAGTTTCCTGATGATCTCGGCTTTGAGCGTCTCGACCAGATTCTCGGAGACGGTGGCGTCCGCGGCTGGTGTCTTGAAGGCGGTCTCGTTCAAGCGACTGAATCCCGTCAGGTTCGGAAGTGGCGAGTGTCAAGCCAACGTCCGATCCTGTCCAGCCGAAACCGCTGCGCTGCAGCATAAACACGACCTTCAAGGGCCGCCATATGGCTCGATGGTAAAGAGAAAGGCCGGTCGCCGCGCAACCGGCTCTGTCGCGGCTTTTGCTAGTTGGTCTGGGTGCGCGTTTCCTCGCGGGCGCCTAGACCGAGCTGCCTGGCGTTGGAAACCGCCGAATCGGTCATGCCCACAGCGCTCGTCCAGGCACTGCGCGTATAGGCGCCCTGATGAACGACGGCATCGTAGCCGATGGCGATCACCGCAATGATCAAAAGAATCCTGAACATGTGCATCCCTCCCGTGACGAATCTGTTTGGGCAACGCGAGCGACGGAAGGGAGTTCCCGCTCTGGGGCAATCGCGGTAGGCGCGACGAAAGGCCTCGGCGCTGGTTATGGCTCGGCGCGCTGCGGCGTGTCATAAGAACAAATCACGAACGAAAAGGCGACCCGATGTCCCCGCCCACGGTCATGCAGAAGCTGGAAATCCTGAGCGATGCGGCGAAATACGATGCGTCCTGCGCCTCCAGCAACACGACGAAACGGGATTCGCTGGGCTCGAAGGGCATCGGCTCGACCACGGGCTCCGGCATCTGCCATTCCTATGCGCCCGATGGGCGTTGCATCTCGCTGCTCAAGATCCTGCTGACGAATTTCTGCAGCTATGACTGCGTGTTCTGCATCAACCGCTCGTCGAGCAATGTCGCCCGTGCCCGGTTTTCGGTGGAGGAGGTCGTTGATCTCACGCTGAACTTCTACAAGCGGAACTACATCGAGGGACTGTTTTTGTCCTCGGGCATCATCCGCTCGCCGGACTACACAATGGCCGAGATGGTGCGGGTGGCCGAGAGCCTGCGCGTGACCCATGATTTTCGCGGCTACATCCATCTCAAGCTGATCCCGAGCGCGAGTCCCGATCTCGTCGCCCAGGCCGGACTCTTCGCCGATCGCGTCTCGATCAATGTCGAACTGCCGAGCGACATCTCGCTGAAGCGGTTCGCGCCCGAGAAGCAGTCGCGCGACATCCGCTCGGCGATGGGCGGGCTGAAGCTCAGGATCGACGAGAGCAAGGCCGAGCGGGCGAAGTCGCGGCGTGCGCCGGTGTTCTCGCCGGCCGGACAGAGCACGCAGATGATCGTCGGCGCGGACGGGGCGAGCGATGCCTCGATCCTGCAGCGCAGTGCCCAGCTTTACGGCGCCTTCGGCTTGCGGCGGGTATATTATTCGGCGTTCAGTCCGATCCCCGATTCATCGGCGCAACTGCCGCTGGTCGAGCCGCCCTTGATGCGCGAGCACCGGCTCTACCAGGCCGACTGGCTGACGCGCTTCTACGGGTTCGAGGTCGGCGAAATCCTCGATGCCGGCTCGGGAGAGATGCTGGATCTCACGGTCGATCCAAAGTTGGCCTGGGCGCTGCGGCATCGCGACCGCTTTCCTGTCGACGTGAACAAGGCCGACCGGGAGACGCTGCTGAGGGTGCCGGGTCTGGGGACGCGCAGCGTCGGGCGCATCCTCGCGATGCGACGGTTCCGGCGGCTGCGGCTTGAGGATATCGGCCGGCTGGCCCGTTCCCTGACGACCCTGCGCAACTTCATCGTGGCCGAGGGCTGGCGGCCCGGGGCGCTGCTCGACAGCGAGCGGCTGCGTCTGCATCTGGCGCCCCGCCCGCAGCAATTGTCGCTGCTGTGAAACCGCGCGCGGGAGGATAATCATGTCCGAGTCCCCGTTTGCACTTTTCTGGATCACGCGCTGATGTTCGTGGTGCGGCTCGCCCATCCGGCGGATTTCGAGGGCTGGCGGCGCCATGCGCGGGTGCTGGTGCGGCAGCAGATCCTGCCCGGCGACATCGCCTGGCAGGTCGGCGACGGGCTGAGCCTGTTCGACGGCCAGGAGGTCGATCCGGATGCGCCGGTGTCGGGGCTGGAACCCAGGGTCCCGCGCGATTTTCCCGAGCTTGCCGCGCAGGTCGCATGCCATCGCGATCCGGAGCGCTTCGGGCTGATCTACCGGCTGCTGCTGCGGCTGCAGGGTGAGCCGCATCTCCTGAACGTCGCGACCGATATCGACGTGCATCGGGCCGAGGCGATGGCGCGGGCGGTGCGGCGCGACATGCACAAGATGACGGCGTTCGTGCGATTCCGCGAGATCGCCGATGCGGAGGGGCGCGAGGCCTTCGTCGCCTGGTTCGAGCCCGAGCATTTCATCGTCGAGCGGGTCTCGTCCTTCTTCGTGAAGCGCTTTTCGGCGATGCGCTGGTCGATCCTGACGCCGCTGCGTTCGCTGCACTGGGATGGCGAAACCTTGCATCTCACCGCCGGCGCCGCCAAGGCGGACGCGCCGAGCGAGGATGCGATGGAGGCGTATTGGCGGACCTATTACGCCAATATCTTCAATCCGGCCCGGCTCAAGATCAAGGCGATGCAGGCCGAGATGCCGCAGAAATACTGGAAGAACCTGCCCGAGGCCGCGCTGATTTCGCCGCTGATCGCAGGTGCCGGCCGGCGTGCGCAGGAGATGGTCCTGTCTGCGCCGACCTTGCCACCCGAACGGCATCTTCGGCAGTCGCAGCGGCAAGAGGCCGGATCGGTTGCGGCGCCCGAGGCGATCGAGAGCTGGGAGCAGGCGGCCGCTGCCGCTCGCGATTGCCGACGTTGCGGCCTTTGCGAACATGCGACGCAGACCGTCTTCGGCGAGGGTCCGCTCGACGCACCCGTGATGTTCGTCGGCGAGCAGCCCGGCGATCAGGAGGATCTGGCGGGCAAGCCTTTCGTGGGGCCGGCCGGGCAGGTCTTCGACAAGGCTTTGGGCGAGGCGGGGCTGGCGCGGCGGCGCGCCTATGTCACCAATGCCGTGAAGCACTTCAAGTTCGAGCTGCGCGGCAAGCGCCGCATCCACCAGAAGCCCAATGCCGGCGAGATCACGGCCTGCCGGTTCTGGCTTGGGCTGGAGAGGGAGTTCGTCAAGCCGCGTCTCGTCGTGGCGCTGGGGGCGAGCGCGCTGAAGGCGCTTACGGGGCACTCCGGCTCGCTGGCTTCGGTGCGGGAAGGGGATCTCGCGCTCGACGACGGCACGCCGCTGCTGGCGACAGTGCACCCGTCCTATCTGTTGCGCCTGCCCGACGAGGAGGCGAAGATCAGCGAAACGGCCCGCTTCATCGCCGATCTTAGGCGGGTTGGTGTGGTGGTGCCAGAGATGATGGCGCAAAACGCCGCATAACGACGGGACAGGCCTCTATGGCACAAGCGCCGTCATTCCGGGCGTAGCGAAGCTGCGACCCGGAATCCATGCCTGAACCTTTCCGAGATTGGCGTTCCGGCATGGATTCCTTGTGTTTGATCTGTGTCATGATTGGTGCGGGCGGGAAGCCGTTGGATTCCTGGTGGCAAACACCGTGACCCGGCCAGGCTCCCGCCCGCGTTCCAAGACCCATCCTGAACAGTTGACCGAGGCCGCTTGCACCGGACCTCGCAGCACAGGGACAGGCCCCATGACGATACACCCCTGCTTCATCGGATGCGATATCGCCAAACACCATCTCGACCTGTTCGATGAGGCGAGCGGCACAAGTCTTCGTATCGCCAATACGAGCCCGGCCATCGCGGCCTGGCTGTCGGGGCTGGCCGATCCGGCCGGCAGCCTCGTCGCCTTCGAGGCGACTGGGCCCTACGATGCAACCCTGCGCCAGGCGCTGGAGCAGGCCGGCTTGCGTTTCGTGCGCCTCAATCCGGCGCGCGCGCGTGACTTCGCCCGTGCCACGGGGCGCCTGGCCAAGACCGATGCGATCGACGCCCGCATGCTCGCCGCCATGGCCCGCAGCCTCGCGCTGGAACCCGACGCACCTGTCGAGCCCGCTCGCAACGCTTTGGCCCAACTGCACAAACGCCGCGACCAGCTCGTCGCGATCCGTGCCGCCGAGCGCGTCCGTCTCAGCGAGGGACAGGACCAAGGCGGCAGCCTGGCGCGCCATCTTGCCTGGCTCGACGACGAGATCGACACGCTCGAGCGCCTCATCAGCGATGCCTTGTGCGCAAACGAGGCCCTGGCCCGCACACAGGCTCTGTTGCGTTCGGCGCCGGGCGTCGGACACGTCACCGCAACCACCCTGATCGCGCTGATGCCAGAACTCGGACATGTCTCGCCAAAGGCGATAGCAGCCTTGGCGGGGCTGGCCCCCTTCAACAACGACAGCGGCCGCCACCGCGGCAAGCGCAGCATCAGGGGCGGGCGCAGCCGCGTCCGGAGCGCCCTCTACATGGCGGCACTGGCAGCCAAGCGAACCTGCCAGCGCTTCAAGGCCTTCTACGACGCCATCCTCGAACGAAGTGCCGCAGCAAAAGTCGCCCTGATCGCCGTCGCCAGAAAACTCCTCACAATCCTCAACGCCATGATCAAGACAAACACAGCCTTCCAGCCATGATCAGGATGCGCAACGACACAGTTGCCGGGTCTCCGCTTCGCTCCGCCCGGAATGACGGCGCGGTGGTGTGAAAAGATGAGTAAGCCTTTGCGCAGATTGACCGGCGTGGCCTGGGCGTGTCCCCTCTGCTGCTGAAGCGAAGCGGACGGGGCGGCCATGTTCGAGGATCTGAGGGGCAAGCGGGTGCTGGTGACGGGGGCGTCGTCGGGGCTCGGCGCGCATTTCGTCGCGCTGCTGGCAGGGCAGGGCGCGCATGTGGTGGCCACGGCGCGCCGGCTGGAACGGCTTTCGGCACTGGCGGAGGCCTGCGCGGGACTGCCGGGCCGGGTAACGCCGCTCGTGCTGGACGTCGCCTCGGTTGCGGCGATCGAGGCGGGACTCGGCGAGGCCTCAGCCGCAATGGGCGGGCTCGACGTGCTGATCAACAATGCCGGCGTCGCCGAGACGGAGCGCGCGCTCGACCTGAGCGAGGCGCAGTGGGATGCGCAGCTCGACATCAACCTGAAGGGCTGCTTCTTCGCGGCGCAGAGTGCGGCGCGGATCATGAGCAGGCAGCAGAGCGGCGGGTCGATCGTCAACATCGCTTCGATCCTGGGCGAGCGCGTGGCGATTTCGGTCGCACCCTATGCCGCCTCGAAGGCGGCGCTGATCCAGCTCACCAAGGCTCTGGCGCTGGAATGGGCGCGGCACAAGGTGCGGGTGAACGCGCTGGCGCCCGGCTATGTCGTGACCGATATCAACCGAGACTTCTTCGCGACCGAGGTGGGGCAGGCGCTGATCAAGCGGATACCCATGCGCCGGCCGGCGGATCTTGGCGATCTCGACGGTCCGCTGCTGCTGCTGTGCTCGAACGCTTCGCGCTTCATGACCGGGGCGGTGGTGGCCGTCGATGGCGGGCATCTGGTCAGCGGGTTGTAGAACCCGTCAGTTTGAAGGAAGCAACTCCCGCAACCGCAGCAGCGAGATCTTCTCAACCTGCCCCAGCGCGGTTTCGAACTCCTGTTCCGGCGTGCTCTTCAGCCTGGCCTCGAAGGCGGTGACGATGTCGTCCTTGCTCAGGCCCTTTACGGCGATGATGAAGGGGATGCCGAAGCGGGCCTTGTAGGCCTCGTTCAGGGCGGTGAAGCGGACGCGTTCGTCGCCGGTCAGCCGGTCGAGCCCGGCCGAGGCCTGTTCATGGCTCGATTCCGGGGTGAGTTCGCCTGCGGCGGCGAGTTTTCCGGCAAGGTCGGGATGGGCGAGCAGGAGCGCGCGCTGCTGCCCGGGCGATCCTGCCCGCATCGCCTTCGTCATTGCGGCGTAGAGGCTTGTCGCGTCGTCCTGAGCTGCCGTCAGGCCGGCATCGTAGGCGGCCTCTGCCACCCAGGGCGAGTGTTCCCAGATGCGGCCATAGACCTCGACGAAGAGACCCTTGGGCATCGCGGACGGCTTGTAGCCTCCTGCGGGCGGGTGATGCCGGATCCAGTGGCGGGCGATGTCGAGCCGGGTCGCGATCCAGACGCGATCGTGGCCCTGGACATAGTCGAGGAAGCGGGCGAGCGCGGCAGCGCGTCCCGGCCGGCCGACGAGCCGGCAATGCAGGCCGATCGACATCATCTTCGGGGCGGTCTCGCCCTCGGCATAGAGCGTGTCGAAGCTATCCTTGAGATAGGCGAAGAACTGGTCGCCGGCATTGAAACCCTGCGGCGTGGCGAAGCGCATGTCGTTGGCGTCGAGCGTATAGGGCACGCAGAGCTGCGGGCCGTGCGGACCCTCGAGCCAATAGGGCAGGTCGTCGGCATAGCTGTCGGCGGTGTAGAGGAAGCCGCCTTCCGCCATCATCAGCGGGGTGGTGCGTTCCGAACTGCGGCCCTGGTAGAAGCCGAGCGGGCGTTCGCCGGCGAGGTGCGCCTGGATGCGGATCGCCTCGGCGATGTCGGCGCCTTCGCGCTCGGCGGGCACATCGCGATAGTCGATCCATTTCAGGCCATGGGTGGCGATCTCCCAGCCGGCCTCCTGCATCGACCCGACGATCTCGGGATAGCGCTGCAGCGCGCTCGCCACCGCGAAGACGGTGGCCGGAAGGTTCCGCTCCGTGAACATGCGCCACAGCCGCCAGTAGCCGGCGCGCGAGCCGTATTCGTAGATCGACTCCATGTTCATGTGGCGCTGGCCGGGCCAGGGCGCGGCGCCGACGATCTCGGATAGGAACGCCTCCGAGGCTGCGTCGCCATGCAGGACGTTGTTCTCGCCGCCCTCCTCGTAGTTGATCACGAACTGGACCGCGATGCGAGCCTCGCCCGGCCAATGCGGATGGGGGGCATGCCGGCCATAGCCAGCAAGATCGCGCGGATACTCGGTGCCTGTCATGGAATTTAGCTGCCGCGATAGGTGGTGTAGCCAAAGGGCGAGGCGAGAAGCGGCACGTGATAGTGGCGCGCGACGTCTGAAATGCCGAACCGGACCGTGACGCGATCGAGGAAGGCGGGGTCAGGCAGATCGATACCTCGGCTGCGGAAATAGGTGCCGATGGCGAAATCGATCTCGTAGACGCCGGGCCTCGTATCCTCCGCCGTCATCAGCGCGGCGCGTCCATCCTCATTCGTCTGCGTCTCGGCCAGAAGTTCGCGCGTGCCGTCTGGCAGCAGGCGCCGCAGCGAGACGGCGACGCCGGCACCGGGCCGCCCACTATGTGTGTCGAGGATATGGGTCGAAAGTCCTGCCATGTCCGTCCTTCTCTGTCTCCGTGGAACGGCGCTTGCCTGTCCCACGCCGCCAACCGTAATTTGACCGGCGGCGAAGTCCACAGGCACGAGCCGCCTTTCAGCCCCTGACCGGAAACCGAGATGCTCGACGCCTATCTGATGGAATGGGGGAGCCAGCTTTTGCGCTGGCTGCATGTGATCACCGCGATCGCCTGGATCGGCTCGTCCTTCTTCTTCATCCACCTCGATGCTTCGCTACGCGGCGCCGCCGACATCCCGGCCGGAGAGGGCGGGCGCGCCTGGCAGGTCCATGGCGGCGGGTTCTACGAGATGCGGAAATACATGGTCGCGCCGGCCGTGATGCCGGCCGAGCTGACCTGGCACAAATGGCAGGCCTACTGGACCTGGATCTCGGGCTTCTTCCTGCTTGTCTGGGTCTACTATGCGCAGTCGGAGCTCTATCTGATCGACCCGGCGGTGATGCAGCTTTCGCCGCTGGCGGCGGGCGCGATCGGCATTGCGGCGCTGGCGCTGGGCTGGCTGTTCTACGACTGGCTGTGCCGTTCGCCGCTGGGCCGCAACGACGTCGTGCTGGGCCTGCTCGGTTTCTCCTATGTCGTGGCGGCGAGCTGGGCTTTCGCGTCCGTGTTCTCGGGGCGCGGCGCGCTGATCCATACCGGCGCGCTGATGGCGACGATCATGACCGCCAACGTGTTCTTCAACATCATGCCGGGCCAGCGCAAGGTGATCGCCGCACTGACGGCCGGCGAAAAGCCCGATCCGAAATACGGCAAGGCGGCCAAGCAGCGCTCGACGCACAACAACTACATCACCCTGCCGGTGCTGTTCCTGATGTTGTCGAACCACTACCCCGTGACCTATGCCAATTCGGCGGTGATCCCGGCGCTGGTGGCGCTGATCATCGTGGCCGGCGCGCTGATCCGGCACTTCTTCAACGTCCGCCATGCCGACCATGCGAAATCGCCGTGGTGGACCTGGGCTGTCGCGCTCGCAGCGCTGTGGCTCGCCTTCTGGCTCGCCATGGCGTCTTCGCCGGGTAGGCGCGACCGGCTCGGGCTTGCCCCGCTGCCGGAGCGCAAGCCGATGCTGCTGGCCGGGCTGGCGCTGCCGCCGGTCGAGGTCGCCAACATCGTGTCGGGGCGCTGCGCCATGTGCCATGCGCCCGAGCCGAGCTGGCCGGGCCTGCAGATCGCGCCGAAAGGCGTACTGCTGCACGAGCCGGAATTCATCGCGGCGCAGGCACGCGCGATCCGGGTCCAGGCGGTCATGACCCATGCGATGCCGCCCAATAATCTCTCCGGCATCACGCCGGCCGAGCGGCGCGTGCTGGCGGCCTGGTTGTCGAATACCCGCTGAAATCTGCGCGGGCGCCAACCATTCCTTGACCGTCTTCGGCCAGCGCGGCGGTGTCGACGATTTTATTCAGTTTCGGTTCACCTGCCCCCCCGCATGGTCCAGTCACTGACAGGGTGGAGGCTGGTTCCGAATCCGGAGCCGTCCAAGCCTGAGGGGACCGGGGGGTCCGCTTGAACGCGATTCTGAAGAGGGGCGTCAGCTACCGGCTGGCGGCCACGGGATTTGTTTGTGTCTGGGTGATCTTGTGCTGGCCTTGGCTGTCGGGCTCGGTGACGATTCCCTTCGATGCCAAGGCGCATTTCCAGGCGCAGATCCAGTTCCTGGCCCAGGCGCTGCATTCCGGCCAGTCGCCGTTCTGGACCCACAACGTCTTCGGCGGGTCGCCGCAGGTGGCCGACCCGCAATCCCTGATCTTCTCGCCCGCGATCCTGCTCGCGCTCATCTCGCCCTCGCCGAGCTTCCGCATGGTCGACGCCTATGTGCTGGCGCATCTGCTGGCGGGCGGTTTGGCTCTGCTGATGTTCTTCCGCGACCGCAAATGGCATCCGGCAGGCGGGCTGCTGGCGGCGCTGGTCTTCGCCTTCGGCGCGTCGGCGGCCTGGCGGGTGCAGCATGTCGGGCAGATCGCCAGTCTCGCCTTCTTCGCCATCGCCTTCTGGCTGACGGCGCGGATGCTGCAGCGCTCGTCGCTGCTGTCGGGGGCGTTTGCCGGCTTTGCCGCTGCCCTGATGGTGCTGGAGCCGGACCAGGTCGCGCTGCTCGGCGTCTATGTGCTGATCGGAATGGTCGTCGCGCATTGGCTTTCGGGCGGCTGGGCTGATTTTCGGGCAAGCCTGCCGGCGATCTCGGTGGCGAGTGTCACAGGCATCGCTACCATCTTGCTGCCGCTGCTCTGGACCTGGCTCTTCGCCGAGGCGACGACCCGGCCGGAGGTCGATTTCGTCGAGGCAGGCCGCGGCTCGCTGCATCCGGCCTCGTTCTTGACCGCCTTCGTGGCCGACCTCTTCGGCGCGCGCGATCCGGCGGTCGATTTCTGGGGCCCCTACAGCCCCGGCTGGAACGCCAGCGAACTCTTCCTGTCGCAGAATATGGGGCAGGTCTATATCGGCGCGCTGCCGCTGCTGCTGCTGATCGCCCCCGGCCTTTCGCGCGGCTGGCTGCTGGACAAGGCGGTGCTGCCGCTGACCCTGCTCTTCGGGTTCATGGTGCTGTTTGCGCTGGGGCGATACACGCCGGCCTTCCATCTGTTCTATGACTACCTGCCGGGCGTGAAGGCGTTCCGCCGGCCCGCGGACTCGACTTTCCTGATCGGCGCGCTCGGCGCGGTGCTGGCCGGCTATGTGCTGCACCGTATCCTGTCTGAGGAGACGCTGGGCTCGCTCAAACGCGATCTCGCCATCGGTGGCGCGATTGTCGCCGCCGTGATCGTTCTGGCGCTGGTGGTGTCGTCGCAGGAACTGCATCTGCGCGATGCGTGGTGGCCCGCAGCGTCGGCCGTCGCGTGGTTTGCAGCGGCGCTTGCGGTCGTGGCGGCGCTGATGCGCTGGCGGACCGGACTCGGACCGCTTGCCGCAGCCCTGCTCGTCACCGCCGTCGTCGGGGCCGATCTCGGCACCAATAACGGCCCCAATGAATCGACGGCGCTCTCGCCCGAAATCTACGACGTGCTGCGGCCCGAGACGCAAAACGAGACGGTGCGCGTGCTGAAGCGGCTCGTCGCACAGCCGGCCGGGTCGCCGCGTCGCGACCGTGTCGAACTGCTCGGCATGGGCTTCGAATGGCCCAATGCCGGCATGGTGCATGGCTTCGACCATACGCTCGGTTACAACCCGCTGCGGCTGGCCGATTTCTCGGATGCGGTCGGCACCCGGGATTCGATCGCCGGGCCGAGCGAGCGCAAATTCACGCCGCTGTTCCCGTCCTATCGCTGCCGCCTCGCCGATCTGCTCGGACTGCGCTACATCGCGACGCCGGTTCCCATCGAGCAGGTCGACTACAAGCTGCATGTGGGCGATCTCAAGCTCGTCGCCCGCACCAAGGAAGGCTATGTCTACGAGAACCCGCGCGCCCTGCCGCGCGTGCAGTTCGTCGGCGGCTGGCAGCTGGCTGATTTCGACGACATGAAGGCCGGCGGGCGCTGGCCCGAGGCCGATCCGCATCAGGTCGTGCTGCTCGATGCCGAGCCCCCGGAAGCCATCCCCGAGGGGCCAGGCGAGGCGAGGGCCGACATCCAGTTGACACGCTACCAGAACACCGAAGTCGAGATCGACGTTAACGCTGCCCAGGCCGGCTTCGTCGTGCTGAACGACATCTGGCACCCGTGGTGGCGGGCCACGCTCGACGGCGTCGATGTCGAGATCCTGAAGGCCAACGTGCTCTTCCGCGCCGTGCAGGTGCCGGCTGGAACGCACAAGATCCGCTTCAGCTTCCACCCGATCGGCGGCGCGTTCGCCGAACTGCGCGAGCGGGTCAGCCCGCCCGCGCCCGAGGAAGACGACGCACCGCTGCCGGCGAGCGAGGCCCCCCTGGTCGCGTCGGGGACCGACCGCTTCCAGCCGACCCTGTCTCTCCCGTCACGGGCGACTCTGGACACGCTGCGTCTCGGCACCGTGGCGCCGTCGTCGCCGGTCGATCGCCCGCAAGTCTCGTCTTCACAGAGTTATTGAGGGGCCGTCATCGTCGGCCCCGCGATTACGCGACGCCGAGCTTCTTCTGAAGCGAGGACGAGGATGTCGTGTACTGGAAGGTCAGCCGCTTGTCTGGATAGACGTAGCGGTGGACTTTCTGAGCGGCGAGCGCGGCCTCGTGGAATCCCGAGAGGATGAGCTTGAGCTTGCCCGGATAGGTGTTGATGTCGCCGATGGCGAAGATGCCGGGCACGTTGGTCTCGAACTTCTCGGTGTCGGCGGGGATCAGGTTCTCGTTGAGGTTCAGTCCCCAAGCGGCGATCGGGCCGAGCTTCATGGTCAGCCCGAAGAAGGGCAGCATGGTGTTGCAGGCGATCTCGAAGGTCTGGCCCTCGGCGTCGCGACAGATTGCGGCTTCCAGGATCGTACCGTCGCCCTTCAGGCCCGTGACCTGGCCGAGCTTCATATCCATCTGGCCCGAGGCGACCAGCGCGCGCATCTGCTCGACGGAGTGGGGAGCGGCACGGAAATCGTCGCGGCGGTGCATCAGGGTGACGCGGTTGGCGATGGGCTGGAGGTTGAGCGTCCAGTCGAGCGCGGAATCGCCGCCGCCAACGATCAGGATATCGCGGCCGCGGAAGGCCTCCATCTTGCGCACGGCGTAAAAGACGCTGCTGTTCTCGTAGGATTCGATACCGGGGATGGGGGGCTTCTTGGGCAGGAAGGAGCCGCCGCCGGCCGCGACCAGCACGCATTTGGTCTCGAAGACGGTGCCGGCATCGGTGGTGACGCGAAAACGTGGGGCATCGGCGGTACCGGTCGGCTCGAGCGCCTCGATCATCTGGTTGAGGTGGAAGGTCGGGCCGAAGGGCTTGATCTGCTCGATCAGGTTGTCGACCAGGCCCTGGCCGGTGACGATCGGGAATCCAGGGATGTCGTAGATCGGCTTTTCGGGGTAAAGCTCGGCGCATTGGCCGCCGACCTTCGGCAGGATGTCGACGAGATGGGCCCTGATGTCGAGCAGCCCGAGCTCGAACACCGCAAACAGCCCGCACGGACCTGCGCCGACGATCACGACGTCGGTGGTGATGATCTCGCCCTCAGCGGCCTCGGCGCTCATGGCATTTCCTTTGAAACGTTCAAAAATCCGGCAAACCGGACAGGGTCGCGCGTGACATGCGGGCTTGCGCGGCGTCTGGCAAGTGGTTTTGCGAGAGTATCGCCGGGTTCAGGCACCGGTTTCGGGCGTGAGCCCGGCCGCCGCGATGCCGGCGAGGGCGGCGGCCTCGTCATTGTCGGAGGTGTCGCCGGAGATGCCGATGGCACCGAACACTGCGCCGGCGGCATCGCGGATCAGCACGCCGCCGGGGACCGGCACCAGCGAGCCGCCGACGGCATGGGTCGCGGCTTCGATGAAATAGGGCCGCTCGATCGCCATTTTGTGGAGCGCGCGCGAGCCGAGCCCCATCGCCACCGCACCATGGGCCTTGCCATGAGCGATCTCGCCGCGCTTCAGGCTGGTGCCGTCCTGGGCGGCGAAGGCCTTCTGCGCGCCGCGCGCGTCCAGGATGGCGATGGCGAGCGGCTTGAAGCCGGCCATTTCGGCATGGGCGAGGGCGGCCGTCAGGATCGTCTGGGCCTGGACGAGGGTGAGCATCGGGGAAAACTCCAGTTGCGTGCCCGGTGCTTGTGCCAGTCCGCAGCCTCCCGCGAAAGAGGGCGCTTGGCGACGCCGCCCGAGCCGGGATCGTTGCCAATTCGTTAATCCGTCTTGAACTTGTCGCCGTCAGCGGGCTTCATGGCCAACCGACACAAGGAGGACGCAAGATGGGTTTGTTCAGTTTCATCAAGGAAGCGGGCGCCAAGATCTTCGGCGGTTCGGCGAAGGCCGCAACGGCCGACGATCTGCAGAAGGAACTCGCCGGCCACGGGCTGCCGTCGGACGTTTCGATTTCGATCGACGGCGACAAGGTCAAGGTCTCGGGCAAGGCCGTCTCGACGGAGGAGGCCGAGAAGATCATCCTCGCGCTCGGTAACACGGCTGGCGTCGCTGCCGTCGAATCCGATCTCGCCGTGACCAAGGAGGCGGCTGCGGCGGTGTTCTACACGGTGAAGAAGGGCGATACGCTCTGGAAGATCGCCGAAGAGCATTACGGCAAGGGCCAGGGCGCTAAATACACCGAGATCGTCAAGGCCAACACGCCGCCGGTGAAGAATCCCGACCTGATCCTGCCCGGCTGGGTGCTGCGGATTCCGCCGAAGGCCTGAGGCTGTTCGCGCTACTGAATGCATGACGAAAGCAGGCTGCGCCCGCGCGCAGCCTGCTTTCATGCATGGCGCAGTTGGCATTTTCCGCGCTCGCGCTCTATCTGGTGGGGTGCCTGATTGAGCGGGGGAAGCGCCTTGATCGTGAACGACCTCGATATCGATGCCGTCAAGGCAGGACTTGCCGACGATAGCCTGCTGGTCGTCGATGTGCGCGAGCCGTATGAATTCGCGGCCGGCCGTATTCCCGGTTCCGTGTCGCTGCCGCTGTCGCAATTCGACCCCGCCGATCTCCCCGACGTGCCAGGCAAGCGCATCGTCCTGTCCTGCGCAGCCGGCATCCGCTCGCTGCGTGCGCTGGAATTTGCACAGTCTGCAGGCCTGTCCGTCGACAGTCATTATGCCGGGGGCTTCAAGGACTGGGTCATGCAGGGCGGCCCGATCGAGCGCTGACCTTTCGCCGTCTTCCACGGAGTTTCGCGGCAATCGCCGTCAGCCGAGGACCAAAGGAATTCCTGATGTCGATTTTTGCCGTCGTTCGCAGCCTGGCCATGGGTGCCGTCCTCCTAGCTGCCGTGCCGACGGCCGGGTCGGCCCAGGGACCGGCCGCTCCGTCCGCCAGCGCATCGGCTGCAGGCGATGCCGGGTTGCAGGCCGCGATCGCGAAATCCAATGCCTATACGGCGCTGATGAACCGGACATTGCGGGCGATCCAGTCCTGGGAGCGCTATGCCAGCTGGGTGGACATGCAGAAGGGTCCGACCGGTCAGGAGCGATACATCACCTATGGCCTGTACAGCCTCTACGACGTGACAAGCGAAATCAGGCGCGCGGAAGAGGCCACGGGGCAGCCGCCGGAATTGCCGGAAATCGACCGCGCCGTTTCGCGCTACATCAAGGCCTATCAGGAGCTGGCGCCGCTGATCACCCGGGCCGAACGCTATTACGAGCGCAAGGACTATCGCGACGACAACGTGGCCGAGGGCCGCAAGCTGCACGGGCAGCTGGTGCCGGCCGCGAAAATCTTTCTGGACGAGCGGGCGCGGCTCGACGCAGGAATGAGGGTCTACAAGAAGGGGCTCGATCTGCGCGAACTCGCAGTGCTCGAGCAACGGGAGGGCCGTTCGGTGCGCTGGCAGGTCCGCAACATCATGGTCAATGCGCGCGCCGTGATGGACCTGATGCCGAGCGGAGAGAAGCCGATCGTCGATATCGCGGCCTTCGGGGCCGCCGTGAGCGAGTATGCCGGCGCCGTGCGGGAAATGGATCGCTTCAAGGACAGCAATCCCTCGGCGTCGTTGCTTATCGACAGCCAGGCGAGCTCATGGCTCGGCAAGCTGCGTGATTTCCGCGAGAAGCTCGAGAAAACCAAGGGCGATGTGCGGCGCGGCGCCGCCAACGACGCCAACTGGCTCGTGAGCTCCTACAACACCATGGTCTCCCTGTCGGATACCGCGATCCGCGTCGCGCGCTGAGCGAATGCGCCCAGCGCATCCCGCCGCATCACGCGCCGGGGCTGACGCGGCTGCGTTTCTGCGCCAGTCTTTCATTCTACTGATCTGAGGAATCCACCATGCGTCCGATGAAATTTGGATTTGGCCAGCCGGTTCGCCGGGTCGAGGATCATCGGCTGACGACCGGCACCGGCCGCTACACCGACGACACGGCAGTCGAGGGCGCCCTGCATGGCTTCGTCCTGCGCTCGCAATATGCCCATGCGACCTTCACGATCCGCGACAAGGACACCGCCCGCCGAATGAAGGGCGTGAAACTGATCCTGACGGGCGAGGACGTCGCCCATCTCGGCGACATCCCCTGCAAGGGTCTGATCAAGACGATTTCGGGCGAACCGGTGGTGCCGCTGCCGGTTCCGGTGCTGCCGACCGACATCGTGCGGCATGTCGGCGAGGCGGTGGCGTTCATCGTCGCCGAGACGCTGGACCAGGCGCGCGACGCCGCCGAGGCGATCGACATTGCCTGGACGGCGCTGCCGTCGATCACCGGGATCACGGAGGCGCTCGATCCCGCGGCACCGCAGGTCTGGCCCGACCGCCCGGGCAATGTCGCCTTCGAGGCGGAGCAGGGCGACAAAGCCAAGGCCGATGCCGCCTTCGCCAAGGCCGACCGGACCATCTCGATCACCATCGTCAACAACCGCCTCGCCTCCAACTACATGGAGACGCGCGCCTGCATCGCGGAGTTCGACAAGGCCGACAAGCGCTGGACGTTGACGCTCGGCAGCCAGGGCAGCCACGGCACGCGCGACATCCTGGCGAACTCCATCCTCAAGGTCGACCCCAAGCGTATCCGCGTGGTGACGCCCGATGTCGGCGGCGGCTTCGGCACCAAGATCTTCATGTACCGCGAATACCCGCTGACGATGGTCGCGGCCGAGATGCTGAAGCGCCCGGTGCGCTGGGTCGCCGACCGCACGGAGCACTTCCTCGCGGATACGCATGGCCGGGCGAATCTCGCCACGGCGACGATGGCCCTGGACAAGCGTGGCAAGTTCATCGGCCTCAAGGTCGATCTGGCGGCCGAGATGGGCGCCTATCTCTCGCAGTACGGACCTTTCATTCCCTGGGTCGGCACGACGATGACGCCGGGCTGCTACAACATCCCGGCCGTGCATGTGCGCTTCCGGGGCGTCCTTACCAACACCACGCCCGTCGATGCCTATCGCGGCGCGGGTCGTCCAGAGGCGGCCTATCTGATCGAGCGGCTGGTCGACGCGATCGCGATCGAGACCGGCAAGACGCCCGATGCGGTGCGCGCGCTGAACTTCGTCAAGCCGAGCGAGATGCCGCACATCACGCAGACCGGGCCGGTCTATGATTCGGGCGAGTTCGAGGGGCATATGCGCCGCGCGATGGAGGTGGCCGACTGGCAAGGTTTCAAGGCCCGGCTCAAGACCGCCAACAAGGCCGGCAAGATCCGCGGCATCGGCATGGCCTGCTATATCGAGGCCTGCGGCGGCGGCGGACCCGAAAGCTCGACCGTGATCCTCGAAAAGGACGGCATGGTGACCGTGCTGATCGGCACGCAGTCGAACGGGCAAGGCCATGAGACGGCCTATTCGCAGCTGGTCTCGCAGCATCTCGACATCCCGATGGACCGCATCCGCGTCATCCAGGGCGATACCGACAAGGTCGAGACCGGTTCCGGCACCGGCGGCTCGCGCTCGATCCCCGTCGGCGGCGCGGCGCTGAACAAGGCGACCGAGATCCTGTCCGACAATCTCAAGCAACTGGCGTCGGAAAAGCTCGAGGCCGGCGTCGGCGATCTCGAGATCGTCGACGGCGCAGTGCGCGTCGTCGGCACCGACAAGGCGCTCGATCTCGCGGCGATCGCGGCGCTGCCGGGCGCGACATCGGCCATGCTGCGGGTGCATCAGAGCTGGACGCCGCCGGCGGCAACCTTTCCCAACGGCACCCATGTCTGCGAGCTGGAGGTCGATCCCCAAACCGGCGCGACCGAGATCGTCAACTATGTCGTGGTCGATGATTTCGGCGTGACGCTCAATCCGCTGATGCTGATGGGCCAGGTCCATGGCGGCGCGGCGCAGGGTATCGGCCAGGCGCTGATGGAGGAGATCCGTTTCGACGCGGAAGGCCAGATGCTGACCGCGACCTTCATGGACTACGCCCTGCCGCGCGCGATCGACATCCCCAACTTCCATTTCGAGACGCGCAATGTCCGCTGCGTCACCAACGCCATCGGCGTGAAGGGGGCGGGCGAGGCCGGCGCGATCGGGGCTTGTCCCGGCGTGATGAACGCGATGGTCGATGCGCTGAACCGGGCCGCAGGCATCAAGGCGATCGACATGCCGGCGACCCCGATCAAGGTGTTCAATGCGTTGAAGACGGCGGGCTATCCGCTCTGACAGGATCGTGAAGCTGGAAGCATTCGAAACTGCTCGCCACGACGCGAGGGCCCCTGTCAGGGTGGAGTCGCGCGGTTCCGCGCGTCCCTGCCTCGGCGGCTGCGCCGGAACCGTGAGTGGCCTATGCTTCGCCTTGCCTGTGCCGGCCTGTGTCTGATTTTGACCTCTGCCTCAAACGCCCAGAATGATCCGATCGCCGAGCGGAAGGACACGATGCGGGCGATCAGCGCCGCAAGCCGCGACGGGGCGGCGATCGCAAAAGCCGACAAGCCCTTCGATCCGACCGCCGCCCGCGCCGTCTTCGCGACCTATCGCGCATCGAGCCGCAAGCTCGCGACGCTGTTCCCAGAAGGGTCGCAGAGCGGCAACACGCGGGCTGCGGCGGCGATCTGGGCGGACCGGGCCGGTTTCACAGCGGCCATCGCGAAATTCGATGCGGACGCCGCCGCCGGAGATGCGGCCTCGACGACGCTGGCGGGTTTCCGCCAAGCGTTCGAGAAAGCGACGGACAATTGCGCTGCCTGCCATGAGACGTATCGCGTAGCCCGGTAAGGTGCGTCCGGCGGTCGTCCGGCCGCCGGGCTTGCCATCCGGCCAGGGATCTTTATCGCTCTGGACGCATTCACACCGGCAGGGAGGGGCCCGATGCGCCGACTGCTGATCACGCTCGCTATCTTCGCCGCGCTGGGACTTGCCGGCTTCGTCGTGCTGACCGATCCGCGCGTGGTCTCGCCTTCGCCGGAGATCGGCACGCTGCCGGCCCCCGACATCGAGAACGGCAAGCTGCTCTTCGCGGCGGGCGGCTGTTCGTCCTGTCATGCCACCCCGGGCCAGGACGACAGGCTCAGGCTCGGCGGCGGGCTCGAACTCGGCTCGCCCTTCGGCAAGTTCCATGCTCCCAACATCTCACCGCACACCCGCGACGGCATCGGCAACTGGGGCGTGAAGGATTTCGTCGATGCGATGGCGACAGGGACCTCCCCGTCCGGCCAGCATTATTATCCGGCCTTCCCCTATACCTCCTACCGGCTGATGCCGCCCAAGGCGCTGGCCGATCTTTTCGCCTATATCCGAACGCTGGCGCCCCTCGAGGGCAGGGCAAAGGACCACGAACTGCGGTTCCCCTTTAACATCCGCCGCGTCGTCGGCGGCTGGAAGCTGCTGTTCTTCGACGGAGCGTCGTTCAAGCCCGATCCGGGCAAGAGCGAGGAATGGAACCGCGGCGCCTATCTGGTGAACGGCCCGGGCCACTGTGCCGAGTGCCACTCGAACCGCAACGCGCTGGGTGCGATCGTCCAGGCGACGCGCTTCGCCGGCGGGCCCGATCCTGAGGGCAAGGGCTGGGTTCCCAACATCACCCAGGCCGAAAGCGGCTTAAGCAAATGGTCGAAGAGCGAGATTGCCGAACTCCTCAAGACCGGCCTCACGCCTAGCTTCGACAGTGTCGGCGGCACGATGGCCGCCGTGGTGCGCAACATGGCTCAGCTGTCGGATGCCGACCGGCTGGCGATGGCGGAGTATCTGAAGTCGCTGCCGGCGGTGCAGGGGCTGGTAAGGCCGGCGAAGACGGGGAGTTGAGTCCAGCCGCGCAGGGCTACTCCATCACCGCCGCCTTGAGGATGCAGACCATCAGGGCGCTTCCCGGCTGGCTGCCGACGCAGCGGACGACGTGGCGGCGGTCGCAGCGGTAGCGCAGGGTTTCGCCGGCTTTTGCGCGCTGGATGATGTCGCCGACCTCGACCTCGAATTCGCCCGACGTCACAGAGAGCGATTCGATCGAGCCGCGCTGATGCCCTTCGGAGTCGAGTTCGCCGCCGGCTTCCGACTGGACATCGTACCATTGCAGCCATTCGACCGTCTTGATCCAGCCGATGATGGCAAGCCTGAGCTTGCCGTCTTCCGAAACCAGGATCGGCGTGTCGGCCTTGGCCGTCTTGTCGATGAAGGATTCTTCCTCGCCGCTGGAGAGCACGCGCTCGATCGAGATGTCGAGCGCCTGCGACAGGCGCCAGATCGTCGCCAAAGTCGGGTTCGTCTCATTGCGCTCGATCTGGCTGATGATCGACTTGGCGACGCCGGACTGTTCGGCAAGCTCCGAAAGCGAGAGGTTGTAGGCCTTGCGCAGGCGCTGGATCGTCTTGCCGAGCTGGCCCGAAATCACCTGGGCGCCCGATTCGAGTTCCCGGCCTACCCTCTCCCTGGTCTCGATTCCCATGCCGTTCGATCGACCTCATCCGCGTGGATCGTTTGCGGAAGCGAACGATCGTTTGACTTAAAGGACTTTGCCCGTTCCGGGACGATCGGGCAAGCCGGACCCGGTCAGGTCGCGCGCGGCGGTCCGACCTCGCGCTGCTCGCGCTTGAGCAGGCCGAGCTGCTGTTCGCGCAGGATCACGTAAATGCCCGACGCGATGACGATGGTGGCCCCGATCAGTACCGTGCTGACCGGCCAATCGCCGAAGACGAACCAACCGATGGCGATCGCCCAGAGCATGGTCGAGTATTCGAAGGGGGCGATCAGCGAGGCGTCGCCGTAGCGATAGGCCTGCACCAGGAAAATCTGGCCGAGGCCGCCCAAAATGCCGATTGCGACCATCATCAGTGCATCCTGCCAGCCGGGCATGTGCCAGCCGAGCACGATGGTCGACAGGCCCAGCAGGCTCGTCATGATCATGAAATAGAACACGATGGCGCCGGTTTTCTCGGTACGCGTCAGCATCCGCACCTCGATCGAGGCGAATGCGGAGCAGCAGGCGCCGGCAAGGCCGATTGCCGCACCGAAGGCCGGTCCCGGTGCCAGCCCCTGACCGACGCCGCTCATATAAGGCGCCAGCATGATCAGAACGCCGACGAAGCCGATGGTGACCGCGCTCCAGCGATAGATCCGCACGCGCTCCTTCAGGATCACGGCCGCGAGCACCACGACCGCCAGAGGGGCGGCATAACCGATCGCGACCGAATCGGAGAGCGGCAGGAATTGCAGCGAGGTGAAGCCGCAGAACATCCCCGTCGAGCCGATGACGCCGCGCTTGAGATGGCCGCGCAGATTGTCTGTCTTCAGCGCCTGAATCACGGGACCCTGCCATGCGAGCCAGATCAACAGCGGGATCATCGCGAAGAACGAGCGCACGAATACGATCTCACCCGTCGGATAGCGGGCCGAGATCGCTTTCACTCCGGCCGACATCAGCGTGAAGACCAAGGCGGAGACGAGTTTGAGGCTGATGCCGAGAAGGGGAGACAACGGACCGGTGCGGCGGGAGGAGGGACAGGGTCTTCTACAAGACCGCGTCCTTAGACCATGCCGGGCGTGCGACTCAAAGCGTCGAGTCTGCAACCCTGACCGGCGGCGGGCGGGACGGGCAGTTCAGAAGCTGCCCCTGAACACGCCGCCGTCGATCAGGAGGTTCTGTCCCGTGATGTAGCCGGCATGGGCACTGGCGAGGAAGGCGCAGACATTGCCGAACTCCTCCGCCGTGCCGAAGCGGCCGGCCGGGATCTCGGTCTGGCGCGCGGCGGCGAAAGCCTCCGGCGTCACGCCCTTCAGCGCGGCCATCCGGGTCGTCGAACTCTTCAGCCGGTCGGTGTCGAAGGCGCCGGGCAGGACGTTGTTGATGGTGACGTTGGCATGGGCCACCTCCCGCGCGACGCCGGAAAGGAAGGCGGTGAGGCCCGCGCGCGCCGCCGAGGAGACGTCGAGCCCCGTCAGCGGCGTCAGCACGCTGGAAGAGGTGATGTTGACGATCCGGCCGAAGCGTCGCGCGATCATGCCGTCGACGACGCGCTGCACCAGTTCCAGCGGCGTCGCCATGTTCTGCACGACGCCCTCCAGAAGCGCCTCACGGGAGACCTCGCGAAACGGTTTGGGCGGAGGGCCGCCATTGTTGTTGATCAGGATGTCGGGCTCGGGAGCGGCCGCGAGCAGGGCGTCCTGGCCCGCCCTGGTCGAGACATCGGCGACGACGGAAAGGACCGTGGCACCGGTCGTGGCACGAATCTGGCTGGCTGTCGCCTCGAGCGTGGCCGCATCGCGGCCATTGATCACGACAGTGCACCCGGCCTCGGCCAGCGCTTGCGCGCAGCCGCGGCCGAGGCCCTTGCTGGAGGCGCAGATGATGGCCGTACGGCCTGAGATTCCAAGATCCATCAAACTTCTCCGAAAACTGCTCGCCTCGCGGCCGACCGAAGATACGGATTGGTGGTTCCGTCATCAAAGCGCAATGCAAATCAGACACATGCCGCAAGCATCGCAACGGGATGGGCAGGCGGGCATGGGCGACGAAGACGAGGCCAAGCAGGTTCGCAGCATCTTCATCTCCGATCTGCATCTGGGTACGCGCGGCGCCCAGGCAGATCTGGTTCTCGAATTCCTGCGCTCCTACGACGCGCCGCAAATCTATCTCGTCGGCGACATCATCGATGGCTGGCGGCTGAAGAGCGGCTGGTATTTTCCGCAATCGCACAACGACGTCATCCAGAAGCTGCTGCGCAAGGTCCGCAAGGGCTCGAAGCTGATCTACGTCACGGGCAACCACGACGATTTCCTGCGCGACTTCACCGGGCTGCATTTCGGCGGCATCGCGTTGGTCGACGAGATCATCCACGAGACCGCCGACGGCAAGCGCCTGCTCGTCATCCATGGCGACCTGTTCGATCTCGTCGTGCGCAACGCCAAATGGCTCGCGCTGCTGGGCGACTGGGCTTACACGCTGGCGCTTGCCTCCAACACGATCGTCAACAAGGCGCGCCGGCTGGTCAATCTGCCGCATTGGTCGCTCTCGGCCTGGGCCAAGCTCAAGGTCAAGAACGCGGTCAACTATATCGGCGAGTTCGAGAGCTGCCTCGCAGCCGAGGCGCGACGCCACAATGCCGACGGGGTGGTTTGCGGTCATATCCACCATGCCGCCTTCCGCGAGATCGAGGGGCTGACCTACATCAACACCGGCGACTGGGTCGAAAGCTGCACGGCGGTGGTCGAGCATCATGACGGGCGCTTCGAGATGATCCGCTGGCCGCAATACCGGCTGAAGGGCGAGGCGCCGGTGCCGATCGTGGTGCCGACGCGGCCGGAGCCTGTTCCGGCGCTCGCCGAGGCCGTCTGATGCGGGTCCTGATCGCGACCGACGCCTGGCGGCCCCAGATCAACGGGGTCGTGCGGTCGCTGGAGCGAATGGTCGAGGCGGGGCCGCAATTCGGCGTGACGCCGCAGATGCTGACGCCCGAAGGCTTCCGGCAGGTCGGCCTGCCGAGCTATCCCGACATCCGCATCGCGCTTGCGACGCGGCGCGCGGTGGCGCGGCGCATCGCCGATTTCGGGCCCGACCATATCCATATCGCGACCGAAGGCCCGATCGGCTGGCTGACGCGAGCGGTCTGCCTGGCTCAGAAGCGACCCTTCACCACCAGCTACCACACGCGCTTCCCGCAATATGTCGCGGCGCGCTGGCCGATCCCCGAACGCTGGAGCTATCGCTTCCTGAAGCGTTTCCATGGCCCAGCCGCTGCGGTGATGGTCTCGACCGCCACGGTCGAGGACGAGCTGCGCTCGCATGGCTTCGAGAAGATCGTTCGCTGGGGGCGTGGCGTCGATCTCGCACTGTTCCATCCGCGTCCGGCGAGCGTCCTCGATCTGCCGCGACCGATCTTCCTCAGCGTCGGGCGGGTCGCTGTCGAAAAGAACCTCGAGGCCTTCCTGTCGCTCAGGCTGCCGGGCAGCAAGGTCGTGGTCGGCGACGGCCCGGCGCGGGCCGATCTGCAGCGTGCGTTTCCGGATGTGACCTTCCTGGGCACGCGCGAAGGCGAGGATCTGGCGGCGATCTACGCCTCGTCGGACGTGTTCGTCTTTCCGAGCCTGACCGACACCTTCGGGATCGTGCTGCTGGAGGCGGCTGCGAGCGGCCTGCCGGTTGCGGCCTTCCCGGTGCAGGGGCCGAGCGACGTCTTCGCCGGCAGCGGGGCGGCCGTGCTGAATGAGGATCTGCGGGCCGCCGCGCTCTCGGCGCTGCGAATTCCGCGCGAAGCCTGCCAGGCGCTCGCCGCCAGTTACAGCTGGCAACGCAGTGCCGAGCAGTTCTACGGCCATATCCGCCGCGTCGCGCAGCCGGCCGGGCCGTCTCCGCGCAGCGAGCCGGCGCCTGCAGGCGCCACGGCGCAGTGTCTCACAGCCTTCGAGAACGCTCGTCTCGCGGCAGCGACCGGGCCTGAGGGCCTGCCGGCTTGAGCTCCGCGCGGTAGATGTCGCGCCGCTCATGCACCGAGGCGATGACGAGGCCCATCGGCACGCCGAGACCGACGAGGGCCGCTTCCGATAATTGCAGGCTGGCCTCGATCGTCTCGGGCACCGCGTCGTTGACGCCGATCTCGTAGAGATGGCGGGCATGGGCCGCGTCCCGGGCGCGCGCCACGATGACCAGATCGGGCCGAAGCGCGCGGGCGGCGAGCACGGTCTCGTCGACGACGCGTGAATTGTTGATCGAGACGATCAGCGCGGTGGCCTCCTCGAGGCCGCACATGCGCAGGAAATCGGGGCGGGTGGCGTCGCCGAAGAAGGCCGGCCGGCCGGCGCGACGCTGGGCCGCGATCACCGAGGGATCGGAGTCGACCACGATATAGGGCTTGCGGTGTTCCTCCAGCATGGAACTGACCAGCCTGCCGACACGGCCGCAGCCGACGACGATGGCGCGGGCCGAATGGTCGTCCGGCGGCAGGATCTTTGCTTCGTCAGGCAGCGCCGCGGGCACCGTCAGATTGAGCGACCAGGCGCGCGCCAGCTTCGCCAGGAACGGCAGGGCGATCATGGTCAGCGAGACTGAGGCGAGCACGAGGCTGGCAGCGTTCGGCGCGAGCAGTTTTGCCGCGACCGCGCCGCCGATCAGCACGAAGGCGAATTCGCCGCCCGGACCGATCATGATCGCGGTTTCGAGCGATGTCGCCGGCGACAGCCGGAAGCGGCGCGCGAGCGAGAAGACGATCAGCGACTTTGCGGCAAAGAGGCCGATCGCGATGCCCAGAATGATGAAGGGATGTGCTGCCAGTTCGGCCGGGTTCACGCCCATGCCGACCGTCAGGAAGAAGACGCCGATCAGCAGGGACTTGAACGGCTCGATGGTGACCTCGATGGCGCGGCGATACTCCGTCTCGGCCAGCAGTAGGCCGGCGATGAAGGCGCCCAGTCCCATGGACAGGCCGGCGGCGGCCGCGATCAGCCCGGTGCCGAGCGCGATCAGCAGGGTGGCAGCCATGAAGCTCTCGGAGGAATCGGTCGAGGCGACAAGCCGAAACAGCGGCCGCAGCGCCAGACGGCCGATCACCACGATCGCGGCGATGGCGCCGAAGGCCTGGACCAGGGCCTGGGCGAGGCCGGCCAGCAGCGATGCGCCTTCCGCTTGCGCGCTCAGCACGCTGACCAGAAAGAGCAGCGGGATGACCGCGATGTCCTGGCAGAGCAGGATGGCGAAACTGGCGCGGCCGGCCGAGGAGGTCATGCGGCGCTTGGCCGAGAGCAGTTCGACGACCATCGCGGTCGACGACAGCGCCAGGGCGAAGCCGATGATCACCGACGCCGCCGCCGGCTGGCCGAAGGCGAAGGCGAAGGTGCCGATGAACACCGCCGAGAGCACGACCTGCCCCAGCCCGAGCCCGAAGACGAGCCGCCGCATCGTCATCAGGCGCTCGAAGGAGAGCTCGAGCCCAATGACGAAGAGCAGGAAGGCGATGCCGAGTTCGGCAGGGCCGGCCAGCGCCTCCGCGCTGGACACGGTGATCGCGCTCAGGCCGGGGATGGAACCGGCGAGCCGGCCAAGTCCGAAGGGCCCGAGCACGGCGCCGCAGGCCATGAAGGCGACGACCGAATTGACCTTGAAGCGCTTGGCGAAGGGCACGATCACGCCCGCCGTGGCGAGCACGACGATGGCGTCACGATAGGCGGATGGATCGACGGTTCCGGCCAAGGCGAGTCCTGCTTGCGATTCGGGGATGAAAGTCTTGTGAAGCTTGCGGTTTGTACGCTTTCAAAACAATCGTTTGTCGTGTGTTCCCGGCACGAAACATGGCAGGCGGCGCTTGTGCCGCATCATCGCTGCACAGGGCGGGATCGCGGAAATGCGGTTTCCCGATCGCCGGTTCCTGGGCTAGCGTCCGCCCCACCGATCAGAAGGACCGTCCATGCGCTTTGCCGGCACCGAGAACTACGTCGCCACCGAGGATCTGACCGTTGCCGTCAATGCCGCGATCCGGCTGGAGCGTCCGCTGCTGGTCAAGGGCGAGCCCGGCACCGGCAAGACCGTGCTCGCCGAGGAGATTGCCGCTGCCCTGAAGGCGCCGCTGATCACCTGGCACATCAAATCGACCACGAAGGCGCAGCAGGGGCTGTACGAATACGATGCCGTCAGCCGGCTGCGCGACAGCCAGCTCGGCGACAGCAGAGTCTCCGACATCGCCAACTACATCAAGCGTGGCAAGCTCTGGGAGGCCTTCGTCTCGGCCGAGCGGCCGGTGCTGCTGATCGACGAGATCGACAAGGCCGATATCGAGTTCCCCAACGACCTGCTCCTCGAACTCGACCGCATGGAATTCCATGTCTACGAGACCGGTGAGACCGTCCGCGCCGCGCGGCGGCCGGTTATCATCATCACCTCGAACAACGAGAAGGAACTGCCGGACGCCTTCCTGCGCCGCTGTTTCTTCCACTACATCCGCTTCCCCGATGCGGAGACGATGCAGCAGATCGTCGAGGTGCATTTCCCGGGCATCAAGAAGCGGCTGATGGAGGAGGCGCTGAAGCTGTTCTTCGAGGTGCGCGACGTGCCCGGCATCAAGAAGAAGCCCTCGACCTCCGAGCTGCTCGACTGGCTGAAGCTCCTCGTCGCCGACGAGATGACGCCGGAAATGCTACGCGAACGCGACCCGCGCAAGCTGATCCCGCCGCTGCACGGCGCGCTTCTGAAGAACGAGCAGGATGTCAGCCTGTTCGAGAAGCTGGCGTTCATGGTGCGGCGGGAGGGGCGGTAGCTCAGCTCCGGCGCTCTCGCGCCGACCCTGGATTGCTCCGCTGCGCTCGCAATGCCGACAGGGCGACGACTGCGCGCGACGCTCTCGCAAAATCCCGGCGCTATAACTAGGTTCTCCCCCATGCGACGCCTGATGCTCCTGCGCCATGCCAAATCGAACTGGCCGACCGGCATGGCCGACCCAGAGCGCCCGCTCGCGGCGCGGGGGCGTGAGGCTGCTCCCGTGATGGGGCGCTATCTCGCCGAGGAACTGCTGCTGCCCGATCTCGTTCTGGTCTCGCCGGCGCGGCGCACCGCCGAGACCTGGGACCTGGTCGCTCCGATGCTGCCGGAAAAGCCTGCGACCCATGTCGAGCCTCGCATCTACGAGGCCAAGACGGAACGCCTCCTCCATGTCGTGCAGGAGGTCGAGCCGCAGGTGAAGACCCTGCTGATGATTGGCCATAATCCCGGTTTAGAGGAGTTGGCCGCGCTGCTAACCGGCCATGGCGACCGCTATGCCTCGGCGCGGATGAGCCAGAAATATCCGACCTGCGGCCTGGTCGTGCTGGATTTCGCCGTCGAGGACTGGCGCGACGTCGCCGCGCGCGGCGGGCGGCTCGACCGCTTCGTCACGCCGGCATCGCTCGGCGAAGGTCCCGACGAGTGAGCGGCCCCCAGCCTTGAGCCAGAATTCCTATCTCGATGAGGCGCGCAACGCGGCGCTGGCCTTCGGCGACAGCCTGCTCGGGCTGGCGCGGCCGCGCCTGCGGCTCGGCGTCACCGGGCTGTCGCGTTCGGGCAAGACGGTGTTCACCACCGCGCTGATCCAGAACCTGATCGAGGGGGCGCGGCTGCCGGTGTTCAAGGCGGCGTCGCAAGGGCGGATCACGCGGGTGCGGCTGGTGCCGCAACCCGATCCCGAAATCCCGCGCTTTCCCTATGAGGCGCATCGTGCTGCGCTGACGGGTCCCGCGCGGCGCTGGCCGGACTCGACGCGGCGCATCTCCGAACTGCGCATCGAGATCGATTACGAGCGGGCGCAGGGCTGGTTCAAGGGGCCGGCGACGCTGACGCTCGACATCGTCGACTATCCCGGCGAATGGCTGCTCGATCTGGCGCTGATCGGGCAGGACTATACCGCCTGGTCGCGGCAGGCGGTCGGCGATGCGCGAAAGGCCCATCGCAAGGATGCCGCGAGCGCCTGGCTCGCCGATCTCGCCGCGCGCGATCCGGCGGGGGCGCCCGACGAACTCGCGGCCGAGGCCGCCAGCGACCTGTTCAAGGCCTATCTCGCGAAACTGAGGGCCGATCCCGAGGCTGTCGCGGTAACGCCGCCGGGGCGCTTCCTGATGCCGGGCGATCTTGAAGGCTCGCCGGCGCTGACCTTTGCGCCGCTCGATCTCGGGCCGGACCGGGAGCCGGTGCCGGGCACGCTCGCCGGGCTGATGGCGGAGCGCTTCGAGGCCTATAAGCGGCTCGTGGTGACGCCGTTCTTCCGCGATCATTTCGCCCGGCTCGACCGGCAGATCGTGCTGGTCGATGCGCTGGCCGCGCTCGATGCCGGTGCGCCGGCGCTGGCCGATCTCGAGACCGCGCTGGGGCAGGCGCTCGCGGCCTTCCAGATCGGGCGCAATTCCTGGCTGTCGAGCCTGTTTTCGCCGCGCATCGAGCGAGTTCTGTTCGCCGCGACCAAGGCCGACCATCTCCATCACACCAGCCATGACCGGCTGGCGGCGGTGATGTCGCATCTGGTGGCGCGAGCCGCCTCGCGGGCGCAAGGGGCGGGGGCTCGCGTGGAATCGATGGCCTTCGCTGCGGTCAGGGCGACGCGCGAGGTCCGTATGAAGGATGGGCGCGACGATCTGCCGGCGATCGCGGGCGTGCCCGAGGCCGGCGAGGTCGTCGATGGCGAGGTTTTCGATGGCGTGAGCGAGGCCGCGATCTTTCCCGGCGATCTGCCGGAGCGGCCCGAGGCGATCTTCGATCCGGCGAGCCGCTGGCAGGTGCGGGCGCCGCGCTTCCGGCCGCCGCTCGTCCCGACGGACGCCGGGGGGCGGACCCCGCCGCCGCCGCAGATCCGGCTCGACCGCGCGCTCGAATTCCTGATCGGGGATCGGTTAACGTGATGCAGGCAGGTCTCGCATGAGCAAGCCCCCGCGCGCGATCCGGCTCGATCCGACAGCGCCCTCTGCGGAGAGCGACAGACCCTTCACTGGGACAGGCGTCGCGATCGTCGACGAGGTCGAGCCGATCGACCCGGTCGAGCCTGCCGCGGTGCCGGTGGCGCGGCGGCGCTTTTCGTGGGGCGGCCTGTTCGTCGCGGCGCTGTCTGCTCTGCTGGCGCTGTCGGTCGGGGTCTGGGCCGAGCGAACCATCGCCTCGCTGATGAGCCAGAATCCGGCGCTCGGCTATGCGGCGCTCATCTGTGCCGGGATTGCCGCTCTGGCGCTGCTGGTGATGCTGGCGCGGGTGCTGCGCGACATCCTGCGCGAACGCCGCGTCGAGGCGCTGCGCCTGCGGGCTACGGCCGCGCTGGCAGGGGGAAGCCTCGACGAGGCCAGAGCCATCGCCGCCGATCTCGCCGGCCTTTATGCCGGCAGGGCAGAGACCGCCAAGGGCCGGGCTGCCTTGCAGGACGACCTGCCGCAGCTTTTTGCGGCGCGTGACGTGCTCGCCGTCGCCGAGCGCCATCTGCTGGTCTCGCTCGATGCCGCCGCACAGGCGCAGATCGCGCAGGCGGCGCGGCGGGTCTCGCTGTTGACGGCGGTGAGCCCGCGCGCGCTGATCGATGTCGTCTTCGTGCTGATCGCCTGCGCGCGGCTGCTGCGCGCCATCGCCGGAATCTATGCCGGAAGGCCGGGCACGCTCGGCCTGCTTCGGCTCGGGCGCCAAGTGCTCGGCCATCTCGTCGTCACCGGCGGCATGGCGGCGGGGGATGCGGTGATCCAGCAGGTGGTCGGGCAGGGGCTTGCGGCGCGGCTCTCGGCCAAGCTCGGCGAGGGCGTTCTCAACGGGCTGCTGACGGCGCGGATCGGGCTTGCCGCGCTCGCGGTGTGTCGGCCGCTTCCCTTCGTCGAGGCCGACATCCCGTCGCTGTCGGACGTCGCGGGGGACCTCACGTCATGGCGTGGCGCCACCCCGGAGACCTGATCGAAGCCCGGCAGAATCTGCCGGCCGGACCCGGTTCTGCCCGGTCGAAATCGCCGCGAAACGCTTCGCAAACCATCCAAGTCCCTGACAAATATAGGCCGATCGCGTGGCATAGGCCGTGCAAAGCCAGTCTCGATCAATGAGGGCTGCCCGCAGGGCGCCGGTCGAGACGAGGGTGCCATGGGTGTTTTCAGTGCGTTGACGACGGCCGTATCCGGGCTGCAGGCGCAGTCCTATGCGCTGGAGAACATCTCCGGCAACATCGCCAACTCGCGCACGGCGGGCTTCAAGCGGGTCGACACGACCTTCGCCGATCTGGTGCCGGATTCGGCGCTGAACCGGCAGATCTCGGGGTCGGTCGCGGCCTACAGCCAGTCGACGAATTCGATTCAGGGCGATCTCTCGGCGACGCGCATCGACACCAACGTCGCCATCAACGGCGACGGCTTCTTCGTGGTCGACCAGCGCCAGAGCGGAGTCGGCACCAACACGACCTTCGCCAACAGCAATCTCTACACGCGCCGCGGCGATTTCGACTTCGACGCCAACGGCTATCTCGTCAACGGCGCGGGCTATTTCCTGAAGGGGCAGAAGATCGACACCGTGACGGGGCAGGTGATCGGCACCCAGCCCGAGGTGCTGCGGATCACGCAGGAACAGTACCCGGCCAAGGCGACGACATCGATCGAATACCGCGCCAATATTCCATCCACGCCCGCCACCAAACGGGCGACCGACAACCCCACCAACCCGAACGCGCAGTTCCTCTCTGCCGCGAACTACACGTCGTTCGCAGCGCCGAACAACCCGCTCTCCACCACGCAGGGCGGCAACGGCGTCGTGACAGGCGAAGCGCTGCCGACATTCCTGACAGACTCGATTCCGGGCGGTCAGGTGACCGTCTACGACTCGCTCGGCAAGGCCACGAATGTCGAGCTGCGCTGGTCGAAGCTCAATAATGGTGGTGCGGGCCCGCCGGTCACGACGGGCACCTGGAATTTGTTCGTCGGCGTCAACACGAGCGCGACAGGAACGGCGGTCGCCTATCAGAACGTCAATACCGACATCACCTTCGGGACGACTGGCCAACTCGTCGCACCGTCCGGCGGCAACATCACCATCCCTCCGGTCACGATCGGCGGCACGCTGGTCAGCGGCGTCGTGATCAATACCGGTGGCACGGGCCTGACCCAGAACGGCGATATCAGCGGCCTGATCGATGCGCGCAGCATCCGGCAGGACGGCTACACGGCCGGCACGCTCGACCGGGTTTCGGTTTCCGCGGAAGGGCAGGTGATCGGCACGTTCAGCAACGGCCAGGTCAAGGCGCTGGCCCAGATCTCGGTCGCCCGCTTCAACGCAGACAACTCGCTGAAGCGGCTCGATGGCGGCGCCTTCGAGGAGACGATCGAATCGGGACCGCCGATCGTCGGCCTGGGCACCGCAGATCTTATCGGCGGCAATGTCGAGCAGTCCAACACCGACATCGCCGACGAGTTCTCGAAGATGATCGTCACCCAGCAGGCCTATTCGGCCAACACCAAGGTGATCACCACGGCGCAGGAAATGCTGCGCGACGTCTTCAGCATCATCCGCTGACAGGCGTCGGGCGCAGCTCGACGCGGCCCAGGAGGGCCGCGCGTGACGACAGGAGTTGACGATGGGTCTCAGCGCATCCTTGGGTACCGCGATTTCCGGCCTGCACGCGACGCAGGTCGGCATCGGCGTAGTCTCGCAGAACGTCGCGAACGCGGACAAGCCGGGATATATCCGGCGGACGGTCTCGACCTCGGACACGCTGAGCGGCCTCACCGTCAGCACCGGCAACACCAATGTCCAGCGCCTGCTCGACCAGATCGTGCAGCGCCAGCTCTGGCAGGAATCCGCCGGCGCCGCCTATACATCGACACGCGCAGGCGTGTTGTCCAATCTCGACCAACTCTATGGCGCGCCCGGCAGCACCACGGCGCTGGACTCGGTCTACAGCAGCTTCACCAGCTCCCTGCAGGCGCTGCGGAACGACCCGTCCTCCTACACCAACAGGTCTGCCGTCATCGATTCGGCGGCGCTGCTGGCCGGGCGGCTCAACGGCCTCTCGGACGGCGTCCAGGCTCTGCGCACGCAAGCCGAGTCGGGGATCGCCACCGCCGTCACCCAGGTCAACGAGCTGCTCAATTCGCTGACGTCGGTGAATGCCCGCATCGTCGGCAGCCCCAACGACAACGCCACCGCCGACCTCAAGGACCGGCGTGACCAGATCGTCGCGGAGCTCTCGCAATACATCGACATCAAGACGAGCGAGGATGCCCGCGGTTCGCTGACCGTCGTCACCGGCTCGGGCGCGCAGATCTTCGATGGCCGACCCTCGGTCACCTTCAAATTCGACGAGCGTTCTGGCCTGAGTCCGGAATCGCAATGGAACGCCGATCCGGCGCTCAGGGGCGTCGGCACGATCACGGTCACCGACGGCTCCGGCAACACGGTCGACGCCATTGCCAACAACACCTTCCGTTCGGGCGCGATCGCGGCCTATGTCGAACTGCGCGACAAGACGCTGGTCCGGGCGCAGGCGCAACTCGACGAGATTGCGGCGCAGATGTCGAGCGCGCTGTCGGATCGCGAGGTTGCGGGCACCGTCACGACCGCCGCTCCGGCGAGCCAGGCCGCACTGACCTACAATCCCGCCGATCCGAGCACGGTCAATCTGAGCACGCTGGCCCGGGGCAACAGCGTCACCTTCGACTACAAGGCCACGCCCGGCAACACGACGCAGCGCTTCACCTTCGTCAATGTCGCCGGCGGAACCTCGCTGCCGGCTTCCGCCCAGGGCGACGCCAACAATCGGGTCGTCGGGATCGACTTTTCGGCTGCTCCGGCGACCGTTCAGGCCCAGATGCAGGCCGCCGTCGGGGGTAGCTTCACCGTGGCCTATGACGGCACGACCCTGAGCATCGCCGATGACGGGGCGGCCGGCGCCTATGATGTCGTCGGGCTAACGGCCCGGCCGACCGCGACCGGGCTGACCGGGTCGGCGGAACTGCCGTTCTTCGTCGATGGCGGCCGCGGCAATGCGGTCTTCACCGGCTCCTACGAGAACGGCTCGCAGACGACCGGCTATGCCGGCCGCATCGTGGTCGATCCGCGCCTGATCGCGGATCGCTCGAAGCTTGCTGTCTACGATACCGGCGTCCCACAAGGCGATACCACGCGGCCGAACCTGCTGCTCCAGCGGCTTAGCCAGAGCCAGCGCAGCTTCACGCGTTCGGTCGGACTGGATGGCGCCACCGCGAGCACGACCGGCACGGTGTCGAATTTCGTCCAGCGTGTCGTCGCCTCGACGGGGCAGGCGGTCGAGACCGCCAAGCGCCTCGACGAGGGCCAGCAGGTCGCGCTGGCCGCCGTGCAGAGCCGTTTCCAGGACACGTCGCAGGTCAATATCGACCAGGAAATGTCCACATTGATCGAGCTACAGACCGCTTACGCAGCCAACGCCCGCGTCATCTCCACCGTCAAGGAGTTGATGGACGTGCTGCTGAGAGTGTGAGGACGCCATCATGACCATCACCGCCGCGGGAACGGGCGCCTATCGCGCCGCCAAGCCCAACGAGTTCGTCTCGAGCCGCACCAAGCTCGACGATCTGCAGCGCCAGCTCGCCACCAAGAAGAAGAGCGAGACCTATGGCGATCTCGGCATCGAGCGGCGGACCAGCCTCGATCTCAATGCCAAGGTCTCGTCGATCGATGCCTGGTTGTCGGGAATCCAGCTCGCCGATGTCAGCCTGAAGCTCTCGACGAACGCTGTCGAGACCTTCTCGAAGCTGACCAACGAAACCAAGAACGACGTCCGCTCCAACAGCTACGTCGCAAGCGCCAGCGGCCGTTCGGCGCCGCAAATCCTGGCGGAGGAGAAGTTCAAGCAGACGCTCGACCTGCTCGATACCAACGTCAACGGCCGCTACCTGTTCTCCGGCCGCACATCGGATACGGAGCCGACGGCGAGCTATTCCGAGATGATCGACGGCGACGGCGCCGGCCGCGCCGGGCTGAAGCAGCTGATCGCCGAGCGCAAGGCGGCCGATCTCGGCGCCAATGGGCTCGGACGGCTGACAGCCGGCGGCGCGGGCACCACGGCCACGATCGCGGAAGAAGCGGTCGTACATCCCTACGGCTTCAAGCTGACCGGCATCTCGCCGAGCACCGCGACGTTCACCAACGCCCTAGCCGCCGGTCCGCCGGCGAGCCTGTCGATCGATGTCGCGGCCCAGCCCGCGCCCGGCGAGACCCTGACCATCAGCGTCGCACTGCCCGACGGCACGACGGAGAAGATCGAGCTGACGGCGCGTGCCGCGGGCACGCAGGGCGCGGCGAGTTCGACCTTCGAGATCGGCGCCGATGTCAACGCGACGGCCGTCAATCTGCGCGCGACGGTTACGGCGGCCCTGACCAAGGAGGCTAACACCACGCTGTCGGCGGCTTCGACCTCGGTGGCGTCAGGCAACTTTTTCGCCGGCAGCCTGACGAGCCCGCCAGTGCGCGTGCCCGGTCCCGGCTTCGCGACCGCCACGGCCGCGCCGGCTCCCGGTACCACGACCAATACCGTGATCTGGTACCTCGGCGACGATGCAAGCGAAGCGACGAGCCCGGCCCGCGCGACCTCGACCGTCCAGGTCGACAAGGGCCAGACCGTCAAGGTCGGCGCGCGCGCCAACGAGGAGGCCTTCCGCGTCGGGCTCGCGAATTTCGCAGCCCTGGCGGTCGAGACCTTCGACGCCAACGATCCGACCTCGCAGGAGCGCTACAACGCCCTGGCCGAGCGGGTGCGAGAGGGGCTCGGCTTCGGCGGGGCGGTGCAGAAGCCGGCCGAGATCATCACCGAACTGGGGACGGCGCAAAGCTCCATCGCGCAGGCGAAAGAGCGCCATCAGAGCACGAAGAACTATCTGAACACGACACTGGACGGGGTCGAGAACGTCACGACCGAGGAGGTCGCGGTGCAGCTCCTGGCGCTCCAGACGCAGCTACAGGCGAGCTACCAGACGACGGCGAGCCTGTCGCAGCTCTCGCTGACGAATTATCTGTGAGGGCGGATTCTGGGTTCTGAAACAGGTGCTCTGATGCCGAGGCAATCCCGATAGCCACCACACCACGTCATCCCGGACGCAGCGCAGCGAAGATCCGGGATCCATCGTAGAAAACCGACCGTGCCTTATGATGGATCCCGGATCGGCGCCGCTTCGCGGCTTGTCCGGGATGACGTCCCGTTCTGCTGGAGCGGCGAAGGCCGCTCGTCCGCCTCAGCGATTGCGCAGTCCTGCCGCGATCTCGCGGTTGATGCCGATCAGCACGGCGAGGCTCTGTGGCGTCGGGCTCGCGGCGATCTTGAAGGTCTGGTTGAAGATGAAGTTGGCGAGGCTGATGATGTTGGTCTTGATGCCGATGGGCAGCAGATTGTCTTCCGCGACCACGGCGGAGACCAGCAGCGTCCAGAGCTTGCGGTTGTAGCCCAGCGCGTCGTCGAGTTCGCGCTCGCGGGTCGCCCATTCGTCGGCGATCGACTGAAGCCGCGCGGCGGCCTTTATCAGCAGGGAGGCTTCGAGTTCGCGGGGGGAGACGACCGACTGGTTCGTCCTGGCGGCGGAGGCGTACGCGTTATGCCCGTGTTGCATTCTCGATCAATTCCGCTTCGTAAGCGATCAGCTTCTTGGCTGCCTTGAGAGCTTTGTAGAGCTCGCTGCTTAAGATGCGGTTATTGATCTCGTGAATATGCGGCAGAGAGCTCGGCGCCGCGTTGACGAAGTCGCGCACCAGCTGAAAATAGAGCTCGTGCTGGTGCATCGGGTCCTCGGCCAGATACATCAGCTGCAGCGCCAGATAGATCTTCTTGGCCGGGCTGTCGGCTGTGGCGGCCGTGAGGATGTCTTTTTCGCGCAGGATCGGCGCGTCGCCCTCGATGAAGAAGCGCGTGCGCTGCTCGTCGTTGCGGATCACCACCTGGCCGATGATGATGCGTTCCTTGGGCTTGAGTTCGACCTTGAGCGCCATGATGTGCGAGCCTTCTGGCTGGGGGAGGGGTGTTGTCCGGGCGTCTTCGGCGCGATCAGCCGAAGAGCCGCAGCACGCCCTGGTCTGCCTGGTTGGCGAGCGAGAGCGCCGTCTGCGAGAGCTGCTGGCGCGTGTTGAGCGCAAGCAGGCTGGCGCCTTCCTCGTTGGGATCGGCGAGGACGAGGGCGCCGGCGCCGGTGGTCAGCACGTTGGCCAGCTCCTTGGTGAAGTCCTGGCGGGTCTGAGCGACCGAGAGATTGGAGCCCAGCGTCGAGGCGAGCGATTTCAGCGAGGTCATGGAGCCTGTCAAGGCAGCTGTCGCCTTGTCGAGATCGAGGTCGTTCTGGAAGTTGAAGAAGCCGGTCAGCTGCGTGTTGGTGGCCTGGACGATGCCGAGATTGTCCGAGGTCAGGGTCGAGCCCTGGATGTCGAGCTTGGTCTGGTTGGCGCCGGTCTTCTCGTTGAAGATGATCGAGAGGCGGTCGCCGGCCAGCAGGTTGATGCCGTTGAAGCTCGAATCCTTGGCGAGCTTGTCGATCTGATCGCGAATGTCGTTGAACTGCTGGATGAGGTTGGAGCGGACGGCCGAGGTGATGTTCGACGAGGTCAGAGCCGAGGTGGCGGCGGCGCCGTCGTTGGCGAGAAAGCCGAGCGCGGTGTTGTTGTTGGTTCCGACAGCGGCAGCGTCGGTGATTGCACCGGCGCCATCTACGGCGGAGGTGCCGAAGCCGAAGGCAACGGTTTCGGAGCCGGTGCCCTTGACGTTGAGCTGGCCTTTCTCATCGACGAAGGCGGTGGCGATACCCGACTTGTTGATCTCGTTGACGACGTCGCGAACGGTGGCATTGGCGCTGGGGAACGAGGCCGTGTAGGTCGTAGTGCCGGCCGTGATCGAAAGACCGAGGAAGGTCTGCGCTTCGACGATGCCCAAGTCGCCCGAGCTGGAGGCGGTCGCCGCGTTGGCGATGCCGTCGTCGAGCACATCGACGCCGGTCGTATCCCGAATGCGCTTGTCGAGGGCAATGTCCTTCAGGCTCTTGCTGGTCACGGCCGCTTCGGTCGCGGAGGAGAGCGCCGTGCCGGCCTTGGTCGGCCGGTTCTGGGCCGCGTCGGCCTGAGCCTGCTTCACGGTGGACTGGAGCGACTGCACCAGCTTGGTGATGCCGTCGATGCCTTTGGATGCAGCCTGAATGGTCTGGATGCCGTTCGAGATGCCGTCGAGCAGGCCGGTTAGCTGGCTGGAGCGATCGCTCAGCGATTGCGAGGTGAAGAAATTGACCGGGTTGTCGATGGCCGAAGTGACCTTGCGGCCCGTCGCCAGCCTGTTCTGGATGACGCTCTGCTGCGCCGTCGTCTGCTGCAAGGTCAGCAGGTTGTTGCGGACGCCGCTGGAGAGAATTGTGCTGGCCATCTTTGGTCCCCTGAAAGCGCGATTCGCACGCCTGCCCGGTTTGATCTGGACCGATAATCCCTCGTTAAGGATAACAATTGGTTAATGGCGGAGCTCTGTCGGCAGAGCTGGACAGGAGACATTTGTGTGACCTCGCCGGATTCTGCTGGGGAGGACCGTCATTCCGGACAAGCCGCGAAGCGGCGCCGATCCGGAATCCATGCCGGAACGGCCGGTTTCGACGTTCCGGCATGGATTCCGGGTCTGCGCTTCGCTACGGCGTCAATCGCCTCGTCTACGCGGAGGCCCATGAACGGGCCGATGAAGCGATCGACCAGGAGACGCCCATCAAAGGCTGGCGCAGGGCGTGGAAGATCGCGCTTGTCGAGAAAGGCAATCCGGATTGGAACGACCTCTACGGGACTGTCCATCTGGATTGATTCACCCTCAGCCACCACCGTCATCCCGGCCTTGAGCCGGGATCCATGCTGACCCTCTCAAAGTCAGCGTTCCGGCATGGATTCCGGGTCTGCGCTTCGCTTCGCCCGGAATGACGGAAGAGGTTACGAAAGAGAAAGGCGGCGGAGCTTTCGCTCCGCCGCCTTCTTGTCTTCGGCCCATATTCTATGGGCTTGCCCGCTTCTGCGGACGAAGATGGATCAGAACAGACGCAGGACGGCCTGGTCGGACTGCGAGGCCAGGGAGAGGGCCGTCTGCGAGAGCTGCTGACGGGTCTGCAGCGAGAGCAGGGCGGCGGCCTCTTCGTTGGCGTCGGCGTTGACGAGGTTGTCGGCGCCGGTCGTCAGGACGTTGGCCAGATCCTTGGTGAAGTCCTGGCGGGTCTGGGCGACCGCGAGGTTGGCACCGAAGGTCGAGGCGAGCGACTTCAACGAACCGAGCGCGTTGGTCAGCGCACCGGTGGCCTTGTCCAGATCGGTGTCGTTCTGGAAGTTGATCGTACCGGCGACCTGGGCGTTACCGGCCTGAACGAGGCCGATGTTGTCGGAGGTCAGGTTGGTGCCCTGAATCTCCAGCTTGGTCTGGTTCTTGCCGGTCTTCTCGTTAAAGGTGATCGTGGTCTTGTCGCCGCCGAGCAGGTTGACGCCGTTGAAGCCCGAATCCTTGGCCAGCGAGTCGATCTGCGTGCGCAGGTCGTTGTACTGCTGAATGAGGTTGGAGCGGGTGGCGGAGGTGACGCCGGACGAGGCGATACCCGTCGTGGCGTCAGTCGCGGCCAGGCCGAACGCGGTGTTAGACGCACCAGTCGCGGATGTACCGGTCGCAGCGATGGCGGTAGCTCCGACACCGAGGCCGACGCCGAGTGTCTCGGAGCCTGAGCCCTTGACGTTCAGCAGGCCCTTTTCGTCGACGAAGGCCGAAGCGACGCCCGAGCTGTTGATCGCGTTGACGACGTCGCGGACGGTCGTGTTGGCGGTCAAGGCGACGCTGACATTGGTCGTCGAGGTTGCTGCTGCTGGGTTCGTGACGATCTGGATGTTCAGGAAGCCGGTCGCAGTGGTGTCGACGCCGAGGTCACCGGCAGAAGCGGCCGTTGCGGTGGCGACGGTAGTGTCACCGGCGCTGCCGACGCGCTTGTCGAGAGCGATGTCCTTGAGGCTCTTGCTGGTCAGCAGGGCTTCAGCCGAGCTGGCGAGCGTCGTGCCGGTTCCGACGACGGTCGGGCGGTTCTGGGCTGCGTCGGCCTGGGCCTGCTTGATGGTCGACTGCAGCGAACCAACGAGCTTGGTGATGCCGTCGATGCCCTTGGAGGCGGCCTGGATGGTCTGGATGCCGTTCGAGATGCCGTCGAGCAGGCCCTTGAGCTGGTCCGAACGGTTGTTCAGCGACTGAGCGGTGAAGAAGTTGACCGGGTTGTCGACGGCGCTGTTGACCTTCTTGCCCGAGGCAAGACGGCTCTGGACGGCGGCGGCCTGGCTGGTGATGGACTGAAGCGAGGTCAGCGAGTTGCGGACGTTGCTGGAGAGAGAGATAGCCATTGTAAGAATACCCTTCTGGTATGACGCCTTCTGGCGGCACGGCCGTTCTGGCCGTGTCCCGCAGACATTTGGTCGGCAGCTCGTAACAAGGGGTAAATTCGGACGGTCGAATTGCGCCGGATCGGCTCGAACCCGCTGCGTGGTTAATCAAGGCTGAAAGCGGGCGAGCGGGGCGATCGCATTTGGACTCCCGGCCTGTTTCAGAAATCCTGGGCCCGATAAGCGTCCAAAATGATAATGGCACAGGCCGCTATCATTCCCTCCGCGTCATTCCGGGCGCAGCGAAGCGCAGACCCGGAACCCATGCCTGAACCTCTCAAGGCCAGCGTTCCGGCATGGATTCCGGATCGGCGCCGCTTTCGCGGCTTGTCCGGAATGACGGCGCGTTTGCCTGAAAGGGGTCGATGATCCGGGCTGCGCTTGTCCACAAACGAAAACTGCCCGCACGATGGCGGGCAGTCTGGTCCGGCGGCACGTCTGAGAAGGTATCAGGCGGTGCGTTCGACATAGCGCGCCGTCGTATCCTCAGCGGCACGGGCGCGCTCGGCGATCTCGCGTGCGAAGCGCCTGAACTTGAGGGTGGCCTCGTCGGGCACGGTCTCGACGGTCTCGCCGGTTTCGAGGTCGGTCTTCTGGAGAACGATCTCGCGGGTCGCCGGCTCGATCGTCAGCCGGCGCTCGATCGTGTCCTTGACCGCCTGCTGCTGACGCTGGACCTGGATCTGGGCCTGGCGATCCGTTTCGCCGGAGCGGTCCTCGACCTTTGCGTCCTGCGCTTCGCGTGCCGGGCGCTCCTTGATGTCGACGCGGACCGCGTCGCCGGCGCGGGCGGACTGCACGGTCTTCTCGGGGGGGAGCTCGACCTTGACGCCGCCCTGGGTGGCGACGATGTCGGAGCGGGGCGCCAGCGTGATGCCCATGACGGGCGTGACCTTCTGCGCGTTGCCGAAATCCATGGTTTCACTCCTTCTGGAGTCGGGAGCGGCAGCGGGGGCCACTCGACGTCTTGCGGATCGCGGACGGGCTTCTCCCATCCAACTCCAATCACACTGGCAAAAACTCTTGAATCTGACGTAAGGGAATTCAGTCAAAATTTACGTGTGTGGCAGGTCGCGGCCTTATGGGGTGCGAATGCCGGGATTTTCAGCAGGAATCGGGCCTCAGAGGCTGCGCGAAACCACCAGCGGGCCGGCATTGGGGCGGGCGAAGGCGCCGGCGCCGACTGTCGCGGCCGGCCCATATCCGGCCGCGCGCGCGGGGCGGTTTGCCTCTCCGGCGAGATCGCGGATGATCGCCTCGGAGACGGCGCGGGCTGTCGCCAGGACGAGCTGGTTGGTCTCGATCAGGCCCTGGAAAGCGAGATGGGCCGTCTTCAGCCGCTTGACCTGCTCGGGCACGAAGCGCGCCAGCGCCACGGCATTGAGTTTTACCTGCTCGACGCCGCGCATATAGGTGCCGGCGAGTTCGGTCTTGCGGGGTTCGCGCGCCATGGCGTCGGGCAGGCG
Source organism: Bosea sp. PAMC 26642 (assembly GCF_001562255.1). NCBI lineage: Bacteria > Pseudomonadati > Pseudomonadota > Alphaproteobacteria > Hyphomicrobiales > Alloboseaceae > Allobosea > Allobosea sp. PAMC 26642. Next base: position 2,058,812 of record NZ_CP014301.1, on the reverse strand, counting down.
CCCGGCCCGGACGAGTTCGGTTTCCTCGCCGACGAGGTGGGAGAGGGCACTGAGCGTTTCGAGGACGATCTCGATCAGCGCCTGCGCCTCGAGCGGGCTGGCGATGCGGGGACGCTCGTCGAGGATGCGCCTAGCGACCGACATTCGCGACCCCGGCGGTCTGTGTTGCGGTTTTGGCGGTGGCACCGGTCTGCTCCTGGACGGCAAGCAGGTCGCGCATGATGCTGCTCGACAGGCCTACGCCGCCGGCGCGCTGGATCTGCTTGGCGTATTCCTGGGTCAGCTGCGACTTGTAGACGTCGCCGCCGAGCCCGTTCTCGCCGAGCGGGCCTTCCGAGCCTTCCGGCGCGGCGAACATACGTTCGGTGACCTGTTCGAGGAACATGGTCTCGAAATCGTCGGCCTGCTTCTTCGCCTTGGCCTTGGCGGGGTCGAGCGCATTGGTCAGGCCGCCGAGAAGGCTGCCGGCCGCGTTCAGCGCCAGTTTGGCGGCGGGGAGGGCGAGCGTTACGCTCATTACATCACCTCGATTTCGGCTTGCAGGGCCCCGGCCGTCTTGATGGCCTGGAGGATGGCGATGAGATCGCGCGGGCCGATGCCGAGCGCGTTCAGCCCGTCGACGAGTTCGGCCAGAGTCACGCTCGCATTGACCAGCGCGAGCTTGTTGCCGCCTTCGGTGTCGACCTTGACGGCGGTGCGCGGCGTCACGACGGTCCGGCCGCCGCCCAGTGGGTTGGGCTGGCTGACCTGGGGCAGTTCGCTGATCGTCACGGTCAGGTTGCCCTGCGCCACCGCCACGGTGGAGACGCGGACATCCTTGCCCATGACGATGATGCCGGAGCGCTCGTCGATGACGATGCGCGCGAGCTGGTCGGGCTCGATCTTGAGCTGCTCGATATCGGTCAGCATACGGATCATGTTGCCCTGGAAGCGGGCCGGGATCTGCAGCACGACGGTCGAGGGGTCGGTCGGCTCGGCGGCATCGCCTCCGAGGAAGTCATTGATCGCGGCGGCCATGCGGCGCGCGGTGGTGAGATCGGGGTTGCGCAGCGAGAGCCGCAGCGTCTTGAGCTTGTTCAGCGCGAAGTCGATCTCGCGCTCGACGAGGCCCCCATTGGCGATGCGGCCGACGGTGGGCACGCCGCGGGTGATCTTGCTGGCCTCGCCCTCGGCCGAGAAGCCGGCGATGGCGACCGCGCCCTGCGAGACGGCATAGACCTCGCCATCGGCGCCGAGCAGCGGCGTCGCCAGAAGCGTGCCGCCCTGCAGCGATTTGGCATCGCCCAAAGCCGAGACGGTGACGTCGAGCTTCGTGCCCTGCGTGGCGAAGGGCGGCAGGTTGGCCGTCACCATGACAGCTGCGACATTCGCCGTGCGCATGTTGGCGCCGCGGGTGTTGACGCCGAGCCGCTCCAGCATCGCGGTCAGCGACTGCTTGGTGAAGGGCGCGTTGTTGAGCGTATCGCCGGTGCCGTTGAGGCCGACGACGATGCCGTAGCCGAGGATCTGGTTGCTGCGGACGCCTTCGACGGCCGCAAGGTCCTTGATGCGGGAGAGCGCCTGAGCCGGCCCCGCCGCGATGACGAAGCCGAACCCCAGCAGCAGGGCCAGGGTGGTCGTCAGGCGTTTGAAGGCGGTCGCTCGGAACATAAGGATACCGACTCGTGACAAGGGCAACGCCACACGCCTTGCGATCCGCGTGCCAGATGCGGACAAGTTGAAAAGCCATATTTTTCAGTTGTTTGAGTTTTTGAGTCATGATCACGGTCGGCAGATCGAGCCTGCCGATCCTGCCCGGCCGGCAGTTTCTGCCGGGTGATTTACCGGTTGTTAACCCTGCGGCGCCCTAGTCTGGCGTCAGTATTTTGCGAGGCGCCATGATCCGGATCGACCAGCGCGCACCCGTCACAGGCACCGGCCCGGCCAACCCGGCAAGGCGCAGCGGCGGGGCCGCCTTCACCCTTCCCGGCAAGGACAGCGCGGCTGCCGCGCGCGGGGCGGGCGTCAGCTCGGCCGGGCCGCTCGACACGCTTCTCGCCGTGCAGGCGCATGAAGAGCCGCAGGAGCGCAAGAAGCGCCAGGCGAAGCGCGGCCATGACCTGCTCGACGGGCTCGACCGGCTGAAGGCGGCGCTGCTGTCGGGCCGCGTCCAGATCTCGGAGCTGGAGCGGCTGAAGGACGTGCTGTCGCTCAGGCGCGAAAGCACCGACGATCCCCGTCTCGACGAGGTGCTGGCGCATATCGAACTGCGCGCGGCGGTGGAACTAGCGAAGCTGGGGCGGTAGCGGAGACGTCCTCGCTTATCTGATGAACTGATCGGCGAATTCCGCTCCGAGCCCGTTGCCCGCGTAATGCGCGCGGCATTTGTCGAGCCTTGTAAAGACGTCGTCATAGCCGAGGCATTTGCCGTCCGGATCGACATAGATCATCGCGCCGTTGACCTGGAACATCGTGATCATCTCCTCGACATCGGGATCGACGACCAGGGTGTGGGTTTCTCCCGGTGCCTCGTAGACATAAGAGCCTTGCGTCGCGACCCAGTCATGTTCGAGGTAGCGCCACTTGCCCTTCAGGACATAGCCGTGGACCGGCTGCGGATGGCGGTGGCGCGAGAGCACGCCCGAGCGGCGGACGCGCAGCAGGTTCATCCAGTAGCCACGCGTGACGGACAGGCAGAGCGGGCGGAACCAGACATTGTCATCGACAGGCACCCAGATGCGTTCGTCTTCCGGGATGACGTCGTGAACGATCAGTTCGGGCGGGGAATCCTTCGGCTGCGGATGGCGGTAGGGTGTCCAACGCTCGGCGTCGGAGGCGACGACCGGGATGGGGCTGACCTTGTTCATGGCGTTTCTCCCGCTTTGGTTTTGATCCAAGGTGTTGACGGTCTGATTCCGAAAATCGGGCCAACACCTTGCTTTACCTCGATATTTCGTCGTTCCGCGCCATTCCTCACACCGCCAGATAGCCGCCATCGACGGGCAGGATCGCGCCGGTGACGAAGGCTGCCGCGTCGGAGAGCAGGAAGGCGATCGCGCCGCCGACATCGCCAGGCTGCCCCCAGCGGTTCATCGGGGTGCGCGCCAGGATGGGGGCGGAGCGGGCCGCGTCCTCGACAAGCGGCCTTGTCAGCTCGGTCTCGATCCAGCCGGGCGCAACGGCGTTGACGCGGATGCCGTCCTGCGCCCAGGCGGCGGCGAGCGATTTGGTCAGCTGGCCGATCGCCCCCTTGGAGGCGGCGTAGCCCGGCGCGAAGGCCGAGCCGTGGAAGGTCAGCATCGAGGCGATGTTGACGATCGCGCCGCCGGCCTTGTCCGATGAGATGGCTGCGAGCTTGTCCTTCGCGGCGAGGCACATCCGCATGCTGCCGCTGAGATTGACCTCGATCGTCAGGCGGAAGGCGTCGATCTCGAATTCCTTGCCGTTGCGCTGGATCATGCCGGCGCAATTGACCAGCGCGTCGAGCCGCGGGCAAAGCGCGACGATGGCGGCGACCTGCGCGTCGCTGGTCACGTCGAGCCGGGCGTGGCGGATCGCGGGATGCGGCGGGGCGGCCGCGACCTCCTTGTCGGTCAGGCCGGTGGCGAGGACCTCGTATCCGGCCGAGGCGAGCGCCAGGGCAGCACCGGCGCCGATGCCGCGCGTGCCGCCGGTGACGAGGGCAAATCTGGGGGAGGCGTCTCGTGTCATGGCAGCAGGCTAGAGCGATGCGCCAGGTGAGGGAAGCCGTGCTTTCGGCGGGGCTGCCCGCGTCAGTTGAGGGTGTACTTCACGCGCAGCATTGCGCTGCCGCGGGTCTCGTACTGACTTGCGAAGACCGGCATCTGCCGTGCGAGCCCGAGATCGAAGGATGTGTCGAAGGGGAGTTTTGCAAGGGCGGTGAGGTCGGCCGAGAGCTTGACCTCCGGCACGACGGCGGAATGAGCGCCGTCTCCGGGCGCGAAGACGTAGTTGCCCTGCATGGTCAGTTGCGAGGTCAGCGTGAGATGGGCAAAGACGGGCTGGCGATAGCCGAGCATCAGGCCGGCATTCTGCTCCGGGCGGCTGGCGAGGCCGCTGCCTCCGCCGGTCGCGACGGTCCAGATGAAGCCTGGCTGGTGAGGCGCGACCGGGCGCGCCAGCCGCCAGTCGATGCGCGCATCGGACGAGGCGCCATCCGCCGGCGTCACGAGCCGGGTGGTGACGGCAAACACGTCGTCGGTGCCGAGCTTGACGCCGACTGCGCGCTCGGAGGGGGCGAGTGTGGCCGGGCCCTGGGCGGACAATCCCTTGCGGATGACGCCCAGCGACAGGGGGCGGCTGATATCGGGCGTTCCCGTTCTCGACGCCTGCACGGGCAGCGGCATCCGGAGCGGGGCGAACAGTGCCGCGTCCGCATCCCCTTCCGGGCCGGCCTCGATCAAGGCCGCGAGCTCGTCGGTCGCCATTCCCTGGGACGCGGCCTCGGCCGATTCCAGCGGCGCTGAGGGAAGCGGCCAGAGTGCGCGATAGCCCGCTTCCGTCGAGCCTTCCGCGGAGGCCGCCGAACAGGCGAGGGAGACGGTCAAGCCGATGAAGGCCGGCCGGATGCGCGCCAGGGCGGCGTCTGGAATAAAGCGATCCAAGAGATGTTCCCGATCAAAACCAGAGAGCGCCAGACCCTGAAGGGCGAAGGTGCCGTTTTTGCGGCAGTGCAACACGAGTGGCGCTTGCCGCTGCCTTGCCCAAAAGCCGCGCTTCCCCCGGCGGCCCTAACCCGCTAGGACACGGCCAACCGCCTGCGGCGTGCCTGCCGCAGGCGCGAGCCGTTTCAGTCTGGCCAGCATCAGGGGTCGTTTCACATGAACAAGATTAAGGTCGCCAATCCCGTCGTCGACATGGACGGCGACGAGATGACCCGCATCATCTGGCAGAAGATCAAGGACACGCTGATCTTCCCCTATCTCGACCTTGAACTCGACTATTACGACCTTTCGGTCGAGAATCGCGATGCGACCGACGACCAGATCACGATCGACGCCGCCAACGCCACCAAGAAGCACGGCGTCGCCGTGAAATGCGCGACGATCACGCCCGACGAAGGCCGCGTGAAGGAATTCAACCTCAAGTCGATGTGGAAGTCGCCCAACGGCACGATCCGCAATATCCTCGGCGGCGTGATCTTCCGTGAGCCGATCATCTGCAAGAACGTCCCGCGCCTCGTGCCCGGCTGGACGCAGCCGATCGTGATCGGCCGCCACGCCTATGGCGACCAGTACCGCGCGACCGATTTCAAGTTTCCCGGCAAGGGCACGCTTTCGATCAAGTTCGTCGGCGACGATGGCGCCGTGATCGAGAAGGAGGTGTTCAAGGCTCCCGAGGCCGGCGTCGCCATGGCGATGTACAATCTCGACGACTCGATCCGCGATTTCGCCCGCGCCTCGCTGAATTACGGCCTGATCCGCAAATACCCGGTCTATCTCTCGACCAAGAACACCATCCTCAAGGTCTATGACGGCCGCTTCAAGGACATCTTCGAGGAGATCTACCAGGCCGAGTTTAAGGCCGAATTCGACAAGCTCGGCATCACCTACGAGCACCGCCTGATTGACGACATGGTGGCCTCGGCGATGAAGTGGTCGGGCGGCTATGTCTGGGCTTGCAAGAACTACGATGGCGACGTGCAGTCTGACACCGTGGCGCAGGGCTTCGGCTCGCTCGGTCTGATGACCTCGGTGCTGATGACGCCGGACGGCAAAACCGTCGAGGCCGAAGCCGCTCATGGCACGGTGACCCGCCACTACCGCGAGCACCAGAAGGGCAAGGAGACCTCGACCAATTCGATCGCCTCCATCTTCGCCTGGACGCGCGGCCTGACGCATCGCGCCAAACTCGACGACAATGCCGAACTCGCCAAATTCGCCAAGCTGCTGGAGAAGGTCACGGTCGACACGGTCGAGGCCGGCGACATGACCAAGGACCTGGCCCTGCTCGTCGGCGCCGAACAGAAGTGGCTCTCGACCACGGGCTTCCTCGAGAAGGTCAGCGACAATCTGCGCAAGGCGATGTCCGCCTGAGCGATCCCGGTCTGACAACGATGATGAAGCCCGGCTGTGATGGCCGGGCTTTTTTGATGAGTGTGGGTGAGGTGGTGCGCGGCTTCAGGACTGATCCGAAAAAATTTGATTTCAGGACTTTCTCACATCTTTCACGCCATCGGACTGTCATTCCGGACAAGCCGCTTCAGCGGCGCCGATCCGGAATCCATGCCGGAACGCTGGCCTTGATGTTCAGGAATAGATTCCGGGCCTCCGCTGCGCTGCGCCCGGAATGACGGCCCCTGGACGACCAGGGAAGCCGTTGGAGCACTCGGATCCCAGCGGGACCGACTCTCAGGGCCTACGCATGGCCCGCGGCCTTGGCTGATTACCAGCCAGCCTATGCAAGCGGCATGAATCGGTACTCGGTTTCTGCAAGAAATCTTTGCAAGAACGGAACACGGCAGCCGGTGGCCGGTTGGGGCTCCAAGAGTTCACATTGCTGGAGAAAACCCATGGCAACGACTTCCAAGCCGCTCGACGAGCTGTTTCACGACATGCTCAAGGACGTTTATTATGCCGAAAAGCAGATCCTGAAGGCGCTGCCCAAGATGGCAAAGGCGGCGAAGTCGCCCGAGCTGAAGAAGGCCTTCGAGACGCACAAGACCGAGACCCAGGAACAGGTCGAGCGTCTCAGCCAGGTTTTCGAGCTGATCGGCAAGACGCCGCGTGCCAAGACCTGCGATGCCATCCTCGGCATTCTGAAGGAGGGCGAGGCTGTGATCGAGGATTATGAGGGCAGTCCCGCACTCGATGCCGGCCTCGTCGCCTCGGCGCAGGCGGTCGAGCACTATGAGATGGCTCGCTACGGCACCCTGAAGGCCTGGGCCACCCAGCTCGGCCACAAGGATGCCGTCAAGCTTCTCGACGAGACTTTGGCCGAAGAGACCAAGACCGACAAGATGCTGACGCAACTCGGCGGCCCTGCCAATTCGGCGGCTGTCGCGGTCGCCAAGGCGGCCTGATCGTCGGCCAACGGGAAGGCCCGCCGAGCGGCACTCGGCGGGCTTTTTCGTGCGCTGCGACGCCATCATGTGTCGCCGGATTTTAGTCGACCGTCAGCGTTCGGGTGGCAAGAATACGCCGGCCGCTCAGCGGTGCGTCCATCACATAGCGCAGTTCGTAGGAGCCCGGCTGGTCCGGGGTTTCCAGCGTCGCCTCGACGTTTTCGTGCGGTAGGAAGAACGGGCCCGGCGCGTCCACCGCAGCCCCAGTAGGCACGATGACGATGCGGTCGCGCTCGCCATTGGGGCCGATGCCGCGGACCGGGAAGGTCTGGGAACGGCCGGCTCGGGCGGGCGCCGCCAGCGTCGCGCTCGGCATGGTGGTCTCCAGCGGTTGGCGCAGCAGGATGACAGGCTGGCCATCCCTGTCCACCGTCAGGCGCAGTTCGTAACGGCCGGGCTCCCCGGGCGTCTGGATTGTCGGCACGGTCGAAGCAGGCTCCAGCACCACGATCGCCAGAGCGGCGGGATCGGCCGGACGGGCGATGGCGAGGCGCGCACCGGCCGGGGCCCGGCTGAGGAAGACACTCAGCATCGAGCCGGCCATGGCGCGCTGCGAGGCCGAAATTCCGGGCCCGGACGCGGGGCGGGCAGGGCGCGGCTGCGCGGCGGCCAGCGTCGAGGCCAGCAATCCGAGGCCGATCAGGACGCCGCGTCGCGCGTGCATGAGCCCTCCGTGTCCGGTCACCCCATCGCGGCGGCGACGGCATCGAGGGCGGCCTGCGCCTTGTCGCCGTCGGGGCCGCCGGCCTGGGCCATGTCGCGACGACCGCCGCCGCCCTTGCCGCCGAGCTGCTCGGACGCGGCGCGCACCAGCGAGACCGCGTCAAAACGCTCGGTCATGTCCGGCGTGACGCCGACGACGACTCCCGCCTTGCCGTCTTCCGAAACGCCGACAATCGCAACGACGCCCGAGCCGATGCGGGTCTTGGCCTCGTCGACCAAGCTCTTCAGGTCCTTCATTTCGACCCCGGTAACGGCGCGGGCGAGCAGCTTCACGCCGACGATCTCCTGGATCGGGTCCTCCGCCGCACCGCCACCGCCCATTGCAAGCTTCTTGCGGGCGTCCGACAGCTCGCGCTCGAGCTTGCGGCGCTCCTCGATCAGCGCCGTGAGCCGGTTGCCGGCTTCGGAGGCCGGAACCTTGAGCAGGTTGGCGAGCCCGTCCAGCAGGCGCGACCCGGCATTGAGGCGCAGGCGGGCGCCGTTTCCGGTCATCGCCTCGAGACGACGCACGCCGGCCGCGACCGCGCTTTCACCGAGCACGCTGACGAGGCCGATATCGCCGGTCCGCGTCGCATGGGTGCCGCCGCAGAGCTCGACCGAAAAGGCGCGGCCGGCCGGGTTCGTGCCCATCGCGACGACGCGAACCTCGTCGCCGTATTTTTCGCCGAACAGCGCGCGGGCGCCGGACGCGATGGCCTCGTCGACGCTCAGCAAGCGGGTCGTCACCGGCTCGTTGCGCAGTACGATTGCGTTGGCGATCTCCTCGACCTCGCGCAATTCCTCGTCGGAGATCGGCTTGGGATGCGAGAAGTCGAAGCGCAGGCGATCGGGCGAGACCAGCGAGCCCTTCTGCGCGACATGGTCGCCAAGCACGAGCCGCAGCGCCTCATGCAGCAGATGGGTGGCGGAGTGGTTGGCGCGGATGGCCGTGCGGCGGGCGTGATCGACCAGCAGTTCAACCGGTTGGCCGCGCTTGAGTTCGCCTTCCTTGATGATGACGGCATGGGCGAAGACGTCGCCGAGCTTCTTCTGGACATCGGTCACCTCGACCGTGACGCCGGGTGCCTTGAGCAGGCCGGTATCGCCGATCTGGCCGCCGGATTCGCCGTAGAACGGCGTCTGGTTGACGATGGCGAAGCCGCTCTCGCCCGCCTGCAGGCTCTCGACCTCGGCATTGTCGCGGATCAGGGCGGTGACGACGCCTTCCGCGGTCTCGGTATCGTAGCCGAGGAATTCGGTCGCGCCGACGCGGTCGCGCAGCGGGAACCAGAGCTTTTCGGTCGCCGCCTCGCCCGTGCCGGCCCAGGCGGCGCGCGCCTTGGCCTTCTGCTGTTGCATCGCGGTGTCGAAGCCGTCCGTGTCGACCGAGACGCCGCGCGCGCGCAGCGCATCCTGCGTCAGGTCGAGCGGAAAGCCGTAGGTGTCGTAGAGCGTGAAGGCGACGTCGCCCTTCAGGCTCTGGCCCGAGACCAGATCCTTGGCGGCATCGTCCAGCAGCGACAGGCCGCGCGCCAGCGTGGTGCGGAACCGCGCTTCCTCGAGCTGAAGGGTTTCCGTGATCAGGGCCTCGGCGCGCAGCAGTTCGGGATAGGCCTGACCCATCTCGCGGGTCAGGACGGGGACGAGCCGGTGCAGCAGCGGATCCTTGGCACCGAGCAGCTGCGCATGGCGCATCCCGCGGCGCATGATCCGGCGCAGCACATAGCCGCGGCCCTCGTTGGAGGGCAGCACGCCGTCGGCGATCAGGAAGGCGGAGCAGCGCAGATGGTCGGCGATAACGCGATGGCTTGCCTTCATCGGCCCGTCGGAGGCGACCGAGGTCAGCTCGGCGATGGCGCGGATCAGCGCCGCGAACAGGTCGATCGAATAGTTGTCATGCGTGCCCTGGAGCACGGCGGCGATGCGCTCGAGCCCCATGCCGGTGTCGATCGAGGGGCGCGGCAGATCGGTGCGAACGCCGCCGGCCGCCTCTTCATACTGCATGAAGACGAGATTCCAGATCTCGATGAAGCGGTCGCCATCCTCGTCGGGCGAGCCCGGGGGGCCGCCGGGGATGTGGTCGCCATGGTCGTAGAAAATTTCCGAGCAGGGGCCGCAGGGGCCGGTGTCGCCCATGCGCCAGAAATTGTCCGATGTGGAAATGCGGATGATCTTGTCGTCCGACAGGCCGGCGATCTTCTTCCAGAGCGCGTGCGCCTCGTCGTCCTCGGAATAGACCGTGACGGTGAGCTTGTCCTTGGGCAGGCCGTATTCGCGCGTGACCAGGGTCCAGGCGTGGGTGATCGCCTGCTCCTTGAAATAATCGCCGAAGGAGAAGTTGCCCAGCATCTCGAAGAAGGTGTGGTGGCGGGCGGTGTAGCCGACATTGTCGAGGTCGTTGTGCTTGCCGCCGGCGCGGACGCATTTCTGCGCGGTCGTGGCGCGTGAATAGGGCCGCTTCTCCTGGCCGGTGAAGACGTTCTTGAACTGGACCATGCCCGAATTGGCGAACATCAGGGTCGGATCGTTGCGCGGCACGAGCGGGCTCGACGGCACGATCTCGTGGCCGTTGCTCTTGAAGTAGTCCAGGAAGGTGGACCGGATCTGATTGACGCCGCTCATCGCAGTCTGCGCTCTGGTCTTGGGGTCTGGGGCCGGGAAACCCGGCGGGGAGACCGGTTCTAGTCAGGCGCTCATCGCCTGTCCAGAAAGCTCGACGCAAGGTGTTGGGGTCCAAACGAAAACGGGCGGCGCCAAAGCGCCGCCCGTGATTGTAGCCGAACTCGCGAGCGGCTCAGGCCATGCCTTCGTCGAGATCGTCGTCGGTCGGCGTCGCCTCGTCGAGGATGCGCTCGGCGACGAGACCGGAGTTCTGGCGGATCGTCGCCTCGATCTTGGCGGCCATCTCGGGATTGGCCTTGAGGAAGGCCTTGGCGTTCTCGCGGCCCTGGCCGAGGCGCACGCTGTCGAAGGAGAACCAGGCGCCGGATTTCTCGACCATGCCGGCCTTGACGCCGAGATCGACCAGTTCGCCGACCTTCGAGATGCCCTCGCCGAACATGATGTCGAACTCGACCTGCTTGAAGGGCGGCGCGACCTTGTTCTTGACGACCTTGACGCGGACCTGATTGCCGGTCGCTTCCTCGCGGTCCTTCAGCGTCGAGATGCGGCGGATGTCGAGCCGGACCGAGGCGTAGAACTTCAGCGCGTTGCCGCCGGTGGTGGTCTCCGGCGAGCCGTACATCACGCCGATCTTCATGCGGATCTGGTTGATGAAGATGACCATGCAGTTCGAGCGCGAGATCGAGGCGGTCAGCTTGCGCAGGGCCTGGCTCATCAGGCGGGCCTGGAGGCCGGGCTGGACGTCGCCCATCTCGCCCTCGATTTCCGCACGCGGCGTCAGCGCCGCGACCGAATCGATGACTAGAACGTCGATCGCGCCGGAGCGGACCAGCGTGTCGGTGATCTCCAGCGCCTGCTCGCCGGTGTCGGGCTGCGAAATCAGGAGGTCGTCGAGATTGACGCCGAGCTTGCGGGCATAGACCGGATCGAGCGCGTGCTCGGCATCGACGAAGGCGCAGACGCCGCCCTTCTTCTGAGCCTCGGCGATGGTGTGCAGTGCCAGAGTAGTCTTGCCGGAGGATTCGGGGCCGTAAATCTCGATGACGCGGCCCTTGGGCAGGCCGCCGACGCCGAGCGCGATGTCGAGCCCGAGCGAGCCGGTGGAGATCGTCTCGATCTCGATCGCCTGCTGGTTCTTGCCCAGCCGCATGATCGAGCCCTTGCCGAAGGCGCGCTCGATCTGCGAGAGCGCTGCGTCCAGCGCCTTGGCCTTGTCCATCGAGGAGCCTTCCACGAGCTTGAGGTTAGCCTGATTCACGGTGCGCGCTCCTTATGGCAGGGGCGCGGGGACATCTCAATCCGCGCCGATGGCGAAGATTGATCATGGTTTGTTCTGCGGGACAAGTTCTATTTTCGTTCTCATCAAGCTCCGCAGCTTGTCTGCTGACAGGAGATGTCAGGAGCGGGAAGAGGCATTCTCACATCCATCGTGCCCGGGCTGACCGTTGTTGCTGCTGGGGATGGGGCAGCTGTCGGAGAACGAGAGCGCAAGACGATCGTGGTGGCGGCCGCGGAGTGATCTGCGCGCGTCATGGTCGGGCTCGACCCGACCATCTCCTGCAAGAGATTCTCGGGTCTGCGCTCCGCTCCGCCCGAGAATGACGGCGGCCGTTTACGCCATCGCCGCCTTCACGGTCTCCACCAGCTGCTTCATCGTGAACGGCTTCGGCAGGAACTGGAAATCCTCGCCGTCGGGCAGGTTCTTGCGGAAGGCCTCCTCGGCGTAGCCGGAGACGAAGACGACCTTGGTCGCCGGGTTACGCTGGCGCAGTTCGCCCAGCAGCGTCGGGCCGTCCATCTCGGGCATCACCACGTCGGAGACGACGAGGTCGATCTTGCCATCGGCTTTGATGAAGATGTCGAGCGCCTCGACGCCGGAGGCTGCCTCGTGGACGGTGTAGCCGCGCGAGACCAGCATGCGGGCGTTCAGCGCGCGCACGGCGTCCTCGTCCTCGACCAGCAGGATGACGCCGGCGCCGGTATGGTCGGCGGCGAGCTTCTTTGGGGCTTCCTTGGCGGCCGCCTCGGCGGCGATCTCCTCCTCGCTGGGAATATGGCGCGGAAGGAAGATGCGGAAGGCCGTGCCCCGGCCGACGACCGAGTCGCAGAAGACGAAACCGCCGGTCTGCTTGACGATGCCGTAGACCATGGAGAGGCCTAAGCCGGTGCCCTTGCCGACCTCCTTGGTGGTGAAGAAGGGCTCGAAGATCTTGTCGAGATGCTCCGGCGCGATGCCGGTGCCTGAGTCCTCGACCTCGAGCAGGACATAGTCGTCGGCGGGCAGGGCGGCGTGGCCGAAGCTCGCGCAGTCCTCGGTCGCGACATTGCGGGTGCGCACGGTCAGCTTGCCGCCATCGGGCATGGCGTCGCGGGCGTTGACCGCGAGGTTGACGATGACCTGTTCGAGCTGGCCGAGATCGGCCTTGACCGGCCAGAGGTCGCGGCCCTGGCGCACGTCGAGCGCGACCTTGTCGGCGACGACGCGCTTCAGCATCAGCGAGAGGTCCGACAGCACGTCGCCGAGTTCCAGCACCTGCGGGCGCAAAGTCTGGCGGCGCGAGAAGGCCAGCAACTGCCGCACCAGTGCCGCGGCGCGGTAGGCGTTCTGCTTGATCTGCATGATGTCGGGGAAGGACGGGTCGGTCGGCTTGTGGCTCGCCAGCAGGAACTCCGAGGCGTTGATGATGACCTGCAGCACGTTGTTAAAGTCGTGCGCGATGCCGCCGGCGAGCTGGCCGACAGCCTGCATCTTCTGGGCCTGGTCGATATTATCCTTGAGCTTGCGCTCGGAGGTGGTCTCCAGCGCGTAGACGATGGCACGCTCGCCGTCGCCGTCCTCGGTCGCGGCGACCGGCGAAAGATAGAGCCTGGCGGAGCGGCCTTCCTCGCCCATCAGGGTGACGTCGAGCGGGGCGAGTTCGCCGCCACCCTCGACCGCCTTTGCCAAGGCCCGGTCGAGCTCGCCGCCCGGCATGACGAGGTCCTGGATGGTGGCGGGCTGCCGCGTGCCTTGCGTCAGCCGGGTGAAGGCGGCGTTGGAGCGCAGGATCGCACCCGTGCGATCGACCGTGGCGATCGCCATCGGAGTCGAGTGGAAGAAGCGGGCGAAGCGAACCTCGGCATCGCTGCGACCGTCGGAGCCGGCCTCGCCCGAAGTCCGGTTCAGCACCAGCGTGCGCGAGGGGCCGGCGCGGCCGTCGCTGCCGAAGGCGACCTGATGGTGCAGGCGGACCGGCACGGGGGCGCCGTTGCGGCGCTTCAGATCGACGTCGAGAACCTCGATGCGGACATCGCTCGGCTGGCCATGGATCGCCTGCAGGAGGGCTGCCGCGCTCGGGGTGGCGATGTCGTCGAGATGCAGGCCGCCCGAGCCGAAGCGGGCGAGATCGAAATCGAGCCAGCCCGACAGCGTGGCGTTGAGATAGGAGACCTCGCCATCGGCATCGATCGAGAGGAAGCCGGCGGGCGCGTGGTCGAGATAATCGATCGCGTGCTGCAGTTCCTGGAAGGCGTTCTCCTGGCGCTCGCGCTCGGGCGTCACATCCGTGACGGTCCACAGTGTGGCCGGCTTACCATCCCGGCGCAGCGGCGAGACGCGGACGCGATACCAGCCGACGCCACCGCGCCCGCTCAGACCCGGGTCGAGGCGGATCTCCTCGGCGAGCCGGCGGTTCTCGCGGGCGGCGGTGGCGAGGCGGTAGATCACCTCCGAAACGTCGGCGCTGCCGGTGAAGAGCCGCTCGACCGGGCGGATGTCGGTGGCGCCGCGGGCCCCGGCGAGCGTCAGATAGGCCTCGTTGGCATAGACGATCCGGCTCTCGCCTTCGGTGACGACAACGCCGTCATCGGCGCTGTCGACGATCGTCTTGGTCAGGTCGTTGCGGGCGGCGCGTCCGGAGAACTGAACGAGACCGATCGCGAAGGCGAAGAGACCGAAGACGCCGATGACGGACAGCAAGGCGAGCAGGCCGAGGATCAGCGGCTGCGCCCATTCGTTGGCGAGAAAGCCGAGCGCGATCGCGGCCCCGACCAGCACGCTCGCGACCAGCAGGATGATGCCGATATGGCCCGGCTTGTCAGAGCGGTCGATGGCCGTGGTCGCCGTGGTTCCGCTCATTGCGGTGGGGTCCGTTTCGCTGATGCCGAATCGCCGGGCCCGCCGCCCGCGCGCGCCGCGCCTGTCGCGCGAGTTAGGCGCGCCGGCCCTTCAGGCGCAAGACGTAACCGATGACTTCTGCGACAGCCTGATAGTGTTCGACAGGAATTTCATCGTCGATCTCGACAGTGGCGTAGAGCGCGCGCGCCAAAGGCGGGTTCTCGACGATCGGGACCTCGTGCTCGCCGGCGACCTCGCGGATTTTCAGGGCCACCGCATCGACGCCCTTGGCGAGGCAGAGCGGCGCGGCCATGCCCGCCTCGTAGCGCAGCGCGACCGCGAAGTGGGTCGGGTTGGTAATGATGACTGTCGCTTTGGGGACGGCGGCCATCATGCGCTTGCGGACGCGGCTGGCGCGAATCTGGCGCAGCTTGGCCTTGACCTCGGGATTGCCTTCCGAGTTCTTGTACTCGTCCTTGAGCTCCTGCTTGGTCATCTTCTGGCGCTGATACCAGGAGTAGCGCTGCCAGCCGAAATCGCCGATGGCGATGACCGCGAAGAGGGCAAGCGCGCTCGCCATCAGCTTGATCGTCAGGGCCAGTGTCGCCGGGAGCAGCGCGGTCACGTCCATCTGGGCGAAGGCTTCGAGCCGGTCGTGCTCGTTCCAGAGCGTGATCCAGAGGACGACGCCGACGAGGCCGGTCTTGGCGAGGCCTTTTGCGAAATTGACCCAGGCGTCCTTGCCGAACATCCGCTTGGCGCCGGCCATCGGCGAGATGCGGTCGAATTTCGGCATCATCGGCTCGAAGGTCCAGAGCGGCTTGTGCTGGATCAAAGCGCCGGCCAAAGCCGCGACCAGGATGAAGGCGAAGGGCATTCCCAATGCCGCAAAGCCTGTCATCACGCCCTGCTTCGTGACGTTGAAGAAGGCGGCGCCGTCGGAGGGCACCTGATGAGCGTTCATCAGGAAACTGCGCAACGACAATGCCGCATCGCGCGCCGACCAGCCGGCGGCGACGAGCAAAGCCAGCGTGAAACCGCAGAGCACGAAGAAGGTGCCGATTTCCTGGGATTTGGCGACGTCGCCCTTTTCGATCGCCTGCTCCAGCTTGCGCTGGGTCGGGTCTTCTGTTCTGTCGTCGTTCTCCGGCTGTTCGGACATCGCTGCCTCAGTTGCCCGAGAGTTGGCGCAGGAAATCGCCGAGTTGGTCGATAAAGACGCTCATCATCACGCCGACGACGGCGAGCAGCACGAGCATGCCGCCCAGGATCGAGGCCGGCACGGCTAGGAAGAAGACCTGGAGCTGCGGCATCATCCGCGCCAGCACCCCCAGGCCTAGATTGAACAGCAGGCCGAAGACGATAAAGGGCGCCGCGATCTGGACCGCGAGCGAGAAGCCCTGGGCCGTCGCCTTGACCGCCAGGCCCATGACGTCGTCCATCGCCGGGAAACCTCCGGGCGGCAGCAGGCGGTAGCTTTCATGGATCGCGACGATGGCGACGTGGTGCAGGTCCGAGGTCAGGACCAGCGTGATGCCGAGCATGGTCAGCAGGTTGCCGATCGAGGGGTTCTGCAGACCGCCGGTCGGATCGACCGTCATGGCGAAGCCCAGTCCCATGGTCTGGGCGACGATGGTTCCAGCCGTCTGCAAGGCGGCCATGACGAGCCTGGCGCAGAAGCCGATGATCAGCCCGATCAGGATCTCGCGGATCAGCAGCCCGACGAGCGAGGGTACGTCTGCGGGAACGCTCAGCAGCGGGCGGGCCATCGGCATCAGCATCAGGGCGATGAAGAAGGCGAGCGAGAGCCGGCCGCGCGAGAAGATGAAGCGCTCGCCGATGCCCGGCATCAGCATGACCATGGTGCCGACGCGCGCGAAGACGAGCACGAAGATGGCGCTGATCTCGGGCAGGATCGCAAGCTGCATCGGCCGGTCGGGACTTCCGCGCCAATCATGATGCCGGCCGGGCTGCGCATGGACGAGCATGGCGCGATGCGGCAGCGGCAGGATCATTCGCCCGTGGCGATTCGGACGGCGACCCGCCCCATATAACCCGCCAGCGCGTCGCCCATGAATGGCAGAAACAGCAGCATGGCTGCGAAGACCGCGACGATCTTGGGCACGAAGACCAGTGTCTGCTCCTGGATCTGGGTCAGTGCCTGGACGAGCGAGACGGCGAGGCCGACGGCGAGCGCGACCATCATCAGCGGCCCGCCGGCCTTGAGGAAGACGACGATGCCGTCGCGGGCGACGTCGAGGATGGCTCCGGAGGTCATTGATCAGATCCTGAATCGCGGTCGGTCAGACCGGCATCCGCATGATTTCTTCATAGGCCGCGATGACGCGGTCGCGGACGGCGACCAGCGTTTCGATCGCGGCCTCGCTCTCGGCGACTGCGGTTACCACGTCGACGACGTCGGAACGGCCGGCGGCGACGTTGGCCGTCTGCGTGTCGGCCTTGCGGCCGGTGTCGGCCGTCGCCTCCAGCGCCTTGCCGATCATCGCGCCGAAATCGGGCGTGCCGGCGCCCGTGCCGGTCGCCGCGGCGAGCGGCTTGCGCATCAGGTTGCCCGCGCCCATCCCCTGGATCGAGGCATAGGCGCCGGCGGCGAAGCTGGGTGTGGCCATGGCGTGTCGTCCCGTTCCGAGCCGCGCGATCAGACGCGCAGGATGTCGATGGTGCGCTGGATCATCCGGCGCGTGGAGGAGATCACGTTGAGGTTGGCTTCGTAGCTGCGCTGGGCCTCGCGCATGTCCATCGTCTCGACCAGCGAGTTGACGTTGGGCATCGAGACGTTGCCGGCGGCGTCGGCGGCTGGGTGGCCGGGGTCGTATTTGGAGCGGAAGGCGCTCTGGTCGCGCTGGACGCGGCCGACATCGACGACCTGAGCCTCCAGTTCGCGGTCGAGCTTGCGCTGGAAGGTGGCGACCTTGCGGCGATAGGGCTCGGCGCCGGCCTTGTCGGGCCCCGAATCCGCATTGGCCAGGTTCTCGGCGATGATGCGCATCCGGCCGGACTGGCTGCGCAGGCCCGATGTCGCGACCGCGATGCTCTTGAGCAGATCCATGATCCTCGTCCCTTTTCGCGTGGCGGCTCAGCGGCCCTTGCCGATGGCGATCTTCATCAGGCCGAGACCCTTGCTGTAGAGCGAGGCGGCGAGCTGGAAGTCGCCCTGGTTGCGCGCGACCTTCATCATCTCGTCCTCGAGATTGACGGCGTTGCCGCTCGGCGTGGTCTCGAAGCGCTTCGCCTTGGTGTCGTCGAAGCCGCTGCCGGCCGGGCCCGAACCGCCCATATGGCCGGCTGTCGTCTGGGCCAGCACGACGGCCTGCGGCAAGGCGCGGCCGGCAACCGGCGCCTTCAGATCGACCGGGCGGAAGCCGGGGCTGTCGGCGTTGGCGACGTTCTCGGCCAGTACCTTCTGGCGCGCCTCGTGGAAGTGCATCCGCGCCTTCAGCGCGTTCATCAGGTTGCCGCCGCTGCCCAAGGCATTGTCAGACATGGCTTTCGTCCCGTTTCTGCGACCCTGTCCGCGATCTCCGCTGAAGCTGCGAGGAAGCGGGCGATACGGGTCTACCGGGCAAATATTGCCGGGTGCAGGGTTAACGGACGGTTAAGATCCGAGGGTTTGGAGAAAGCGGTTAACCACATGTTCACCATGTTTCCCGATGATAGCGACGCTATGTTATAGCCGTCGGGTTAGCCTTGAGCGGAAGCATCGCCCGCCAAGGGCTCCGCGTTGCTCCATGAGGCAAACCTTGCAGACATTGTTAGGCTTCGATCTCCCGACCGCGCAGAAGGTGATAATCGCCTCGGTGGTCATCCTGGTGCTTCTCATCCTGCTCGGGCTCTTCGTGCGCCAGATCAAGGGCGGGCGGCTGCGGATGAAGGGGCAGGGCGGCGGGCGCGCGCGCCAACCCCGGCTCGGCGTGGTCGATACGCATGACCTCGACCGCCAGCGCCAGCTCATTCTGATCCGCCGCGACAATGTCGAGCACCTGATCATGATCGGCGGCGCGTCCGATGTGGTCGTCGAAACCAATATCGTGCGCAGCGGCGGCCGGACGAACATGCCGCTGCCGCCGGAGGGCCAGGCTACCGAGCGGCCGATGGCGTTCGATCCCCTGCCGGGTCTCGACATCGCTCGCGGAGAGCCGGTCGATGAACCACGCCGCGCGTCGCCGCCGGCCCCGGTCGCGGTGGCCGAGCCGGAGTTGCCGTTATCTTCGCCGACACCGCCGCCACGTCCGGTCCAGTCCCAGCCCGAGATTACGGTCGCGAGCGTGGCCCCGGCCGTGGCAGTCGCGCTTGGTGCAGCGCAGGCGGCTAGCCAGGCCACGGCGCCCGCCGCCCAGGTCCCGAGCTTCGCCCGCGAGCCTTCGCCAGCGCCGGCCGCCAGCGTCGGCGAACTCGACGACATGACCCGGCAGCTGGAGGAGGCTCTGAAACGCCCGTTCTCGGCCGTCCGCCCGGCGAATGCGCCGGTCGTGCCGCAGGAGATGGTCAAGCCCGCGCCCGTTTCGATGGAGCCCGCCGAGATCGCCGCGCCAATCGCCATGCCGCCGCCGCCCTTGGCGATGGCCAGGCCGATCGCGACCCCCGCCGATGTGGAGGCGGAGCTGGAAATGGCGCTGGGTCTCAAGCCGGAGCGCGTGAGCCCGAGGCCGCCGGCCTTGCCAGAGCCCGTCGTGCCGCCGCAGCCAGTCTTCGTCGCGCCGGAGGTTTCGATGCCGGAACCGGAGCCGGAACCGATTGCGACGGTCGAATCCGAGCCGGAGACACCTGCCGTCGACGAAGAGCCGGAGGCCATCGAGCCCGAGCCGGTCGAGAACGACACGCTGTTCGAGCCGCAGCCGTCACCGATGCAGGAGCCGGACCAGCCTTCGCGGGAGGAGCTGGCCCAGGCGAAATCCGAGGCGCGCGAGCCAGAGGCGGACGCTGACGTCGCCGAACATAAGCCCGACGAACCGGCACCCGAGAAGCCGGAGCCGGCACCGATCGACCCGTTCTCCGTCGATGCGATCGAGGCCGAATTCGCGCGGCTGCTGGGGCGCGAGCCGAAGAGCAGGCCCTGACCGTCCTTTTTTCGGCCGGTCACAACCACACAAGGCGTCATTCCGGACACGTCGCATCGCAGCGCCGATCCGGAATCCATCGTAAGGCACTGTCGGCGCCCTGTGATGGATTCCGGGTCTCCGCTTCGCTGCGCCCGGAATGACGGCATTGTCCGTGACGGGCGGCAGCGAAACCGCCAGCCCGCGTCGATCAACAGGATTGTCGGCGTCCGCGTGCGCCTATTCCAGCGATGCGGTTGCGGAGGGGAGAAGGCCGGCCTTAGCGTGAGCGCGCCCGATCAGGTGAGTCGGGCGGCAATGGCGGCAGCGCGTGATCCTGGCCAATATCGTTGCGAGATGGCGGCAGGGCCGCCGCGCGGTCATCACCGGCCTGGCGATCTCCGTCTTGCTGGCCGATCTTGCCTCCGCGCAGACGCTGTCGCTCGATCTCGGGCAGGGCGGGGGCGTCGCCGAGCGGGCGCTGCAACTCGTCGCGATCATTACGGTTTTGTCGCTGGCGCCGTCGATCCTGATCATGGTGACGTCGTTTACGCGGATCGCGGTGGTGCTGTCGCTGCTGCGCTCGGCGCTGGGCACGCAGACCGCGCCGCCCAATGCCGTGATCGTCGGGCTTGCCCTGTTCCTGACCGGCTTCGTCATGGCGCCGACACTGCGTGAGGCCTATTCGGCGGCGATCGAGCCGCTGGTCGCCGGGCAGATCCAGCCGCAGGAGGCCTATAATCGCGGCGTCGTGCCGTTCAAGACGTTCATGCTGCGCCATGTCCGCGAGAAGGATCTGCAGCTGTTCATGGAGATGTCGCGCGAGCCGGTGCCGGCGACACCGCAGGACGTCCAGATCCAGATTTTGGTGCCTGCCTTCATGATCTCGGAGCTGAGGCGCGCCTTCGAGATCGGCTTCCTGCTGTTCGTGCCGTTCCTGATCATCGACCTCGTCGTCGCCTCGATCCTGATGTCGGTGGGCATGATGATGCTGCCGCCGGTCACGGTGGCGCTGCCGTTCAAGCTGATCTTCTTCGTGCTGGTCGACGGCTGGGGGCTGGTGGCAGGCTCGCTGGTGAAGAGCTACGGGGTCTGAAGATCAGCCGCGCGCTGGAGCAGGCGCCGCTGGAGACGGAGCGGCCGCTCCGGTCTCGCCCTCGGCAGGAGCTGCCGTGCTGCCCGGCCTCGGCCGCTGGCGCACCGTCGTCGCATAGGCCGGATAGCGTTCGCGATAGGCTTTCAGGAAATCCGACAGCGTGTCGGCGCCAGCCGCCGTGCGGGCCATCTCGCGGATGTCGGCGGGTTTGGCCCGGTTGGCGCCGGTGACGAAGGCGAAGGTCCGCGCATCGCTGCTCTCGGCCATCTTGCCGGCGAATTTCGCACGCAATCGGTCGAGCGAAAGGGCTTCGCTGGCCATGACATAGGAGATCGCGGCGCGCATGACGTCGGCGCGTTCACTCTCGGTCAGTGCAGCGGCGCCGCGCCAGCTTTCGCCGAGCATCCGTTCATGGGCCTCGCCCGCCTCGCGCCAGCGGCGGCCGGTCCAGAAGACGTCGGCCCGCAGGCGGTCGACCTCGGTGCCGCGCTCGGCCTCGAGCAGTTCGAGCGCCTGATCGGTCCGCGAGAGGTCCGAGAGGGCCTTCGCTTCGAGCAGGAGGCGGGCGCGGTTCACGTCGCCGGGCAGTTCGACGAGCCTGGTCGAGACGAGCGCGCGCAGGGCCTCGGCCGGCTTGCCGTTCATCAGGGCGATCATCGCCAGCCGTGCGGCGACCGTCGAGCGTGCGGCCCCGCTCAGGCGCCGGTCCATCTGGTAGCGCAGGATTTCGCTTGCCTGGTCGAGCAGGTCGAGCTCGACCAGCCGGTCTGCGAGCAGGCGGGTGATCTCGTCACCACGCCGCCCGACCGGCAGGAATTCCTTGAAGTCGTAGAACAGCGCCAGCGCCTCGACCCGCGGCAATTGCTCGCTGCCGCGACCGCTGAACAGCTCGGCGAAGCGCTGCGCGGTCTCGTCATGCATCCGCCGGGTCAGCGGATTGTCGGGATAGTTCTCGTTGGCGCGCCTTGCGATCGTGAAGGCGTCGCGCCAGCGCTGATTGTCGGCATAAAGACGCGACAGCTCCGACAGCGCCTCGATTTCGAGATCGCCGCCGCGCCAGATGACCGAAACGGTCTCCAGCCGCGCTATCTGCTCCTCCGGCGAAAGGTCCTGGCGCTTCTCGGCTTGTGCCATCCTGACTGCGCGCAGCTGCGCTTCGGCGGCGACGGGCCGGTTCTTCACGTCGAAGAGCGGCTTGTAGCCGTTCATCGCCGCCTCCGGCCGGCCGCTGGCATCGTCGAGCATGGCGCGCAGCAGGGCGAGCTCGTCGGCATCGACGCTGCCGGCAGGCAGTTCGCCCAGCATCTCGATCTGCTTTACCGCGACGGTCATGTCCTGCGTGGCGAGCGCGGCACGCGCCATCGCGACCCGGAAGCGCGACTGGATGTCCCTGGGATAGCGGTCGAGGATCGGCTCGGCCCGGCGGAAGCCGAGCATGGCGGCCGCCGCCCGTCCGAGCCGCTGATCGACCACCGCGCGCCACAAGCCGGTCTCGGGATCGTCCTTGATCGGGGCGGCGTTGAAACCGGCGATCGCTTCCTGGTCGCGGTGCATCCGGGCCGCGATCGCGCCTTTCAGGAACAGGGCCTCGCGATGACCGCGCATGGCCGGGTCCTCGGCCATCAAAACCGCCAGCGGGCCGGCAGCCTCGGGCATCATGCCGTTGGCGGCGTAAAAGCGCGCCAGAGCGAGCCGAGCTTCGGATTTACGGCCGCGCGAGGCGTCGGCGACGTCGCGCAGCAAGGCGCGCGCGCCTTCACGCACCGGCCCCTCGCGCAGTTTTGCCCAGAGATCGACATCGAGAAGCGGCGGGAGCTTCTCGGCCGGCTTGTCGCCGTCTTCCTCGACCTTGGCGACGAGATCGGGCGTCACGGTCAACCCGCCGGAACGCCCGATCAACGCCTGATTGGTGCCGGCCCGAACGACGATGTCGTCGGCGCGCGGGGTGACGGCGAGGCCGTGCGCGGTCTGGATCAGGCCGAACTCGACGAACTGGAACGGCTTCGTCATCGCCCGCGTCGGCCCGAACGCCGTCGCCACCGCCATGGGCAGTCCGCTCGGTCCGGCCTCGAGCCAATGGACGCCGGTCATTCCCGGCAGCGGTACGGCGACGACGGTCTGGCCGCCGTCGTCCATGGTGCGCCTCGGCGCCATCGGCTCGGCGGGCTTGCGCGCCTGTTCGCCCAGCGCCAGCGACCATGTCGGGCCGTCATCGACCAGTTGCACCAGCTGCTGGGTCGCGAGCCGCAGCCTGACCAGCGTGACCTTGGCTTCGCGGGTCACGGTGGCGTGCTCGACGAGTTGCGGCAGCAGGCCCTTGAAGCTGGCCGGATCGATGGTGTCGCGGGTGTCGAAGACAAGGGTTACGAGGCCGGCATCGACGAAGGCCGCGGCGCCTGTCGGTCTCGGAAAGCGGAAATCGAGGCGGCTGCCCTGCGCGCCGGCAACTGCCTGGATCTTCACGGTCTGCGGCGTCGGGTCGATCACCGGCGGCGGTGGGGCTGACGGCGTCGATACGGCCAGGGCGACGATCGGCTTGTCGGCGGACGCCGCCCTCTCGGGGGCGCCGGCCGGCCTCGCCGCTTCCGCGCTCGCGGGCCTGGGGCCTTCGCCAGGCGGGTTCTGGAGGCTGGTGATGGTGACGGCCGCCGGTTTGATGGGACGCAGCAGATCGACGATCAGGCCGTCGTCTTCGCGGAAGCTCCGGACCAGCCAGTCCTTGGGCACGGACAGGGTCAGCTGCGTCGTATCGGCAGTCGTATCCTGCGCGACGAGGCGAACGCCGTCGGGCAGCGACGGGCGGATCGAACCCGTCTCGACCGGAAGCGGCCGGTCGAAGGTCAGCTTGAGGGTGCCGTCGGCCAGCTCGGGCTTAACGGTCGTATCGGCCGGCGTCTGGAAGATCAGGCGCTCCAGCGTCGGCAGTTTGGCCGAACGCAGCGTCAGAGGCGGGAGCGGAGCCTGCGGCCTGCGGTCGGCATCGCGGGCGCGCAGTTCCGCAACGCGGAGCCGCTCGGCGAGCGCAGTGATCACCTCCGGCGGGGGGCCGGGCAGCAGGCCGGTCCAGCTTTCTGGCAGAAGGTCGATGAAGGCCTTGTCGCCGGCTTCGATCAGATTGGCGCGGTAGGGCCGCGACAGGGCGAAGCGCATACCGCGGCCATCGGGATCGACACGGGCGACCGAGATGTAGTCGGGCAGATCGCGGGCGATCTTGCCGACATCGAGCGTGACCGGCGCGCCGAAGGCGACGACCAGGATGCCATTGGAGACGCGGATCCGCATCGGCGTCGCCTCGTCGAAACTCAGCGCGAGACGGCCGAAGCCGGCCGGCATCGTCTCGCCGCGAAGCATGGCGCTTGCCGCCCAGGCGTCGCCGAGCCCGGCGGCGACGCAGAGCGCGGCCATTCCGATACCGACGGCTAGGGAACGCGGGATACGCAAACCGAGACACTCACGCGACGCGACGACGACGGCGAGCACTTACGGTCGCTCCCGCCATGGGTACGCTAGCGGGGCAAGGATAATGCCGGGTTAAGGGTGGTTCGACCGGCGGGGGCGGCTCAACGGCGCGGGGAGGGCGTGATCGCCTGAAGTTCGTTGCCGCCGAGAGGGGCGAGGTCGGCGGCTGCGCGCTCGATGCCGGGACCGCGCGCGGTCGTGGCCAGCGCGACGGTCAGCTTCTCGGCGCGTTCGGGCGACATCGCCGCCAGCACCTCGGACATCTTGCGCGGGTTCATCTGCTGTACGACCGGCACCAGGACATCGAGCCCGAGCCGGTCGAAGACGCGCGCGGCCTCCTTGGGCTTCATCGCTTCATACATGATGACCAGATTCTTGACGGCCTTGGTCTCGTCCTCGTTGCCGCGGGCCTTGGGACCCTCGACCTTCTCCTCCAGCGCTTTCAGGTCGCCGACGCGACCGTCGAGCTTCTTCTCCGCACTGTCGAGCAGGCGTTCGCGCATCTCGAGTTCGCGCATCCTGGCGTCGATCTCGTCGCGCCGCTCGCCGAGGCGTTCGAGCACCGCGCGTTCGCCCGGCGAGACCGGCGCGGCCGTGCCGTTGATGACGCCGGCCTTGTTCAGCGGGTTGGCGGCGCGAGCCGCTTCGGCCTTGGCCTCTGCTTCCCCCTTCTCGTGTTCCTTCTTGGGTTCGGGGGCGGGATTGGATCCCGTGGTCTCCGGATCCATAAAGGTGTCCGGGGCGTGGGCGCGTGCGATGACCTTGGCGAAAGCCCATTTTTCCGGCTGCGGTGCCGGCGCGGCGCGTGCGGCCAGAACAGGGCCGCTGGCAGGAATTCTGCCGGGATAGGGCTCCGACGTCCAGGCGAGCAGCTTCAGCGCCAGGAGGCTCATGGCGCCGAGGATCACAGCCGGGATGAGGCGGGGCCGTTCGATCACGCAGCCTGCTCCTCCAGGCGGCGGGCGGCGCGGGCGCGGATCGCGGCGGCCGACTGCGCGGCGCTGGTCATGCGCGAGATCGGGGTCGGCTCGGTCGAGACCTTGGCGGCTTCCTGCGCCGGCTTCTGCGTCACGAGCGTGGCGGCGCTGACGATCTGGGTGATGCGCTCCATCACGCTCTGGCCGGCCTCGACCTGAGCTGCGAGATCGGCCGCGTAGCGCTCGGCGGTGCGCAGCCGCTCGGCGAGCGTGCGGTCGCAGTCGCCCAGCGTCAGCTTCAGGCCGGCGATGGCGCGTTCGGCGGTGTCGGTGGCGGTGATCAGCGCGCCGATGGTCTGGCGCATCGAGGATTCATCCGATTTCAGCCGCTCGATCCGCTTGGCGAGGATGTAGCAGGTGATGATCGTCGCGACGAGCAGGCTCGCGACCAGGGCATCGGCGATGAGGGTGATGGTCATGCGTCGGCAGCCTTGTGCATCAGGAGGGTAGACCATGGGGCGTGGCGGTATCGAAGACGGCGATGGTGGTCTTGGAGCGGCGCAGCGGGCTGACGACCTGAACGGCGATCTTGTCGTCGACCCGGCCTATCCGGCCTTCGCTGACCATGAAGTCGCCGCAGCGCAGCGAGACGACTGAATCAGGGCGCGAATCGAACATCAGCGTGTCGCCGATCTCGAGCTTCATGACGCGCTTGAGCGGCATCTGGGTCTCGTGCAGCACGCATTTGACCGCGACGTCGGTCTGCCAGACTTCGGTCGCGAGATGGTTCTCCCAGATCGGATCGCGGCCGAGCTTCTCGCCCATGAAGCTTTCGAGCAGCAATTCACGGATCGGCTCGATCGTCGCATAGGGGAGGAGCATGTGCAGCGAGCCGCCGCGCCCCTCCATGTCGAAGCGCAGTTCGACGCGGATGGCGGCATTGGCCGGCCGCGAGATCGAGACGAAGCGCGGATTGGACTCGATTCTGTCGACCGTGAACCTCACCGGCGAGAGCGGATGGAAGGCGGCCTCGGCGTCGCTCAGGATCAGCGCGATGACGCGCTTGAGCATGTTGATCTCGATCGAGGTGAAGGGACGGCCGTCGATGCGCGGCGCGGGCTGGCCGCGCTTGCCGCCGAACATCGTGTCGAGGACCGAATAGATCAGCGACGAGTCGATCGTGATCAGGCCGAAATTGTCCCATTCTTCCGCCTTGAAGACGGAGAGCATCGAGGGCAGCGAGATCGAGTTGATGTAGTCGCCGAAGCGCACCGAGCGGATGCTCTCAAGCGAGACCTCGACATTGTCGGTGAAGAAGTTGCGCAGGCTGGTGGAGAGCAGGCGCACCAGTCGCTCGAAGATGATCTCGAGCATCGGCAGGCGTTCGTAGGAGACCGAGCCTGAATCGACGATCGCCTGGATGCCGTTGCGGGCATCCCTGTCGTCGCCGGCGGAGAAACCGAGCATCGTGTCGATTTCTTCTTGCGACATCAGGCGGTCGGTACCGCCTTCCGGCTCGCCGTCATCCTCCATCGTATCGGGCATGGTCGCCCATTCGGCCGCCATCCCCTCCGGGGTCAGCGGCTCGTCCTTGGGCGCGCCGCCTGCGCGGTTGAGATCGTCATTGCTCATGCGTCTGCCATCGCTTGGGCCGGTCTTTCGCGGCGGGGGAGCCCGCTCACTGGACCAGCAGTTCCTTGAACAGCACGGCGTCGATCTTGGCCGGATAGACCGTGACGTTGACGCGGCGCAGCAGCTCCTCCTTCAGCCGGTACATGCCGGCCGAGCCTTCGAGGTCCGAGGGGCGCAGCTCGCGCATGAAGACCTGGAAGGCGTCCTCGACGCGCGGCAGAAGCGGCTTTATTTCGTCGGAGACTTTCGCGTCGGCGATCTCGAGCACCACCTTGATCTTCATGATCGGTTGGCGGTCCTGCTGGCCGCCCGACGAGATGCCGATCATCATGTCCTTCATCTCGACGAAGGCGACGGGCTTCTTGACGTTCTTGGCCGCCTCGATCGCGGCGAGCTGTTCCGCCGAGGGCTTCTTGAAAAAGAAGAACCAGCCGCCGCCGAGCACCGCGAGCAGGGCGACGCCGCCGCCGATCATGATCAGCTTCTTCTTGCCGCCCTTGGGGGCCTCTTCGCCGCCCTCGGCCTCGTCTTCGCTCTTCTTCGGCTTCTTGGCCATGGTCATCCCGCCTCGGGGGTGCCTTCTGGCAGCGCGCGACCCCGTCCGGGTACCCTGCGCAGTTACGGTTAACGCCTCGTTAAAGGCGGCAGTTCTTGCCGGGTCGTTTCTGCCTGACGACCCGCATCTGCCGGGTGGGCGGCAAGGCTAAAATCCTCCTTTTCATGTATAAAATCAAAGATATAGCAGAGGTTAACTACGATGGCACATGGCTTGCGATTGTTGGTCCGTGATTGCTGCGCTGGGGAGCGTCGAGGCGGTCGCGGGACGAATTCGGGAGATCTGCCGTGGAGAACGCGCTTCTCGTCGGCCTGTCGCGTCAGATGGCTCTGGCGCGCGAGCTTGATGTCATCGCCAACAACGTCGCCAACACCGGCACGAACGGCTTCAAGGCGCGTTCGGCGCGCTTCGAGGAGTTCATCTCGCCGAAGGCGAGCGCCGACAGCTTCCAGCCGCGCGACCGCAAGCTGTCCTACGTCATCGACAAGGGCACGCCGATCGATCTGACGCAGGGTGCGCTGGAGCGCACCGGAAACCCGCTGGACGTGGCGCTGCGCGGCGACAACTATCTCGTGGTGCAGACGCCCAATGGCGAGCGCTACACCCGCGCCGGTTCGCTGGCGGTGAACGCCCAGGGCCAGCTCGTGACGCAGACCGGCATGCCGGTTCTGGGCGAGGGCGGCCCGATCCTGTTCGGCCCCGGCGAGACCGATGCCAAAATCGCTGCGGACGGCTCGGTCTCCAGCGACCAGGGTGTGCGCGGCAAGCTGCGTCAGGTCCGCTTCGACAATCCCAGGGCCCTGGTCAGCGACGGCAACAACCTGTTCTCGTCGCCTAGTGCCGCATTGCCGGCGGGGCCTCTGGCCCGCGTCGAGCCCGGCGCGATCGAGAGCTCCAACGTCAAGGCGGTGATCGAGATGACCCGGCTGATGGAGGTCCAGCGCTCCTATCAGGGCATCGCGAACATGATCTCGAAAGCCGATGAACTGCGCAGCCGGGCGATCACGCGCCTGGCCGACCAACAAGCCTGACCCGGAAAGGAGCCACCACCATGCGCGCTCTGCAGACAGCCGCCACCGGCATGATGGCCCAGGAACTCAACGTCCAGGTCATCTCCAACAATATCGCCAACGTGCGCACCACCGGCTACAAGCGCCAGCGCGCGCATTTCCAGGATCTTCTCTACGAGAACTTCCGCCGCGCCGGCAGCGCGACCTCCGACCAGAATACGCAGGTGCCTGCGGGAACCTTCATCGGCGGCGGCGTCAAGACGGTCTCGACCGGCCGCGTCATGACCCAGGGCAACATCACGCCGACCGAAAAGCAGTACGACGTCGCCATCCGGGGCGAGGGCCTGTTCCGGATCCGGATGCCCGACGGGCGCACCGCCTATTCGCGCGACGGCTCGTTCGATCTCGATTCGCAAGGGCAGCTCGTCACGCGCGACGGCTATCAGGTCGAGCCGGGGATCACGATTCCCAACAACGCGACCGGCGTCAGCATCAATGCGCTGGGCACTGTCGAGGTCACGGTCCCGGGCCAGACCGCGCCACAGCAGCTCGGCCAGATCCAGCTCGCCCGCTTCATCAACAAGGTCGGGCTGGAATCGATCGGCGACAACCTGTTCGTCGAGACGGCCGCCTCCGGCCAGGCGATCGACGGCTTCGGCGGCGGCGAGGGTTTCGGCACGCTGCAGCAGAACTACCTCGAAGAAGGCAACGTCCAGGCCGTCACCGAGCTGACCTCGCTGATCGCGGCGCAGCGCGCCTATGAGATGAACTCCAAGGTCATCACCGCCGCCGACCAGATGATGTCGGCGACGACCCAGATGTTCCGCGGCTGAAGCTGAGGACCAACGCCATGACCCGCGCCTTCACCCGCACGATCGCTCTCGTCCTCGGTGCCGCCACGCTGAGCGGCCCCGTCATGGCCGCCTCGCCACGGCCCGCGCCCGTCGCAACTGCGGCGCTGACGCCCGAGCAGGCGGCGACTGCCGCCGCGCCAGTTCCGCACCGGCTCTATCTGCGCCCGGAGCTGACGCTGCATCGCGATCTCGTCACCTTCGGCGATCTCATCGGCGGCCTGTCGGCGGCGATGGCGGTGACGCCGGCCTTCCGGGCGCCTGCGCTCGGCGAGACTGGAACGATCCAGGTCGCGCGCATCCAGGAGGCGGCCCGCGCCAGCGGCGTCATCGGCGATATCGCCGACCTCGACAGCCAGGGCCATGCCCAGGTCGTGGTGACGCGGGCGGCGCGCAAGATCATGGCCTCCGACATTGAGGCGGCCGTGAAGACCGGGCTGACCGAGCGCTTCGGCGTCGACGGGCGCGCCTTTGCGCTGGCGATCGACGGCGGTGCGCCGGCGATCGCGGTCGAGCCCGACCTAACCGGCGAGATCGCCATCCTCGACCTGACCTATGATGCGCGCACGCGCCGGCTGCAGGCGAGGCTCGCCGTGCCGGGCAGCGCCGCGATGCGGCTGAAGCCTGTGCGGATCGCCGGACAACTCGTCGAGACCGTCGATGTCGTCGTGCCCAGGCGCGCCATCGCGCGCGGCGAGACCCTGACGAAGGCCGATATCGTGATCGAGCGGCGGGCGCGCGACGGGCAGGCGGGCGAGCTCATCGCCGATGCGCGCGGCGCGATCGACAAGGTCGCGCGCCGGGCGCTGATGGCCGGGATGCCGCTGCGCAATGGCGACGTCCAGCGCGAGGAGATCGTCGGCAAGGGCGACATCGTCACCATCGTCTACGAGACGCCCGGCCTGCTGATCAGCATGCGCGGCCGCTCCAGCGAGGCCGGCGCCATGGGCGACGTCGTCTCCGTCTCCAATCCGCAATCCAAGCGCGTGCTGCAGGGCACGGTCAGCGGTCCCGGGCGGGTTTCCGTCCAGGCATCGCCGTCCGGCCGCATCGCCAGCGCTCAGTAATTCTCCAGATCAGGACGCCAGTCATGACCTCCAGAACCCTTCTCAAGCTCTCCGGCGTGCTCGCCGTCACAGTCGCGCTCGGCGCCTGCGGCGCGGCCGACCGTCTCGCCAATGTCGGCGCGCAGCCGGCGCTCTCGCCGATCGAGGATCCGACCGCGAGCAAGGGCTACAAGCCCGTCCAGATGCCGATGCCGGCGATGGAGCACGCCTCCTTCGCGCCCAACTCGCTCTGGCGGACGGGCTCGCGCGCCTTCTTCAAGGACCAGCGCGCCAGGCTCGTCGGCGACCTCGTCACCGTCAAGGTCAAGGTCACCGACCGGGCGCAGCTCGACAACACCACCAAGCGCAGCCGCAAGAGCGGCGAGGACGTGGGCGCAGAGAACTTCCTCGGCTTCGAGAACAAGCTCGACAACGTCCTGCCCAACGGCGCCAAGGCCGGCTCCCTGCTCAAGCTCGATTCAGAGGGGACGCATGAGGGCTCGGGCTCGGTGCGCCGGGCCGAGCAGCTGACGACGAACGTCGCCGCCGTGGTGACGCAGACCCTGCCCAACGGCAATCTCGTGATCGAGGGCAAGCAGGAGATCCGGGTCAATTTCGAGGTGCGCGAGCTGATCGTGGCCGGCGTGATCCGGCCCGAGGACATCGAATCCGACAACACCGTCGATTCGAGCAAGATCGCCCAGGCCCGCATCGCCTATGGCGGCCGCGGCCAGATCACCGACGTCCAGCAGCCACGCTACGGCCAGCAGGTGATGGACATCCTGCTGCCGTTCTGAGGCGACGCAACGGCCCCAGACAGTCTCCGGCTCACCCGGCCGGAGCGGAACGCTCCCCCTGTCTCCGCTCCAGCCGGCCGGCGGTTCTCCCGAGCCGCCACCACCCCGGCCGCCCGCCACGCTCCCCAAGCACACAAGCTGGCGGCCCGAAGCCCCGCGTCCTCCCGACGCGGGGTTTTCGTTTTGAGGCGTGGGGGGAACCGGACATCGAACGGGTATTTCCATTTCGATCTAGAGGATCACCAGGGCTGCGCACGATGCCTAAGCTCACGATCATCGCGGATAGCGTTATGTATTTGAAAGCTCATAGCTGAACAGTTCGGAGCCTGCGTCATTCTCGACTCTTCGCCAATAGCGCTGCGGCGTTTGCATGGTCGGACATCTACCCGCCCGGTTTGGGCGAGATGCGGCGAGGGCACCGGCAACGGCGGCGATGCCGATCTCGCCGAAGCTCAGTACTGGCGTCGCGATGCTGGGGGTTGGCTGGATCAGGCTACGAATTCCCTCAATTCTGGAGAAATCATCGATCCCGTTTGGCGGTAGCATCGGTGCGTTTCTCCATTGTTCTGAGGTCCCGGCTGGTTTGTTGGAGGTTATTCGAAGTATGATCAGTAATTCTGGTCAAATCTGTCGTGCTTTTCTGCATCCAATAATCAACTTCAGCTCGACTGATCTCGATGTCCTTCAGTGCGTGGTCTGGCGACATATGTAGCTTGAGTCCGGCAACGCTTGCCCACCGGTGGCCACGCCCGGCGATCGGAGCCGGGCGTGGCCGAACCTCAACGGTGCTATGCGGTCTGTGGGCCGATAACGGCCGAGACCTCAGTCACCTTGTTGGCTGGAAAGCCGCCTTCTCGGGCATGACGACGGATGACTTCGGCGCTTTGCGCTTCATGCACGCAATAGATTTTATCGCCGGCTACGTAGCTTGTGATCCATTTGTATGGCACGCCGAGGCCGGAAACGACCGCGTTGGACTTTGCAGAAATGTCCTTTAGTTCACTGGCGCTCAGGGTGTTGGCTCCGGGGATTTCCCGTTCAATCAGGTAGGTTGGCACTATCGGTCTCCTTCTGTGTTAGGAGCCGCCACCATCACCGACCAACGTTGTACCGGCTGTTGTAGGCCCGGAAGCGCGACGGATTTTCTGTCACACGCTTCGTCACACGATAGCTTGGGATGATCACGGCAACGACTGCGGCCGCCCGGAAGAGCAAGTTGATGGGACTGAAGATCAAACTTCTTGGAGACCCCCTCATCATTGGTGAAGACGGCCTGAGGCGGATCGTGCGCGGTTACCAATCGTGGGCGCTTCTCGTCCGCGTCATACTGGCTCCGAAGCCGCTAGAGCGGGCTAGCCTGGCAATGGAGTTGTTTCCCGAGACCGTTGATCCTCTTGGCTCACTGCGATGGTGCCTGGCCGCATTGCGAAAAGCCCTCGGCGCTTCGAATTGCCTTGTTGGGGACCCGATCGAAACCAATTTTCCAGCCGACTTCGAGATCGATGTGTTGCAGGTGGATCGAGGCGACTTTCGCGTCGAGGAAGCTGGCCCGCTGCTCGGGGCGATTGAGCCAAGGTGCAGCCCCGAGTTCTCTACTTGGCTTCTTGTGGAGCGTCAGCGTATCGCCGGCCTCATTGAGGCGAGGCTTCGCCAGGATACGATGCGGGCCATCTCCATCGAGGATTTTGACGGAGCCATCCGCCTCGCACAGATGTGCGTCAGAGGCGACCCGTTCGCCGAAAGCGCGCATATCCTCTTGGTAAAAAGCTTGGCACTGGCAGGGCGTTATGACGCCGCTTTGGCACATGTCGAAGCAACGGAAAGTGTATTCCTCACGGAACTTGGTGAGATGCCTTCTCAGGCATTGCGAAGCGCCGCCCGCCGAACAATTTCGTCGGCGCCAGGCGGCATCTCTCCCGAGGCCTTCGTCAACTCCCTGATACAATCGGGCCTCGCGGCACTGTCAGCCGGTGCTGCCGATGCGGGCATCGATTGCCTTCGGCGAGCGGCCAATGATGCCGAGAAGATCAGCGGCAGACACTTACAGGCAAAGGCTATGCTCGAGCTTGGCACAGCGCTTGTTCACTCAGTTAGAGGGTATGACGACGAAGGTGCGATCCTGCTCCGTCAATCCACCGAGCTTGCCCAGCAATCGGGCAGTTCCGCTATCGCCGCGGCTGGCTTTCGTGAGCTTGGCTATGTTGAGGCGTTGGCAGGCCGACGGCCTGCTGCGGCGAGCTACCTTGCAAGCGCAATCGATCTCGTGACGGACGGCGAAAGCCTCGCCGGGATTCATGCGGTGATAGGCTTCAATCTCGTCGATTGGGGGCAGGTCGGAGAGGGCCTGGAGCACTTCGGCGTTTCGTTGGACCACGCGCGCGCGGCCGGCAGTCGCCGCCGGGAAATCTGGTCGCTGGGCCTCGGTGCTCGGGGTTTGCTGGCTGCGGACCGCCTCGATGAAGCCGATACCTGGCTAGAATCCTGTCTGAAGCTGAGCGAAGAGCAGCGCTGGATGGCTTTTCGTCCTTGGCCAGTCGCCCTCTTGAGCGAATCCAAGGTGCGTCAGAAGCACCGTCCGGCCCTGCTTCGAGGTCAACTGGAAGAGGCCTTTGCTATGAGTTGCCAACTCGGCGATCCATGCTGGGAGGCTGCCGTGGCACGGGCCATGGCTCTGACGTATGCTGCAACGGACGAACTCTCGACTGCGATGGATTGGCTGACCGAAGCGCGTCGGCGGTGCATCCGCAACAGCGATGCCTACATGGCTCTTCAAGTCGAGATCCTGGCGAGCCAAGTCGATATTAGTATGCGACAGGGAAATCAGGAACTGTCTGACACCTTTGCCCGGCAATGGGTGTCGCTTGCGGCGCGGACGCATATGAACGCGCATGTCGCGCGCGCCGCTGCATTCATTGGAGGTCACCAACCGGCATCCTTTCGCGCGTGACCATGCCAGGACCTATTACTATGCCCGGCAAAAGCTCGAACATGACGGGGGGTGCGAAAACTTATTCCCGGTACCTGAACGCGCCCTATCCTGCCACCACCTCATCCCCGAGGGGCAGCCATCCGGAGGTGTGCCGTTGGTGGGGGTGGGGGCGGCGCCTGCGGGTGGAGTCACGATCCACACTCGGGAGGCTTCGGGGCACCGCCCTGGGGACACTACGGTCCCTGCGCGAGGAGCTCGCTATAAGGATGACGGGACGACGAACTGCCGGCAAAGGTCGCGACAAGCCTCAGGCGAACTGGCACCCGAGCTTGAAGATCGAACTCCCGAAATCCCGATAAGCGCGGCCCGGAGTCGTCAAATCGCCGATGAGCGGAGCGCCACGGGGCGTGCGGAGGGTGGCTCAATCCCTCCGCGCCGCGACCTGGCTCAATGGTTGCGGAATTCTACCCCGCGCCTCGCGGCGCTCCGCTGGCCCCTCATGATCAGCCGACGCGGAGACGCGGGCGGGGATTTGGTGTGCGTTTTCGAGAAGAAGCGCGGGGGTGCGCCCGCAAAAAGGCCCCGCTCCTTGCGGGGCGGGGCCTTTCGAGATGCCGGGCAGCCTGCGGGAGGCTCAATCGTCGCGAAAGACCCGCTCATTGCGCTCGTGGCGTTCCTGGGCTTCCAGCGAGAGCGTCGCGATCGGGCGGGCTTCGAGGCGCTTGAGCGAGATCGGCTCGCCGGTGTCCTCGCAATAGCCGTAGGTGTTCTCGTCGATGCGGGCGATGGCCGATTCGATCTTGGCGATCAGCTTGCGCTGGCGGTCGCGGGCGCGCAGCTCGATGGCGCGGTCGGTTTCGGAGGAGGCCCTGTCGGCGATGTCGGGGTGGTTCTCGCTTTCGCTCTGCAGGGTGACGAGGGTTTCCTTGGCTTCCTTCAGGATATCGTTCTTCCAGGACATCAGCTTGCCGCGAAAATACTCGCGCTGACGCTCGTTCATGAAGGGCTCGTCGTCGCTGGGTTTGTAGTCCGCGTCGAGGATGATCTGCTTCGACATGGGCGCACTTTCCATTTTAGCCGTCTCGTCGCGCCCACCGACCATGCCGTGGAAGGGGAGCCGATTTGGCGCCCTTATAGCGAGGGAGTTCCGCGGGAACAATCGTGTTGCGCCGCCTCGTCAACCGGTTCCGGCAATGCGTTGTTTCAACGCCGCAAACGCGCTCGCGCCGCCCGCGCTCAGCGAATCCGCGCCAAAGCGGCGGCGATGTCGGCCTCGACCAGCCGGGCGATGGCCTGGCGGTAATGGCTGTGGTCGAAGAAGTTGTCGGGATCGCGCATTTCCGGCCGGTCGATGCGCCAGTCGAGGAGGACCGAACGAGACCGCCGCGCGGCCAGCGCGGCATAGGCATCGCGGCAGGCGGCGTCCGCGCGGCTCGCGTCGCTGCCGGGTATCGGCAGGGCGGTCACGTAGACCGGCGGCCTGACCAGGATCAAGGCGGCCTCGGGCGGTGCCTTGGCCAGGAGCGCTTCGAGACGTTCCGCGGCCGGAAAGCGCCCGGTGGCGTTGGTCATGTCGAGGGCACGCGGGATGCCGAGATCCGCGCGCCTGCCGGGATCGGCGATGTTGCCGTTCGCCAGATAGTTGTCCTCATAGTCCCAATAGCCGTCCGGACGTGCACGCACGGGCCGTTTGCCCGTGATGAAGGTGAAGCGGCGCAGGAACTCCTCGATCACGTCAAAGCGCATCAGCCTGCCGAGATACTCGAGCGTGCCCTCGGCATAGAGCCAATAGGGAAAGGGCAGGGCTGCCGGCAAGGCGGGGTCGGCGTCGCACCAGAAATCGTCGATGCCGATGACGAGTGCCTCCGCCGTCTTCGGATGATGGCGCAGGAACCAGTTCAGCAGAACGAAGGCCTCTCTGGGTCTGCTGCCGGGCGCGATCAGCGAGACGAAGGGGATCGTCGTCGCGTCCTTCAGCCGCTCGGGCGAAATCAGCTGGATGTGCGAATTGCCGAAGATCGCGCCGCGAAAGGCCGGATCGCGGCCGCGGCTGGCGGCGGCGGTGCGCGGGCCCTGCGGCCTTACGCCCTCATTGGCGAAGCGCAGCGGCGTGCGCCCGGTATCGTAGGGATCGAGCAGGAAGGCCAGCGCCAGCGAGGCGCACAGGCAGGTTGCGGCGGTCGCCAGCAACAGGCGGGAGAATCGCGTCCAGCGCCTTGCCGCTCCCGCGTGGCCTGTGTCCGGCTCAGAACTGGAAGTAGATGAACTCATAATTGGCGTCTTCGCCGATCTTGAACAGGATGAGGACGAGCAGCAGCGCCAGCAGCACTGCGAGCCAGCGCGCCGGCGGAAGGCGATGGGCCAGGACCCAGGCGGTCGGGCCGATTGCGGCGACGAGCGCGGCCGGTACCAGAGCCCGCCATTTGAAGCCCGATCCGAACGGGCCGAGGCCGAACAGGGCCTTGTAGATCGCGATGGCGGCATCGATGCTCGTGGCCCGGAACAGCACCCAGCAGAGCGTCACGAACAGGACCGTCAGGAGCCAGCCGAGCCAGGCCGGCATCGGCCAACCCTTTAGCCGCCACAGCACACCGACGGCCAGCCCGAGGCCATGGGCGAGGCCCCAGGCGACGTAGTTCAGGCCCGCGCCGTGCCAGAGCCCGCCGAGACCCATCGTCGCGAGCAGCGCGAGAAGCTGGCGCGGCAGCCCGTGCCGGGAGCCGCCGAGCGGGACATAGAGATAGTCCCTGAGGAAGCGCGACAGCGTCATGTGCCAGCGCCGCCAGAAATCCTGCAGGCTCGCCGCGCGATAGGGTACGTCGAAATTCTGCGGCAGCACGATGCCGAAGAGGAGAGCCAGGCCGAGCGCCATGTCGGTGTAGCCGGAGAAGTCGAAATAGATCTGGAAGGCGAAGGCGAGCGTGCCCTGCCAGGCCTCCGCCATGGTCACGACCTTGCCGGCCGCGGCAGCCGCGAAGACCGGATTGGCGTATTCGGCCAGCGGGTCGCCGAGCAGCACCTTCTTGGCGAGGCCGAAGGTCAGCAGCATCAGGCCGCGCGCGCAGCGCTCGGCGGCGTCCGGTCGCTCATAAGGGCGCTCGTCGAACTGGTGCATGATCTCGCGCCAGCGCACCAGCGGCCCGGCCAGCACCTGCGGGAAGAAGGCGATGTACAAGCCGTAGCGGACCAGATCGTAGCGCGGGGCCAGCCCGCGCCGAAGATCGGTCAGGTACATCACATGGTGGAAGGTGAAGAAGGAGATGCCGAGCGGCAAAGCGAGCTCCAGCTTCGGCGCGGGCAGGCCGAGCGCGCCGCCGAGGCCGGCGAAGAAGTCGAAATACTTGAAGGTCGCCAGCAGGAGCAGGTTCAGAATGATCGCCAGCGTGACCAGCGCGTCCGTCTTCGTCCTGTGAAAGGCCTCGGCGATCAGCCAGTTCAGCCCGATCGAGAGGGCCAGCAGCGGCACGAAACGCCAGTCCCAATAGCCGTAAAACAGCAATGACAGCGCCGCCAGGACGCCGAGCCGCCATTGTGGTGCGAATCGTTCGACGAGCCAGTGCAGTCCGAGCGCCAGCGGAAGGAAGCCGAACAGGAAGGCGAAGGAGTTGAACAGCATCAGGCGGGGGCTTGCGGAGGGATTGCCCTGAGCATCAGGGGATGCATGTCGTCATCGTGAGGTCCAGAGGCTCGATGAGGCTTTACAGAATGTCGTCAGCGGATGCCGTCAACGGCCTGTCGATACAGGAAAAACGGCGGTCGGCAAAATCTGGAAACACAGCCGCTGCCGGGCGCATCCGTGTGGAGGATCAAGGACAGACGGCGTTCGAAACGGCGCCCCGCATCGCGGCGTAGTCCGCAAGATGGA
Source organism: Bosea sp. PAMC 26642 (assembly GCF_001562255.1). NCBI lineage: Bacteria > Pseudomonadati > Pseudomonadota > Alphaproteobacteria > Hyphomicrobiales > Alloboseaceae > Allobosea > Allobosea sp. PAMC 26642. Next base: position 2,021,114 of record NZ_CP014301.1, on the reverse strand, counting down.
CGCCGTCGGCGACCGTGGCGCCCGGCTTTGCGACGACGGGGTCTGTGGCGCTGCGCAGGCCGGCATAGGGGTCGAGAAAGCGGCAGCCGGGCGCGTGGCAGAGTTCCGACAACGAGCGCGAATAGCCGGCCAGCGCCGCACGGTCGAAGGTCGCGATCTCCTCGGCCGCGACCGGCGGGACCGCCAATATGAACAGCCGCTCGGTCACTGGCGACAGCGCGGCGATCAGGGCCTGTGCGTTTGTCCGGAAAGCCTGGACGCTGCGCGGCAGCAGTTTGCGGCGGGCGCTGTTCGTGCCGATGCTGAGGATCCCCATGGCGGCACGGGGTGGTGTGCCGATCTCGCCTAGCAGCGCCAGATAGCCCGCGGCGGAGATGCCGCCGAGGGCGGCGTTGACGGTGCGGCGACCACAAAAAGATGGCGTCTCACCGAGAAAGGTGGCGTGCGAATCACCGAGGAAGACGACGGCGCCCTGCGCGGCGGCGACCTCGGTCTTCAGGGCGGCGATGCGCCCGGGCGCGATCAGATGGCCATAGCGGCCCCTGTCGAGACCATCCAGCATCAGGAACACCGCTCCCGCGCCGGCCATCAGCAGCAGGACGACAGCGGTCGCCAGGCGCGGGCGCACTCTGGCGATGGCGAGAAGCCGGCTCGGCCGGCCGGGTCTGCTCACAGCGGAATGTTGTCGTGCTTGCGCCAGGGCCGTTCGACGTTCTTGGTCCGCAGCATGGCGAGCGCGCGGGCGATGCGTCGGCGGGTCGAATGCGGCATGATGACCTCGTCGATATAGCCGCGCTCGGCCGCTACGAAGGGCGACATGAAGCGGTCCTCGTACTCCTTCGTCTGGCGCGCGATGGTCTCGGCGTCGCCGCCGCGGAAGATGATCTCGACGGCGCCCTTGGCGCCCATCACCGCGATCTGCGCGGTCGGCCAGGCATAGTTGACGTCGGCGCCGATGTGCTTCGACGCCATCACGTCATAGGCGCCGCCGAAGGCTTTTCGCGTGATCACTGTGACCAGCGGCACGGTGCATTCGCTGTAGGCGTAGAGCAGCTTTGCGCCATGCTTGATCAGGCCGCCATATTCCTGCGCCGTGCCGGGCAGGAAGCCCGGCACGTCGACGAGCGAGACGATCGGGATTTCGAAGGCGTCGCAATAGCGCACGAAGCGTGCGGCCTTGCGCGAGGCATCGGAATCGAGCACGCCGGCCAGCACCATCGGCTGGTTGGCAATGAGCCCGACCGTGCGGCCCTCGATGCGGCCGAAGCCGGTGACGATATTGCCGGCATAGGCCTGCTGAATTTCGAAGAAATCGCCTTCGTCGAGGATTTTGAGGATCAGTTCCTTGATGTCGTAGGGCTTGTTGGGGTTGTCGGGGACCAGGGTGTCGAGGCTCATGTCGATCCGGTCCGGTACGTCGAAGCTCGGCCATTCCGGCACGCCGACGGTATTGTTGGCGGGCAGGAAGTCGATCAGGCGGCGAACCTGCAGCAACGCCTCGACATCGTTCTCGAAGGAGCCGTCAGCGACCGAGGATTTGGAGGTATGGACCTTGGCGCCGCCGAGTTCCTCGGAGGTGACGGTCTCGTTGGTGACGGTCTTCACCACCTCGGGGCCGGTGACGAACATGTAGCTCGTGTCGCGGACCATGAAGATGAAGTCGGTCATCGCCGGCGAATAGACGTCGCCGCCGGCGCAGGGGCCCATGATCAAGGAGATCTGCGGGATGACGCCCGAGGCCTGGACATTGCGCTTGAAGACCTCCCCATAGCCGCCGAGCGCCGCAACGCCTTCCTGGATGCGGGCGCCGCCGGCATCGAACAGGCCGACGATGGGCGCGCGCATCTTCAGCGCCATGTCCTGTATCTTGATGATCTTCTGAGCGTGGGTCTCCGACAGCGAGCCGCCGAATACGGTGAAATCCTTGGAGAAGACGAAGACGGTGCGGCCATTGACCGTGCCCCAGCCGGTGACGACGCCGTCGCCGGGAATCTTCTCGCCCTTCTCCATGCCGAAATCGACGCAGCGATGCTGCACGAACATGTCGAACTCCTCGAAAGAGTCGCGGTCGACCAGGAGTTCGATGCGCTCGCGGGCGGTGAGCTTGCCGCGCTTGTGCTGGGCCTCGATGCGTCTTTCGCCGCCGCCCTTGCGCGCGCCTTCGCGACGATCTTCGAGCTGTTCGAGAATGTCTTTCATGGAGCGCGCCCCGGAGCCGACGAAATGCCTTGTGGTATCCGGATTAAGCGGCGGCGCTGTTTGAGTCCATCGGCAAGCAATGGGGCTTTCGGCTAGCCCCGCAGCAACAGCAGCGCGGCCGCGTCGAACTCCGTTCGGCGGATCGCCCGGCGCTCGGCGGCGTCCTCGTCCTGGCCCCAGATCGCGATCTGGTAATCCTCGTCGAGATGGGCTGCGGCCCATATGGCCTCGGCATCGAGGCGGCCGTCTGCCAGTGCCAGCATCAGGATCGTCGAGCCGGTCAGCGTCATGACGTTGTGAGCGCCAGCCAGCGCCAGCGGAGCGGGAATCGCGGCGACGCGACGGGCGACGGCTGAAAGCGTCGTGTCCGGCTGCTGCGCGAACATCACCCCTTGCGTCAGGATGAAGCGGGCGCCGATCAGGTTTTCCGTCTCGCGCAGGATCGGGTTCCAGACCTCGTCCTGGCGCTCGACCAGCGTGTCGGGCTCGGCCGCGCGGTAGCAAAGCGCGTCGCTGCCGGCGTAGCGGACGATCTCGGCACGGACCGCCTCGTGCTGGTCGGCGACGCCATCCAGCGCCGAGTTGACCAGGCGGGTCAACGGCATCCGGGCGGGATCGATCCTGTCGATCTGCGCGTGCCATTCGATGGCGAGCGCCTCGGCGACGGGGCGCGATGTCACGGCCAGCGGATTGCGCGCCGGGGTGCGGGCGGTGCGGCCGTCGAGCGCGACATGGAACAGCCCATCGCGTTCCAGCACGGCGGCGCTTTCGTAGAAGCGCTTCGGCAGGGCGTTGCGCATCGCCTTCTGCGCGGAGGCGACGGGATCGGGCTGGCGCTGGCCGGCGGCGCCGAAGCGGGCGAGGAAATCATCGGTCGACATGGGCGCGCTCTAGCACGGCCAAACGGCGCGGTCAGCCGCCGAACATGTCGCGCCAGGCCGGTTTGGCGCCCGGAAAGGGCAGGGCGGTCGCCGCATGGACGCCCCGGGCGATGGCGCGGGCCAGAACGTCTGCGGCGGTGGCGCAGAGTTCGGTCAGCGCGAAAGCGTCCGAGGGCGCGCCGGCGCGGGCGGTCGCCGCCGCAAACACGACGTCGCCGTCGAGCGGGGCATGGACCGGGCGCAGCGCGCGGGCGAGCCCATCATGGGCGGCGAGCGCCAGCCGCTTGCACTGCGCCTTGGTCAGGGCCGCGTCCGTCGCGATCAAAGCGATCGTGGTGTTGCGGCCCGGCCCGCCCTTGAAGTGCAGTTCGAGGTCTTCGGGTGTGATCGCGGCCGGCCAGCCCAGTCCGCCGAACTCGGCGTCGCGCTCATAAGGCGCGGCCCAGAAATGCGGGCCGTAGCCGATCGTGGCCGAGCCGACCGCGTTGACCGCGACCAGCGCGCCGACGACGTGGCCGGTGGTGGCCTGCGCGCTGGCCGAGCCGAGCCCGCCCTTGCAGGTCTTGGTGGTCGCGCCGTAGCCCGCGCCCGCCGTGCCCAGCGCAAAGTCGGCGGCGGCGCCGGCGGCAGCAAGCCGGCCGAGGCCGCGATAGGGCGTCTCGCCGATGCCGGCGGCCCAGGGCTTCTCGCCGCTATTGGCGAGATCGAACAGGATCGCCTGCGGCACGATGGGCACGCGCAGCGTCCCGACGGGGAAACCCCGCATCTGCGTCGCGAGATGGCTCATGACGCCATCGGCTGCGCTCAGGCCCCAGGCCGAACCGCCCGAGAGGGCAATCGCGTCGATATGCTCGACCGTCATTTCCGGCTCGAGCAAGGCCGTGTCGCGCGTGCCCGGCGCGCCGCCGAGGATGGCGACGGAGGCGATCGTCGGCCGGTCGAACAGGGCGACGGTGACGCCCGTCGCGCCGGCTTCGTCATGGGCCTGCCCGACCAGCACGCCTCTGACATCGGTGATGAGATTGCGCATGGCGCTCTTCGACAGGAGGGCAGTCTGATCGGAACACCGTCTCTCGCGGCGCGTTCCCGTCACATTACGATCTTTTCATGCTCGCGCCATCGCCGGGACACGGCGGCGCCCGCAGTGTCGTCCGATCGCGAACCGGCTTTCAAAGACCCGCTCAGCGACCGACACCTTCGCTTGTTGCCATGGGAGAATTCCGCATGAAACGTTTCGCACTCGTCGCCATGTCCTCGGTCGCGGCGCTTGCCGCGACCTTTGCCGTCGCGCAGCCGCAGCCGATTCCGCCTGCAGGGGGGGACCGCGACGGTCCACGCCATGAGCGCTCCGAGACGCACGACCAGCGCGGCAGCGAATGGCGCGAGCGCCGCGCCGAGCGCATGGAAGCGCGGTTGAACGAGCGCCTCGCCAAGCTACGCACCGACATGAAGCTGAAGCCCGAGCAAATTCCGCTGTTCGAGCGGGTCGAGGCCCTGGTGAGGAAGAACGCCGAAGATCGGCGCACGCGCTGGTCTTCGATGCGCGAGCAGCACGAGACCTTCCGTCATGCCGACATCATGGAGCGGCTCGACATGATGTCGGGCCGTCTGGCCGAGCGCGCGGCGCGCAGCAAGGACCTGGCGGACGCCGTTCGTCCGCTCTGGACCACGCTCAGCGACGAGCAGAAGACGGTGGCGCGCCGCGCGGTGCGCGAGGCGATGTCGGAAGGGCGCGGCCGCATGGAGCGCGGGCATGACCGCGACCGGATGGACGAGCGGCGGGGCGGAGGCGACCGCTACGACGATCGCGGTCCGCGCAGCTGGCGCGAAGAGTTCCGCGACCGCCGCGGCTGATCAGGCGCTGGAATACGGATCGAGGGCGGCTCTCCAGAGCCGCCCTTTTCGTTTGGAGCGTCAGGCTTTTCAGGTGCCGACGGCGTCGGCGACGCATTTCTTGGTGAAGCTGGTCTTGGCGGCGCCAAAGATCTTCTTCTCGGCCGCCTGCTTGTCGCAGGTTGCGCCAGCGTCCTTCTGGCACTTGGTCAGGAAGCTGGTCTTGGCCGCGCCGGCGAGCTTCTTGTCGCCCGCCTGCACGCTGCAGCTCTGGGCCTGGGCGAAGGTCGAGAGGCAGGTCAGGGCCAGGGCCGCTATCAGGGTCTTCGTCATCATCGGTGATTCCCGTGGGTGGGACGACAAGGGTTAGCCTCGCGCGGCGCAAGAGCAAGCGGGATTTCCTCAGGCTCCCGCCATGATTTGGCCGCAGGTGCTAAAGCCTTGCGAAACAAAGCAGAAACGGCCGTTTACCGTGACCCTTTAAGTTCGATTCATCTGTTTCCGTTTACGCTTCGGCAGGGAATGGGAAACGAAAGGATGCGCTATGAGGCAGACATGGTTGGTCTGGGGTATGCGCGGCTTCATCGGCCTCGTCTTCTGCCTGAGCCTGTTTGGACCCTATGGGTTGTCGATCCTGATCGGGTGTCTGGGGCTGGGGTGCTATTTGTTCCGGGATGAGGTTGGGTCGCATTTGTGAGGGGTGGGCGTGTCCCGATCGAACGCCGGTCGCCGACTGCCGGCATCGTGTTGGGATGTGCCCCAATGCGCCTAGGTCAAGGATGCGCATCGCCGAAGGCTTCACGCACGAGCCCAATGAGTGGGTGATCTGCCGTTAGCCACTCAGCGGCGATCTTGCGGACGAACCCCTCATTGTCGGTGGGCCACCCCAGGCTGGCCAGCAGGGCATCGGAGGCACGCAGCAGTGCAGCAAGTGCCTGTTGATCGAATACGTACACAGCGCCGCCATTGATGCAGCATTCGTCGGGACTGAGCGCGAGTACCGAACGGTCGCTGTTTGCGAACTCACGCTCGACAGCGGGAATGGTGAGTCGGAGGATTTTCAGGACGGTAGGCATGGGCAGATAGCCGATGGCCTTGTCGCGCCCGACCTGCGCGAGGCTCTCTAGAATATCGGCCCGCTGCTCTTCAGTCGGTACAAAATACGCCATGACGGCAACATGTTTGCCTGAAACGACTGCCCAAAGCTAGCTTTGGCTAGGACAGTACAAGCCTATGCTTGCAGGCGTTAAAGTCGATTTCTTTAGTACAAGCTATCTGGGAACGAGAGCTTAACGCAGATTGGTTGCGAGCCATCCAGCGGACGCTAGGAATGTGGCAAGTGATAGCCATCCACTAGCATGGGCAGCTCGAAACGTACCGTTGACTCGGCGCCCAAGATTAGTGATCCCATCAGCTAGTTCAGCCTCGACCTTCGCTCGTTCGTCCTTGTCGTTCCCGATAATCCCTAGCATTATCCCTACGTTGTACTTATCTCGCTCGGCCATTATTCGAGCGAGTTCCGCATGTTTTTGAAAATTAAAATATACGAAAAGAGAGCATAGCGCAGCGGATACGAGCCCCACGGCAAAACCTGTAGCTGTTAACCCGAGGATGAGCATCCGCTCATCTTTTGCCAACGTGCTTACGCCCAGAAACGACGAAAGCGCTGGTAGTGAAATAAGGCCGCCTGCGTTCAAAACGTAGAGATTGGTAACGAGCAATTTGGAGTATTCAACTGAGAATTTCTGATATTCGATTGCATATTTTTCCCAAGGCTCCGCCGCCGCGCGGGTTTCGCGAAGATATCGAACCCATTTCTCGAAATGGTCTGCTTGCGTTTCGCCTGCCATTTTTACCTATCCGGATGGGATCAAGTTCACGCCGAGGAGCGTAGGCGGGCTGGAGCGAAGGCTCAACAGCAGGGGCTTGGGAATTCACCCCCATCGCCCGAGGACGAGGCTTGGCTTGAGCACGCCAATGACACGCCAGAGAGCTTTGGAGCGATGGCCTTGATCGAGAGCGTCCGCAAAACCGTGCGGCTAAAAACAAAAGGGGACGGCGATCTCTCGCCATCCCCCGGAATATCTGCGGTAAACGGGTCTTGCGACCCGCCTCGTCCGATCAGCGCGAGTAGAACTCGATGACCAGGTTGGGTTCCATCTGCACCGCATAGGGCACGTCCGTCAGGGTCGGCGTGCGGGTGAAGGTGGCGGTCGACTTGTTGTGGTCGGTGTCGAGATAATCGGGCACGTCGCGCTCGGCGAGCTGGGCCGATTCGATCACGAGAGCGAGCTGGCGCGAGCTCTCCTTGACCGCGATCACGTCGCCCGGCTTGACCTGGTAGGAGGCGATGTTGACGCGCTTGCCGTTAACCGTGACATGGCCGTGGTTGACGAACTGACGGGCTGCGAAGACCGTCGGCACGAACTTGGCGCGGTAGATCACGGCGTCCAGGCGGCGCTCGAGCAGGCCGATCAGGTTCTCGCCCGAATCTCCCTTGAGGCGGATCGCCTCAGCGTAATAGCGGCGGAACTGCTTCTCGGAGATCGAGCCGTAATAGCCCTTCAGCTTCTGCTTGGCGCGCAGCTGCGTGCCGAAGTCGGACGGCTTGCCCTTGCGGCGCTGGCCGTGCTGGCCCGGGCCGTATTCACGACGGTTGACCGGGGATTTCGGGCGGCCCCAGATGTTCTGACCGAGACGACGGTCAATCTTGTACTTCGCCTCATGGCGCTTCGACATATCGCGTGTCCTCTTGAGTTCGCGAATTGAGGACCGCGCCCTCCTGCTCTTCTGCGTTGGGCAGAAGCGACAGATCCGGCTTCCGAAGAAAGCGGATCACGGGTGCGGAAAAAAGCCACGCGGGCCTTTTGGGCCCGCGCGACGCCGGCTTAGAACCATGCGGGGGGAGATTTGTCAAACTTGGCAGGGCACTTCGCGTCGTTGACCTGCGCGGGGAACCCTCTCCCGTAGGGAGAGGGCAGGGTGAGGGGTCGGCCGCTGGATACCGTGGCGGTGACCTCAGCGCAGCCGCCGTCAGGTTGCTGCCTCACTGGTCCAGCGGCCGACACCTCTCCCCCTACCCCTCTCCTTACAGGAGAGGGGTTCCCCGCGCTTAATGCGCTAGTGGGATTGCTTCGATATCCACCCCCGCCAGGCCATATCCAGCCAGCGCGATCCGGAGCGGGCCGGTGAGGCCGGCGCCGCTGGTGAACAGCGCCAGGGATTCCGTCGGGATCGAGGGTATGTCGGGCTGTGCGGGGCCGAGGAGCTGGGTCACCCGCCGTGCGATGGCCGGAGCCGGGTCGATCCAGGCGACCGGCCAGGGCGCGAGCCGTTTCATCCGCTCCAGCAGCAGGGGATAATGCGTGCAGGAGAGGGTGACGACATCGGTGCGGGCGCCGTCGATCTCGACGAAGCAGGGCGCGATCTCGCGCAGGATCGCCTCGTCGTCGACCGGATCACCCTTCAGCGCCGCTTCGGCGAGCGCCGCGAGCCCGGTCGAGCCGACAAGCGTCACCTTGCAGGATGCGGCGTAGGTCTGGATCAGGCCCCGGGTGTAGTCGCGGGCGACCGTGCCCGGCGTCGCCAGCACCGAGATCAGGCCCGAACGAGTCAACGCGGCGGCAGGCTTGATCGCGGGGACGGTGCCGACGAAGGGAATGGCGAAGCGGGCGCGCAATGCCGGCAGGACCAGCGTCGAGGCGGTGTTGCAGGCGATGACGACGAGGTCGGGGCCGCAGCGCGCGATCAGCCGCTCCATCACGGCCATGACGCGGTCGATCAGCCGGGGCTCGTCGAGGCGGCCATAGGGGAAGCCGGCATCGTCGGCGGCGTAGATCATCCGGGCGTCGGGGTGCGCGGCCATCGTCGCGCCCAGCACGGTGAGCCCGCCGAGGCCGGAATCGAAGACAAGGATGGTGGGCTGGCGGCGCGGTATCGCCGCGCTGCGACAGGCCGTTCCGGCCAGAAGATCGACCTGCATGTTCCGAAGTCCGTCGGGAGATGGCGATCAGGATTGCGCCGGGATGGGTTAAGCAAGCGTCACCGACCATGGTGCCTGGGGCCTGCGAAATATAGTTGACTCAGTCCATTATCTGGGTCGATCCTCCGCTTTGGAGGTGCCATGCGGGAATATAACACTCAGGCCGTTGCTGCGATCCGCCGCTTCAACCGCTTCCACACGCGCTGGGTCGGTGCGCTCGGCGGCAGTCTGCACGGCTCCGGCTTTGCGCTGACGGAGGCGCGGGTTCTCTATGAGCTGGCGCAGCGCGACGGCTGGCTTGCCAGCGAGCTGGCGCGCGATCTGGGGCTCGATCCGGCCTATCTCTCGCGCATCCTGAAGCGCTTCGCGACAGCAGGCTGGCTCGCGCGCGAGCGCTCGCGCGAGGATGGCCGGGCGTCGCGGCTGCGGCTGACGCCTTCGGGCATGGCGGCCTTCGCGCCGCTGGACGAGGCGTCGCGGATACAGGCCGCCGGTATCCTGCAGCGGCTGCGCCCGGGCGAGCAGGACCGGCTGGTGGCTGCACTGGACGCGGCTCAGGCCCTGCTTTCCGGGGAGGCGATGAACAGGGCAGTGCCGCTGATCCGCCCGCCCGAACCCGGCGACATCGGCTGGGTGATTTCGGCGCATGGCCGGCTCTACGCGCAGGATTACGGCTGGGATATCTCGTTCGAGGCGCTGGTCGCCGAGATCGCGGCGAAGTTCCTGCGCGAGTTCCGGCCCGAGCGGGAGCGCTGCTTGATCGCGGAGCTGGACGGTTCGCCCGTCGGCTCGGCCTTCGTGGTTCACGAGAGCAAGGAGGTGGCCAAGCTCAGGCTGGTCCTGGTCGAAAAGCGGGCGCAGGGGCTGGGGCTCGGCAAGACGCTGGTGCGCGAGGCGATCGGGTTTGCGCGCAGTGCCGGCTATGCCCGCATGGTGCTCTGGACCAACGACATCCTTCACGCGGCGCGGGCGATCTATGTGGCGGAAGGATTCCGGCTGGTGGCGGAGGAGACGCACCATTCCTTCGGGAAGGAACTCGTGGGGCAGAACTGGGAGCTGGCATTGTGACGCGGCCTGCCGTCCGGCAAGCTCGTCATTCCGGGCGGAGCGAAGCGGAGACCCGGCAACTGTGTCGTTGCGCATCCTGATCATGGCTGGAAGGCTGTGTTTGTCTTGATCATGGCGTTGAGGATTGTGAGGAGTTTTCTGGCGACGGCGATCAGGGCGACTTTTGCTGCGGCACTTCGTTCGAGGATGGCGTCGTAGAAGGCCTTGAAGCGCTGGCAGGTTCGCTTGGCTGCCAGTGCCGCCATGTAGAGGGCGCTCCGGACGCGGCTGCGCCCGCCCCTGATGCTGCGCTTGCCGCGGTGGCGGCCGCTGTCGTTGTTGAAGGGGGCCAGCCCCGCCAAGGCTGCTATCGCCTTTGGCGAGACATGTCCGAGTTCTGGCATCAGCGCGATCAGGGTGGTTGCGGTGACGTGTCCGACGCCCGGCGCCGAGCGCAACAGAGCCTGCGTACGGGCCAGGGCCTCGTTTGCGCACAAGGCATCGCTGATGAGGCGCTCGAGCGTGTCGATCTCGTCGTCGAGCCAGGCGAGATGGCGCGCCAGGCTGCCGCCTTGGTCCTGTCCCTCGCTGAGACGGACGCGCTCGGCGGCACGGATCGCGACGAGCTGGTCGCGGCGTTTGTGCAGTTGGGCCAAAGCGTTGCGAGCGGGCTCGACAGGTGCGTCGGGTTCCAGCGCGAGGCTGCGGGCCATGGCGGCGAGCATGCGGGCGTCGATCGCATCGGTCTTGGCCAGGCGCCCCGTGGCGCGGGCGAAGTCACGCGCGCGCGCCGGATTGAGGCGCACGAAACGCAAGCCGGCCTGTTCCAGCGCACGGCGCAGGGTTGCATCGTAGGGGCCGGTGGCCTCGAAGGCGATGAGGCTACCGGCCGGATCGGCCAGCCCCGACAGCCAGGCCGCGATGGCCGGGCTCGTATTGGCGATACGAAGACTTGTGCCACTCGCCTCATCGAACAGGTCGAGATGGTGTTTGCGATATCGCATCCGATGAAGCAGGGGTGTATGATCATGGGGCCTGTCGCTGTGCTGCGAGGTCCGGTGCAAGCGGCCTCGGTCAACTGTTCAGGATGGGGTCTTGGAACGCGGGCGGGAGCCTGGCCGGGTCACGGTGTTTGCCACCAGGAATCCAACGGCTTCCCGCCCGCACAAATCATGACACAGATCAAACACACAGGAATCCATCGGAGGGCATTGCGGTGTTCGACGATGGATTCCGGATCGGCGCGGCTACGCCGCTTGTCCGGAATGACAGCGCGTTCGAGTGTCGCGTATACGCAGCATCAAGCCTTAAGCCGCGCGACCGCTGCGGCTGCCGCACGGCCTGCCAGCGTCGCGCCGCCGACTGTCATCGCGCCGCCGCCGGCCGTCGCCTCGCCGGCGATGAAGATGCGGCCGCCGATCGGGGCGCTCAGTGCGTCGCGGGCCTTTTCCTGACCGGGCAGGCAGACGGAATAGGAGCCCAGCGCATAGGGGTCGGTCCACCAGGCCGGAAAGGCACAGCCTTTGACAGTCTTGCCGACATCGCCGCCGAGCATTTTCGTCAGCAGTTCCGTGACGTGCGACCGGGCTTCCGCCAGGCCGGCCTTCGACAGTTCGCGGGCGTAGTCGCCGCCGAAATAGCCGATGACGATGTCCTTGTCGTCGGGGAAGAGATCGAAATTCATCAGCTTTTTCGGAGAGCCGGCCTCGAGAAAGCTCATGCCCGGCGCGATGCCGAAGCGGTCGCCCTCGACCCTGAGTGCGATCTTGGTCAGCGCGCCCATGACGAGGCCGTTCAGCGCGTCGCGGGTGGAGGCCGGCAGCTCGGGCATAAAGCGGATGCCGCCGGCCTTGAGCACGCCGACCGGGACGGTGACGATGACGGCATTGGCGCGCAGCGTGCCCGAGCGGCTGGTGATCACGACGCCCGGCCCATCCCAGGCGATGGCACTGACCGGCTCGTTCAGGCGGATGTCGAGACCCTGGCCGTGGCGGGCGACGAGGTTGCCATAGCCGGAGGGGACGACGAGATCGTCGCCCGACCAGAGGCGCTGATAGTCGCGTGCCGAGATGCGGTCCGATTCCTCGCCGATGGAGAGCAGCAGCCCCGAAGAGGCGATCGGCGCGATGTCGGGACTGAGATCGCCGAGCAATGCGGCGACCGACAGGTCGCGCGCCGTGAGATCGGCGGTTCCGAGGCGGTCGTCGATCTGGCCGAAGACGCCGCGTCGTTTCTGCCGGTCCGTCTCGGGCATCGGCCTGCCGTCGGCGAAGACCTGGAAGCCGCCGCCCCGAGTCTCGGTCGGCGTGTCGATGCCGAGATCCTTCGCGATCGACGTCCAGGGATTGTCCTCGGCCCAGTGGATGAACATGGCGCCGGCATCATAGGCGGGGCCGAGCGATGTATCGGTGAAGGCTCGTCCTCCGATACGGCCGCGCGCTTCGAGGACGATCGCCTTGCGGCCGGCGGCGGCGAGCGCATGGGCCGCGGCGATGCCCGCGGCGCCTGCGCCGATGACGACGACATCGATTTCTGCCGCAGCGGCGCTGCGAACGGGCATCGCCAGCGCTGCCGCGATCGCGCCTGTACCTGTCAACATCGTCCGGCGATCGAGCATCTGTAAGGGCGTCCCGAGAGGCGCCTTCATGTTGGGCGCGTCCTCCCGCGTTGCAACAGAAAGGTGGCAGGCAGCAGGCAAGCCGCGATCACGAGATCGGGAGCCCCGTCGCAGAACGCTTCGGTCGGCCGGTTCCTTTCGTTGGAACATGTCGATCAATCGAGCTTCATTAGAATATATCTATTGTTTTGTTCTTGCGCGCCGAACGATTGACAGTCGTCGAGTCGCTCAATATCGAGTGAGAGCCTTATCCGTGAGTATAAGGCCTTGTTTATATTCGTTTTAAACTGATTAGAACGCAGCGGCCCTGGCCGGATGCGCCTAGAAGGATGGGTTACGGCGATGGGGATGCATTCCGGCAGGCTGCGCGAAGGTGTCGCGCTCGGAGCTTTGATGTTGGGGCTTCTGGCTTCGCCGGCCGTCGCCCAGCAGCAGGGCCGGGCCCAACCGGCGCCGGCCGTGAGCGCCGCCGAGAACCCGGTCGTCCTCGACCAGATCACCGTCCAGGGTGAAGCCGAGGCGGGTACTGCGCTCGTGGCGGGGCCGACGACGACGCGCACGACCCGTGCGGAACTCGACCGGCAGCAGGTTCAGAGCCTGTCGGACCTGTCGAACCGGGTCGAGGCCGGCATCACCTTCAACCGCCAGACCAACTCGCTCAACATCCGCGGTCTCGACGGGGCGCGCGTGCTGACCACCATCGACGGCATCCGCCAGCCCTTCCTGGTCGACACGCGCATCAATCGCGGCGCCCAGAACGCCTTCGATTTCGATTCGCTCTCGACGCTGGACCTGCTTCGCGGCGGCAGCGGCGCCAGTACGCTCGGCAACGGGGCGCTCGGCGGCGCGCTCGCGGTGCGCACGCTTGATCCCGAGGACCTGATCCGGAATGGCCGCTCCGTCGGCGCGCTGGCCAAGACCGGCTATGACAGCACCGACCGCGCCTGGTTCGGCAGCGCTGCCACGGCGGCGCGCTTGAACAACACCTATTTCCTGCTGCAGGGCGGGTTTCGCGACGGCCACGAGATCGACAGCAAGGGCACGGTCAAGACCGTCGGCGCGGCCCGCACGGCGCCGAACCCGAACGACTTCAATCAGTACAATGTTCTGGCCAAGGTCTATCACTATGTCGACGAGGTGCATCGCTTCGGCCTGACCGGAGAGCTTTTCAAGCGCGCCGACAGGTTCCAGACACGCTCGAACGCGGTGTCGCTGACCGGCAATTTCCGTCCAGGCGCCTATGAGACAGGCGAGGATATCGAGCGCAACCGGGTGTCGCTGAGCTACGACTACAAGCTGCCAGGGAGCTTCTTCGACGAGGCCCATGCGACCCTCTACTGGCAGCGGCTGAAGCGCAACGACCTTACCAGCGCCTGGCGCTTCACCAGCATCGTCGGTCCCTATGGTCGCGACAACGAGAACGAAGAGAACGCCTATGGCTTCAACGGCCATGTGCTGAAGAGCTTCCAGACCGGCGCGCTCTCGCATCGCGTCATGCTCGGAACCGAACTGCGCACGACGTCGCTCGAACAATACTCGTCGGGTATCGACAACTGCCCGGCTCGCCCCGCTTCGGGACAGTTCACGGCGCCGTTTACGACCTGCAACAACCTGCATAGCAACCAGGCCGACATGCCCAAGATCGACGGCAAGCTCGCCGGCTTCTACCTGCACGACGAGATCGGCCTGCTCGACAATCGCCTGCGGGTCACGCCCGGCCTGCGCTACGACTGGTACGAGGAGAAGCCGCAGGACACGCCGGCCTACAGCAATGGCGGCTCGCGTCCGGTCGGCCTGCCACCATCATCGAGCGATTCCGCCTGGTCGCCGCGCATCCGGCTGGAATACGACGTCTTGAAGAATGCGCCCTGGGTGAAGGACGTCACCGTCTTCGCGCAATGGGCCAAGACCTTCCGCGCCCCGACGGCGAATGAGCTCTACGGCCGCTTCGGCGGGCCTGGCACCTATCTGCGGATCGGCAATCCCGAACTGCGCCCCGAAGTCGGAAACGGCATCGATGTCGGCTTCCGCTTCGGCGACAAGGCCTTCGGCGGTTCGCTGACCTATTTCCACACCAACTACCGCAACTTCATCGAGCAGGTTCAGATCGCTCCTCCGGGCGGGCTCTATCCTCAGAACGGTATCATCGGCTTCCAGAACCTCAACCGGGCGGAAATCCAGGGCATCGAGGCGAATGGGCAATATGCCTTTGCGCCGAACTGGCTGGTGCGCGGGTCGTTCGCCTATACACGCGGCAAGAACAAGGACAACGACACCTATCTGAACTCGATCCCGCCGATGCAGGGCATCGTCGCGGTCGCCTACGGGACGGATGTCTGGGGCGCGGAGGTGTCCGCCAAGATGGCCGCCGCGCGCGACGACGTCGCTGCCACGACCGGAGCGACGCAGGGCTTCAAGGCGCCGGGTTACGCCATCCTCAATGCCTCGGCCTGGTGGCGGCCGATCCCGCAGATCGCGGATCTCGAGGTCCAGGTCGGCGTCTACAACATCTTCGACCGCAAGTATTTCGACGCGGTCAACGTTCCCACCGGTGTGCTGGCGCAGGCCCGCGACTATTACAGCGAGCCCGGCCGGACGGTGAAGGCGACGGTGAAGTACCAGTTCTGACAGGTGGCGTTTCGAGACCCGACCTGTGGGCCGGCCCTTCGGGGCCGGCCTTTTTTATACAGCAGTGCTGTTCAGCGCGTTGCCGCTATCCGCACGCCGCGCTCGTAGAGCGCCTGATCGAACAGGCCGTCGAGTGACGGCGCCTTGGGGAAGTCGCCGAGTTCGACCTGATAGGCGAGAAGCGCTTCGGTCGCCTTGCGGATGCTGGCGGGATCGTCGGTGAATCTCACGGCGGGCGAAGCCAGGGCCCGGGCAATCGTATCCTCGGCGACGAGGCCGCCGCCGAGCGCGGCGAGCACGAGGGGCGCGGCCTTGGCCGGCTCCTTGCGAAGCTGTTGCGTGGCGCGATGGAACAGCCCGACGAAACGCTCGACCAGATCGGGCCGGCTTTTGATGAGGTTTTCCGAGGCCGCGACGACGACGCCCGGAATATCCGGGAACATGTCGGGAGAATTGACGATGCGCTTGATGCGCGGGTCGCGCTCGGAGACGAGGGTGGCCGAGGGCTCGAGCAGCGTGCCGCCGTCGATGGCCCCGGTCAGCATGGCTTGCTGCACCACCTCGATGCCCATGTTGACGATCTCGACATCGGATCGATCGACCTTGCCGATCTTCCAGAGCCAGTGGTGAAGGGCGACCGTCGGTACGCCGCCGGGCGGCAGGGTGCCCAGCTTGGCTGGGCGGCCGGTCGCGGCCTTGAAGGCGGCGAAGGTTTTCGCCGGCTCGTTGCCGTTCCGGGCGAAGGCCTCGGCGAGGGCCGGCCCCGCCACAAAGGCCGTACCGCCGATGGCGGCGGCGGAGACGACCGAGGCGCCGAGCCCGCGGGCCCGAGCGACCGCGACCGGGGCGATCCCGACGACCAGGATATCGATCGTGCCCGAGGCGAAGGCCTGGATGGCATTCGGGCCGGAATCGAATTTGGTGAGCTTCAGGTCAAAGCCGGCGTCCCGCGCCGAGCCGTCGCCCGCCAGCACGAACAGGGCGCTGGCTCCGATCACGGGCACATAGCCGATGCGCAACGTGGCGCTCTGGGCGAACCCGGCGCGTGTCCCGGCTACGGTGCCGGCGGCCAGGGCCAGCAAGATCCTACGGTCGATCATGTCAGGCTCCGCGCAGCCGCGCGACGACAGCCGGCACGGGTCATCAGGTATATGGCATCGGCGTCGTAGAGAATGTTTCCGAATTCACCCTTTGAAAGAGACCGATATTCCACGTCAAACGTGCGCGATTCATGGGGTGCGGGCGAGCGCGGCCGCTCCCGCTATTCCCCGTCCGGCTTTGGCACCCGCAATCGCCTCGGCCCCTCCGTCAGCGACTTGAAGACGCCGCGCAGCGTGCGGGCCTCCTGCTCGGTCATTGCAAGCCGGTGCAGGATGTCGCGCAGATTGGCGGTCATGATCTGCTTCTTGCCCGGGGGGAAGAAGCCGCAGGTGTCGAGTTCGCTTTCGAGATAGTCGAACATGGAGAGGACCGTCGCGCGTGTCGCGGGCGGGGAGTCGTTGTGCTCGCGGAAGGGAGGCTCGCCGCTGGTCGCCTTGAACCATTCGTAGCCGGCGAGCAGAACAGCCTGGGCAAGATTGAGCGAGGCGAAGGCCGGATCGACGGGATAGGTCAGGATCGCATCGGCGAAGCTGATCTCCTCATTGGTCAGGCCTATGCGCTCGCGACCGAACAGGATGCCGACCCGCTCGCCCGCAGCGATGCGTTCCGCGAGCGGCGGCATCGCTTCGGCCGGCGTGACCACGCGCTTCATCTGGCCGCGCTCGCGCGCCGTGGTGGCCAGCACATGGTTGAGATCGGCGATGGCGCTCGCCGCATCGGGATAGAGCCGTGCGTTGTCGAGGATATGAGTCGCCCCAGAGGCCGCCGAGGTCGCGCCCTTCTTCAACCCGCCTCCGGTCGGCCAGCCGTCGCGCGGGGCGACGAGGCGCATCTCCGACAGGCCGAAATTCGCCATGGCCCGGGCGCACATGCCGATGTTCTCGGCCATCTGCGGCTCGACCAGGATGACGACCGGGGCGGGTGCCTCGACGGGCGGGCGGGTGCGGTCTGTGCCGGAACCGGGCATGGAAAGGGCTCGCTCTCGTAAACTGAGAGCGAGCCCTTAACCGATCGACCGGCTTCGGCAAGGGCCGTCGGACGGGCGCCTGCTGAACCTGGCCGTCAGGCGCTGCGCCGCATCGGCTGCATGGCGGCCTCGTAGCGCGGTGTCGGAGCCCTGCCGGCCTGTGCGCCGGTGCGGAAGCTGGCGACCAGTCTGTTGAGCTGCTGGATCTGGTTCATCAGGGAGGTGGCCGAGGCCGCGCTTTCCTCGGCCAGCGCGGCGTTCTGCTGGGTCATCTCGTCCATATGCGCGACGGTCTGGCTCATCTCGTCGATGCCGTTCGCCTGCTCCGTCGAGGCGGCGGAGATGTCGGAGACGGTCGCGGAGACCTTCTTCGACGCCTCGACGATCTGGCCGAGTGCTTCGCCGGCCGAGCGCACCAGCGCCACGCCCTGCTCGACCTCGCGACCCGATTCGCTGATCAGCGCGGTGATGTCCTTGGCCGCGTCGCCGGAGCGCTGGGCCAAGGTGCGGACCTCGCTCGCGACGACCGCGAAGCCCTTGCCGGCGTCACCGGCGCGGGCCGCCTCGACCGCCGCGTTCAGCGCCAGAAGATTGGTCTGGAAGGCGATCTCGTCGATCACCGAGGTGATGTCGGAGATCTTCTTGGAGGCCTGTTCGATTCGCGACATCGCCTCGACGGCGTCGGTGACGATGGCGCCGCCCTTCTGCGCGACGGACATCGCCTCCTGGGCCAGCGCCACGGCCTGCCTCGAGGAGTGCGCCGAAGCCTTGACGGAGGCGGCCAGTTCTTCGGTCGTCGCTGCGGTCTCTTCCAGCGAGGAGGCCTGCTCCTCGGTACGCTTCGACAGATCGTCGGCGCCCATATTGATCTCGCGGGCCGAGTTGCCGACATCGGCCGAGGTGGCCTGGATGGTGGAGACGGTCTCGCTCAGCCGGGTGACGGCCGTGTTGAAGTCGTCACGGAGCTTCTGATAGCCCGCTGCAACCTCGGCATCGATGCGGCAGGTCAGATCGCCGCGCGAAAGCAGATCCAGCCCGCCGGCGAGCAACTCCATGACCTGACGCTGTTCCGCGGCGAGGCGCTCCTGCTCGCGGGCATTGGCGACGCGATCGCGCTCGATCTGCTGGCGCTGCGTTTCCGAGGCGCTGCGGGACTGTTCGCTCTCGGCTTCGAGACGCTGCATCTCCAGCCCGTTTTGTTTGAAGACAAGCACGGTTCTGGCCATGTCGCCGATTTCGTCCTTGCGATCGTCTCCCACAACGGCCGTGTCGAAACTGCCGGCAGCGAGCTTGCCCATGGCGAGCTTGAGGCTGTTCAGCGGGCGGGTGACCGTACGCGACGACATCAGAATGGCACCGACGAGTCCCAGCAGCAGCCCTGCAATGCTGGCGACGAGCGTGGCGGCGATGGTGTGGTTGGTCGTCGTCGTCAATTCCTCGGATTTGGCATCGAGGTCCTTGAGCAGCGCCGCGTTGAAGGCAACGAGCTCGTTGACGAGCCCCCGGAGTTTGCCGTCCAGCGTGCTCATAACCGCCAGCGCCCTGGTGTTCTCATCCTGCTCTCCAAGCTGGATGGCCTGGTCGACGGAGGCCTTTAGGCCGCGCGCCTGCGCGACGAAGGCCTCGAAACGCTGCTTCATCTCCGGGAGGAGCGTGGCCGCCTCGGTGAGGTGAGCGAGGGTATCCTTGTATGATGCCTCGCCTTGCACCTTGGCCTCGGCGACCCCAAGCGAGCCGGCGGGGTAGGCGATGACCTTGTAGGTCTGCGCGATCAAGTCGTTTGCCGTCCGCGAGGCGCGCGCATTGGCCAGGATCGCCTTGGGGCGGGTGTCCAGCATGACGGAGTAGTCGGTATCGACTTGCTTCATCTGCTGGCCCGCATAAAGGCAGGCGCTCAGTCCGATCAGGCCGATCGCTACGACGGCACCGACGAATTTCGTGCCGATCTTCATATTGTTGAGGTTCATTGACGGCCATCGCGAACAGAGGTTTCGATGGCTGCGTACATTAAGGAAATGTGGTTAAGTATCCGTAAAAGAAGCGTTTTTGATCAATAAAACTACGATTCCGTGTCCGCTTTTGAGAATGCCTTCGTGTTCTGGCCATTTGGAGGGCAGGTGTCGGGCCCTGCCGGCATCTCAGGCTTGCCGATCCGCCGCCTGCTCCACCGCCCTCATCACGCGCAGCATGTTGCCGCCGGCGAGCTTCTCGAGGTTTTCTTCCGACCAGCCGCGTCGGATCAGTTCCGCCACCAGCGAGGGGAAGACAGTGGTGTCTTCGAGGCCGTCGGGATTGATCCAGCCGAAGAAATCCGAGCCGATGCCGACATGGTCGTGGCCGATGCGGTCCGCGAGATAGTCGAGGTGGTCGCAATATTGTGCCAGCGTCGCCTTCGGCTTCGGACCCGCCTTGCGCTCGATCTCGGCCTCGGCCTTCTCGTAGTCGAGCCCGTCGGGCGTCTTGCCGTACTGATCCTTGGCAGGCTTGTGCCAGTCGCGCGAGGCCTGGTTGATGAAATCGGGCACGAAGGTCGCCATGACGACGCCCCCATTGCCGGCGACCCGATCGAGCACGTCGTCTGGGACGTTGCGCGGGTGGTCGCAGAGCGAGAACGCGTTGGAATGCGACCAGACGACCGGCGCCGAGGTCACGTCTAGCGTGTCGTGCATCACCTTCGGCGAGACATGGGCGAGGTCAACCACCATGCCGAGCTTGTTCATGCGGCCGATCACCTCCTTGCCGAAGGTGGTGAGACCATTGTGCCTGGGCGCGTCGGTCGCGGAATCGCACCAGTCATGGCTGCCATTGTGGCACAGTGTCATCAGTCGGATGCCGAGATCGTAATAGGCGTCGAGCGCATCGAGTTCGTTGTCGAGGGCCGAGCCGTTCTCGATCGTCATGAAGATCGCGATGCGGCCCTCGGCCTTGGCGGCCTCGACATCGGCGGCCGCAAGGCCGGGCCGGAAGATTTCGGCATGGCGCTTCAGCATGTCGCGCATCAGCGCGATGAGCGAGAGTGCGAAGCCGGCCGGGTGCTTGTGATTGGGCGGGACGTAGGCCGCGAAGAACTGCGCGGCGAGCTTGCCGGCCTGCATGCGCGGAATGTCGGTATCGCCCTCGGCATGGATCTTCGTCAGGTCGTAGGCACCGACATCGCCCTTCGCACTGCGGCTCATCTTGATGACGTAGGGCAGGTCGTTATGGCCGTCGATCAGGGGCGCGCGCTCGAGCAGCGCGAGTGCCGCCGTGTAGGCATTGTCCTGGACGGGTGGCGGGGCGATGGCCATGGGAGAACCTTGCATGCGGAATCAGGAAGCGGTGGACACCGTGGCAGGGCTTGCGGCGGTAGGCGAGGGGGTGTCGCGCAGGGCTGTCATCCCGCACGCGCTGCGGCGCGTAGTGCTGCTGCGCAGATGCGGGATCGTCATCAGGATGAGGTGCTCTTATCGTCACGCGGTCCCGTGTCTGCGCAGCAGCGTTTCACGCTGCGGCGCGCACGGGATGACAGCGCCTACCCGAACCGCGCCGGGGCGAAGGGCGTCGGATCGACGAAGACCTTCTGGCCGGTGACCATCTCGGCGATCATGCGGCCGGTGACGGCCGCCAAGGTCAGGCCGTGATGGGCGTGGCCGAAGGAGAACCAGAGGTTCTTGTGCTTCGGCGCCGGGCCGATGATCGGCATCATGTCGGGCGTGCAGGGGCGGCGGCCGAGCCAGGGCTCAGGGTCGAGCCGCTCGCCAAGCGGGAACAGTGTCTTCGCGATCGGCTCGGCACGGGCTAGCTGAACGGGCGTTTTGGGCGCGTCGCGATCGGCGAATTCGGCGCCGGTGGTCAGGCGGACGCCTTGTGCCATCGGGGCGAGGAAATAGCCGCGCTCGGTGTCGAGCACAGGGTGGTTCAGCACAGCGTTGCCGAGCGGCTTGTAGTGCATGTGGTAGCCGCGCTTGACCGCCAGCGGCAGGCGATAGCCGAGCCTGTCGTTGACCATGTCGGCCCAAGGGCCGAGCGCGACGACAGCATCCTTCGCCGTCGCCTTGGTGCCGTCAGCAAGCGTGACGCTCCAGCCCGAAGGATCCTGCGCCAGCGTGCCGGCATCGCCTAGGGCCAGCCTGCCGCCGAGCTTCTCGAACAGCGCGACATAGGCCTTCGACAGTCCGAGCGGATCGATCACGGTAACCGGATCGGTCCAGTGCAGTCCGCCGATCAAGCTCTGGTCGAGATGGGGCTCCTCGGCGCGCAGCGTCGCCACGTCCAGCACCTGGTAGTTCAGGCCGTAGTCGCGGTTCCAGCGCGCGGCCTCGGCCAGGCGCTCGTCCTGCTGGGCGGCGGTGCGGAAGACCTTCATCCAGCCCTTGCGACGCAGCAGCGCGGTCGCGCCGGCTTCCTCCGCCAATGCGTCGTGCTCCGTGACGCAATGCTCGATCAGCGTGGCGTATTTTTTGGCGATGGCCTCGTGCTGCGAGGCACGCGAATGCAGCCAGTAGGACCACAGGAAGGGTGCGAGCTTGGGGATCGCATTCCAGTGGTAATGCGCGTCGATGGTGTTGTTCATCGCGTAGCGGATCAGCGCGCCGAAATCATGCGGGAAGCCGTAGGGGTAGACTCCCTCGCGCTGGATCAGCCCGGCATTGCCGTAGCTGGTCTCCTCGCCCGGGCCGCGCTTGTCGACGAGCAGGACGGAGCGGCCGGCCTTCTGCAGATGCAGCGCCACGGAAATGCCGACGATGCCCGCGCCGAGAACGATCGTATCCGTCTGCATCATCTGCTCCCGAAGCCCGCCACCTTCACGAAAGTAACCGTTTGGCGCGCGATGTCAGCGCCCCGGCAGGTTTTTGCGAGGTTGCATCACGAGTTTCGCAAGATTTGCGCCATGGCGGACAAACTGCCGGGCGGGGGCGTCGTCGGAGGTGGTTCCCCGCAATTTTCTGCGGCGGCAGGTCGCCCCTGCGTCGATGGTGGATGACGCAAGCGGCCGGATCGGCCACAAGTCGTGGTCCTGCCCGCCGGTTCCGGACGTCATGCTGTCGCCTATCGCCGCCTTTCTCGCCTGGCTAGGGCGCCATGGAACGCAGGGTTTCGCGCTGTCGATCTTTCTGGGGCTGGCGCTGCCGCAGTTCTCGGCGGCCGCGCGTCCCGTGCTGCCGGTCACGATCTTCTGCTTCACCACCATCGTGTTCATGCGGGCCGATATCGGCATCATCGCCGGGCTGCTGCGCCGGCCGGCGCGGCTGATCGCGGCCTGTCTATGGCTCGTGGCGGTGCCGGTGCTGCTGATCGGCGGGGCGTTCCTGCTGCTTGGCCGGGCGGCGATCGATCCCGGCCTGCTGCTGGGGCTGGCCATCATGGCCGCGGCGCCGCCGATCATGTCCTCGCCGGCGGTGGCGATCATCTATGGTTTCGAGCCGTCGCTGATCATCGCCAGCGTCATCCTCACCACCGTCGTCAGCCCGGTCGTCGCGCCGCTCCTGGTCGATCTGCTGGCGGGCGCGGCGATCCCGCTCGATCGCAGTCTGCTGACGTGGCGGCTGCTGCTCTTCGTCGGCGGCGGCATGACCGTTGCCGCCATCCTGCGCATGCTGCTCGGCAAGGCGAAGATCACGGCGATGAAGGCCAATCTCGATGGCTTCGGCGTGCTGATGTATTTCATCTTCGCCATCGCCGCGATGGACGGTGTCACGCGCGCAGCCTTCGAAAACCCGGCACAGGTCGCGCTATTCCTGGCCTGCGCCTTCGGCGTCTCGTTGTTCGGGCTTGCGGCGAGCGCGCTCGTGCTGCGCTTCCTGCCGGCTTCGGAGCGCTTCATGGTGGGCTACGGCTCGGGCCAGCGCAATATGGGGATGATCGTCGCCGCGCTCGGGGCCGGCGTTCCGCCCACGACCTTCCTGTTCTTCGCGCTGGCGCAGTTTCCGATCTATCTGATGCCCTGGCTGCTGCGCGGCGTCGCGGGGCGCATCCGGCGACGCGAACAGCCTCCTGCCGCGCGCTGACGACGCCGTTTGCGAGATGTCTCCCGTCATCTGCGGGAGATTTCCATGATCACGCTCTATTCCGGCCCGCTCAGCCTGTTTGCGCGCAAGGTCGAGATCGCGCTCGCCGAGAAGGGACTCCCATATGAGCGCATCATCGTGCCGTTCAACCAGACGACCGGATACGATCCCAGGCACCCCGAGGTGCTGGCGCTGAATCCGAAGGGGCAGGTACCGGTGCTGACCGATTGCGGGCTCGTACTCTACGATTCGACCGTGATCCTCGAATATCTCGAGGACGCCTATCCGCAGCCGCCGCTCTATCCGCCGACACCGGCCGAGCGTGCGCGCTGCCGACTGGATGAACTCTTTGCCGATGAGATCATGCTGGCGGCGCTGAAGCCGCTGATGCATCGCACGGGACCGCGCGCCGTCGAGGCCGATCGGCGGGCCCAGCAGGACGCCGATGCGCTGATCGCCGAGGATTTGTTGACGCGCCACTATGCGAGACTCGACGAGCGGCTGGGCGGAACCGAGTTCTTCGGCGGGATGCTGTCGGCGGCGGACATCGCCCTGTTCATGAGCGTGTTCTTCGCGCTGCGGCTCGGCGGGCCGACGCTTCGCGATTACGAGCGCCTCGAGGCCTGGTATCGCCGGCTCGCGGTCAGGCCGGCCTTCGCGACGGTTGTCGCCGAGATGGAGGAGGCCGACCGGCGCCTCTCGGTTCCGGTGAAACGTCGCTGAAATCCGGGCGCTTTAGATTGCGGCAGGCGCGCACCAGCGCTAAACCGCCAGGCATGAGCGCGCCCATCCGCATCGCCCCCTCGATCCTCTCGGCCGATTTCTCGAAGCTTGGCGAGGAGGTGCGCGCGATCGACGCGGCCGGGGCCGACTGGATTCATTGCGACGTGATGGACGGGCATTTCGTGCCCAACATCACATTCGGCCCCGACGTGCTGAAGGCGATCCGCCCGCACACGAAGAAGCTCTTCGATGTGCATCTGATGATCGCGCCGGTCGATCCCTACATCGAGGCTTTCGCTAAGGCCGGCGCGGACCTGATCTCCTTCCATGTCGAGGCTGGCTCCCATCCGCACCGGACGCTGCAGGCGATCCGGGCGCAGGGCAAGAAGGCCGGCCTCGTGCTCAATCCCGGTACGCCTGAAGGCATGGTCGAGCCGCTGCTCGACGACCTCGACCTGATCCTGCTGATGACGGTCAATCCCGGTTTTGGCGGGCAGAGCTTCATCGCTTCCGTGGTCGAGAAGATCGCCCGCGTGCGCGCCCTGATCGGCGAGCGGCCGATCGAGCTCGAGATCGATGGCGGCGCGACGACCGAGACCGCGCCTTTGGCGGCGAAGGCCGGGGCGAACGTCTTCGTCGCCGGTTCGGCTGTGTTCAAGGGTGGGCCTTCGGCCTATGCCGGCAATATTTCCGCGATCCGCAAGGCGGCCGAGGCCGCGCGCGGGGACTGGGTTTGAACATTCATTGCGCCGTCATTCCGGGCGCAGCGCAGCGGAGACCCGGAATCCATCGTAGGGCACCGACAGCGCTTTATGATGGATTCCGGATCGGCGCCGCTTCGCGGCTTGTCCGGAATGACGGCGCGCTTTGTGAGACGAGGTTTCGATGATCCCGCGCTATTCCCGCCCCGAGATGGTCGCCATCTGGGAGCCGCAGACGCGGTTCCGGATTTGGTTCGAGATCGAGGCGCACGCCACCGACAAGCTCGCCGAACTCGGCGTGGTACCGAAGGAGGCGGCCGCGACGATCTGGGCGAAGGCGAAGGACGCTGTCTTCGACGTCGCGCGCATCGACGAGATCGAGCGCGTCACCAAGCACGACGTCATCGCCTTCCTGACGCATCTGGCCGAGATCGTCGGCCCCGAGGCGCGCTTCGTGCATCAGGGCATGACCTCGTCGGACATTCTCGACACGACGCTTTCGGTGCAACTCGCGCGCGCGACCGATATTCTGATTGCCGATGTCGATGCGCTGCTGGCGGCGATCAAGCGGCGCGCCTTCGAGCACAAGCTGACGCCGACGATCGGCCGGTCGCACGGCATCCACGCCGAGCCCGTGACCTTTGGGCTCAAGCTGGCGCAGGCCTATGCCGAGTTCGACCGCTGCAAGGCCAGGCTGGTCGCCGCCCGTGCCGAGATCGCGACCTGTGCGATTTCGGGCGCCGTCGGTACCTTTGCCAATATCGATCCGAGCGTGGAGGCCTATGTCGCGGAGAAGATGGGGCTGACGGTCGAGCCGGTCTCGACACAGGTCATCCCGCGCGACCGGCACGCGATGTATTTCGCCACGCTCGGCGTCGTCGCGTCTTCGGTCGAGCGGCTGGCGACCGAAATCCGGCATCTGCAGCGCACCGAGGTCTATGAGGCGGAGGAGTTCTTCTCCGTCGGCCAGAAGGGCTCGTCGGCGATGCCGCACAAGCGCAATCCGGTGCTGACCGAAAACCTGACCGGCCTCGCGCGCCTCGTGCGCGGCATGGTGGTGCCGGCGCTGGAGAACGTCGCGCTCTGGCACGAACGCGATATCTCGCATTCCTCGGTCGAGCGCATGATCGGCCCGGACGCCACGGTGACGCTGGATTTCGCGCTGGCGCGGCTGACCGGCGTCGTCGACAAGCTGCTGATCTATCCGCACAACATGCGCAAGAACCTCGACAAGCTCGGCGGGCTGCACAA
Organism: Bosea sp. PAMC 26642; assembly: GCF_001562255.1. Classification (NCBI taxonomy): domain Bacteria; kingdom Pseudomonadati; phylum Pseudomonadota; class Alphaproteobacteria; order Hyphomicrobiales; family Alloboseaceae; genus Allobosea; species Allobosea sp. PAMC 26642. The sequence continues at coordinate 1,995,197 of NZ_CP014301.1, read as the reverse complement.
TTCGCAGCGCGTGCTGCTGGCGCTGACCCAGGCCGGCGCGAGCCGCGAGGAGAGCTACAGCCTCGTACAGCGCAACGCGATGCGGACCTGGGAGCACGGCGAGGATTTTTTGACCAACCTCAAGGCCGACGCCGAGGTGACGGCAAAGCTTTCAGCCGCCGAGCTGGAGGCGATGTTCGACGAGGGCTACCATTTCAAGCATGTCGATACGATTTTCGCGCGGGTGTTCGGGGAGCTTTGAACGCCTCTGGTATCCTGCGGAAGCGGCTTTAACTGAACGGCCATGAAAACCTCCGACACTGACATCCTCATCATCCCCGGCTGGTCCGGGTCCGGGCCTGACCACTGGCAAAGCCGCTGGCTGGCCAGGCTCTCGACGGCGCGGCTGGTCGAGCAGGACGACTGGTTGAAGCCGAGACGGGACGCTTGGGGCGGGCGCATCGTCGAGGCCGTACGGGCGGCGAGCCGGCCGGTCGTGCTCGTCGGACATTCCGCCGGCGTCAGCGCGATCGCACACGCGGCCGAGCATCTGAAGCCCGGCGAGGTCGCCGGCGCCTTTCTGGTGGCGCCTCCTTCGGAGGCGGCCAAGCTCGCGCTGCCCGATATGGCCGCCGATTTCGCCGAGCATCGGCGTCAGCTTCTGCCTTTTCCGGCGACCGTGATCGCAAGCGCGACCGACCCCTATTGCGACCAGGACGAGGCGCGCGCTCTGGCGGCGGCCTGGGGCGCGGATTTCGTCGATGCCGGCGACAGCGGCCATCTCAACAGCGACTCGGGACATGGGCCCTGGCCCGACGGCCTTCTGCAATTCGCGGGCTTTCTCAGACGTTTGGGCTGAGAAGCTGACACGGCCTGTCATTCCGGGGCGCTGCGCAGCAGCGAACCCGGAATCCACGACCGGGGGAGCATTTCCAACAGCATCTGTAAGGTTCACCCGGTCGTGGGTTCCGGGTTCTTCGCTTTGCGAAGCCCCGGAATGACAAAGAAAAACCCGCCCCGGATCGCTCCGGGGCGGGTCTCTTGTTCAGAGGCTTCGATCAGCCGACGAGATCAGTTCTCGATATAGGTGATCTTGCCGTCCGCGCCCTTCTTCCAGGTGTACATGGTGTAGTCGGGGCGGGTGATGTCGCCCTTCTTGTCGAAGGCGATGTCGCCGATGACGGTCTTTACCGCAGCCGCGCCATGCAGGGCGGCGGCGATCTTCTTGGGATCGACCGAGTTCGCGCGCTTGGCGCCTTCGGCCATGATCTGCACGGCTGCGTAGCTGTACAGGGTGTAGGCCTCGGGCTTGAACTTCTTCGCTTCGAACTTCTGGATGATCGAAGCCGCCTCGGGACGCTTCTGCGGGTCCGGCGGGAAGGTCATCAGCGTGCCTTCGACGCCGGGGCCGCCGATCGTGGCGAACTCGTCGGTGGTGATGCCGTCGCCCGAGATCATCACGGTCTTGAGGCCCTGATCGCGCATCTGGCGCACGACCAGACCGCCTTCGGTGTGCAGGCCACCCCAGTAGAGATAGTCGGCGCCGACCGATTTCAGCTTGGAGATGAGCGCCGAGAAGTCCTTCTCGCCGGCGTTGACGCCTTCATAGAGCACGTCCTTAATACCGGCCTTGACCAGACCCTTGCGGGTTTCGTCAGCGAGGCCCTGTCCGTAAGTGGTCTTGTCGTGGACGACGGCGATCTTCTTGTCCTTGAGGTTCTTGGCGATGTAGGCCGCCGCGACCTCGCCCTGCTGGTCGTCGCGACCGCAGGTGCGAAAGACGTTCCAGAGCCCGCGCTCGGTGATCTTCGGGTTGGTGGCCGAAGGCGAGATCATCAGGATGCCGTTTTCGGCATAGACTTCCGACGCCGGCATGGTGACGCCGGAGTTGAAGTGGCCGACCACCAGCTTGACGCCGTCGCCGACGAACTTGTTGGCGACGGAGACGCCCTGCTTGGGATCGGAGACGTCGTCGCCGACCGAGAGAACGAGCTTCTGGCCGAGAATGCCGCCGGCCGCGTTGATGTCCTCGACCGCCTGTTCGGTGCCGTTCTTGAGCTGGGCGCCGAAGGCCGCATTGGGACCCGTGATCGGACCGGCGACGCCGATCTTGATCTGGGCATTGGCCACGCCGGAGAAGGCGAGGACCGCGCCGAGCGCGATACCGCTCAACAGCAGTTTTTTCATCGAGTAAGACTCCCCTGTCTTGTCAATCATGAACGGGCTGGATGGTCCGCCCGTCTCGGCGCGTGTTGCCACCGTGAAACGCAGTCTTGCGCTTTTTCAACGGTCTGTCACGTGTCAAGCTCGTGTGATTTCTGCGTCTTTAGGCCGTTGTGGAGCCGCCTTCGCGCGGCTTCCAGCTGAATGGGCCGGTCCGCTCATAGAGCCAGCGATACTGCGTCGTCATCTGCTTGGCGCGGTTGTAGCGCCAGCCGGCAAAGCCGAAAGCCATCAGGATGATGGTGTCGACGATGTAGTAATGCAGCGTCAGCAGGGTCGCCTCGAACAGGGCGAAATGGATGAAGCGCACGACCAGCCCGAGCACCAGCATGTAGAGCACGATCTGGTAGGTCGGCTTCCAGGTCTTGGCGACGGCGCGGCCCGACATCCAGGCGAGCCAGCCGCCCATCACGACGGTGACGAGCAGGAACAGCCAGATCGTCGGTTCTTCGTAGAGGATGCCCTGCATCGTCAGTGCCTCCCGCCTTCGAGATAGGCCGCCCGGACCTGTGGGTTGGCGAGCAGGTCCTTGCCGGTGCCGCTCATGGTGACGACGCCGTTGACCATGACATAGCCGCGATGAGCGAGTTTCAGGGCATGGAAGGCATTCTGCTCGACCAGGAAGACGGTCAGGCCTTCGGTTTTGTTGAGCTCGCGGATCGCCTCGAAGATCTGCTTGACGATCAGCGGGGCTAGTCCGAGCGAGGGCTCGTCGAGCAGCAGGAGCTTGGGCCGCGCCATCAGGGCGCGTGCAATCGCCACCATCTGCTGCTCGCCGCCCGACAGCGTACCGCCGCGCTGCTGCAGGCGCTCCTTGATGCGGGGAAACAGCACGCAGATCTTTTCGAGGTCCTCGTCGAAATGCTCGAGGCCGCGCACGGCCGCGCCCATCTGCAGGTTCTCGAACACGGTCATGCGCGGGAAGATGCGGCGGCCTTCCGGCGACTGGGCGATGCCCAGGCGCGCGATCTCGTGGCTCGGCATCTTCGTGATGTCGCGGCCCTCATAGGTGATGGTGCCTTCGCGCGCCTGCGGATTGCCGAAGATCGTCATCATCAAGGTGGATTTGCCGGCGCCGTTGGCGCCGATCATGGTGACGATCTCGCCCTGGCGGACGTCGATATCGACGCCCTTCAGCGCGATGATCTTGCCATAGTAGGTCTTGACGCCGCGTACGGCGAGCATCGGGGCGGCTTCAGTCATGCGATGCCGACCTCCGCTTCCACCGCCGCGACCTCTTCGTCGTCGACGCCGAGATAGGCCGCGATCACCTTCGGATCGGCCTGGACTTCAGCCGGCGTGCCGTCGGCGATCTTGGTGCCGTAGTCGAGCACGACGACATGGTCGGAGATTTCCATCACCACCGACATGTCGTGCTCGATCAGCAGCAGCGCCGTACCGATATCCTTGCGGATCGAGAGCAGCAGGTTGTTGAGGTCGAGGCTTTCGCGCGGGTTGAGGCCGGCTGCGGGCTCGTCGAGGCAGAGCAGCTGCGGATCGGTGCACATGGCGCGCGCGATTTCGAGCCGGCGCTGGTCGCCATAGGGCAGATCGGCGGCGGGGTCGTCGGCGCGGTCGATGAGGCCGATCTTCTCGAGCCAGAACGTCGCCTTCTCGATCGCCTCCTTCTCGCGGGCCTTGTAGCCGCCGATGCCGAGGACGCCGAGGAAGGTGTAGCCCGACGCGATCATCAGCGGGTTGTGCTGCGCGACCAGCAGGTTCTCCAGCACGGTCATGCCGCCGAACAGGCGGATGTTCTGGAAGGTGCGGGCGACCTTGGCCTTCCAGGAGATCTGGAAGTCGGGCATCCGCTCCAGCAGGAAGGCCGCGCCTGAATCCTGCGTGAGCGTCATCATGCCTTCGGTCGGCTTGTAAAAGCCGGTGATGCAGTTGAAGACGGTGGTCTTGCCGGCGCCGTTGGGGCCGATCAGGGCGGTGATGTCGCCCTTGCGGGCCTCGAAGGAGAGGTCGTTGACGGCGGTCAGGCCGCCGAAGCGCATCGTCAGATGCTCGACTTGCAGCAAGGGTTTTTGGAGAAGGGCAGGGGTCGCCATCAGCCGTGACCCTCCTGGACCATGTCGGCCGAGATCGTCTTCTTCTCCTTCAGGAAGGCGGTGGGTTCGCGCGTCGAGATCAGGCCGCGCGGCTTCCAGATCATGATCACCACCATGGCCAGCCCGAAGATCAGCATGCGATACTTGGTCGGGTCGAAGTCCTGGCCGAAGATCTGCTTCAGCCAGTCGAGTTCGCGCAGCAGTTCGGTGCCGCCGATCATGGCGATGGCGGCGATGGCGCAGCCCCAGAGCGAGCCCATGCCGCCGAGCACGACGATGGCGAGGATGATCGCCGATTCCATGAAGACGAAGGATTCAGGGCTGATGAAACCCTGCCGCGCCGAGAAGAAGGCGCCGGCGAAGCCGCCGAACATGGCGCCGATCGAGAAGGCGGTCAGTTTCGTGTTCGTGGTGTTGATGCCGAGCGAGCGGCAGGCGATCTCGTCTTCGCGCAAAGCTTCCCAGGCGCGGCCGACGGGGAGGCGGCGCAGCCTCAGCGTCACGAAGGCGGTCAACAGCGCCAGGCACAGGATCAGATAGTAGAGGAAGATCGTGCGATAGAGCGGCGAGAATTCGAGCCCGAAGACGGCGGCGAAGCCCGTATCGCTGGCGTTGAACGGGATGCCGAAGAAGCTCGGGCGCGGAATGCCGGAGATGCCGGCATAGCCGCCGGAGAAATCGACCCAGTTGATCAGGACGAGGCGGATGATCTCGCCGAAGGCGAGCGTGACGATGGCGAGATAGTCGCCGCGCAGGCGCAGCACCGGGAAGCCGAGCAGCATGCCCCAGAAGGCGGCGAGAATGCCCGAGAGCGGCAGCAGAACCCAGAAGGACAGGCCGAAATTCTTCGCCAGCAGCGCGTAGGAATAGGCGCCCACCGCATAGAAGGCGACGTAGCCGAGATCAAGCAGTCCGGCGAGGCCGACCACGATGTTAAGGCCCCAGCCGAGCATGACGTAGATCAGGATCTGGACGCCGAAATTGTCGATCCATTTCAGCGCGCCGCCCCAGCCGGTCAGCGTGATCGCAATAATGGGGAAGGTGACGAGGAAGCCCAGTCCCAAAGCTGAGAAGGTGCGCGAATGGCGCTGCAGCCAGGCGAAGGTGCCATGCGGCAGGAAGCGCACCAGCGACTGCCGCTCGGCCTTGCCCTGGGCGCGCAGGGCCACCAGGAAACGGCCGACGAAGACGATCGCGACCGCCCAGGCGACGGCGTCCCAGCGCTGGTCGAGCACCAGCACGTTGTCCATGTTCTGGCGCGTGCCCCAGGCGATGATCGGGATGCACAGGCCGAAGGTTATCAGCGCCGCGAAAGCCGCTTCCTTGAGCGCGGCCTTCATGTCGCGCTCGCGCGCCGCAGGTGTCGGGATGGCTGTCATCGCGTCAGACCTTCTCGACTTCGGGCCGGCCCAGGATGCCCGAGGGCATGAAGACCAGCACGATCGCCAGGATGCAGAATGCCGCGACATCCTTGTAGTCGATGGTGAAATAAGCCGACCACATCACCTCGATCAGGCCGATCAGGAGGCCGCCGATGACGGCGCCGGGCAGGGAGCCGATGCCGCCGAGTACGGCGGCGGTGAAGGCCTTCACGCCGGGGATGAAGCCGTCATTGAAGCTCACCACGCCGTAGAGGACGAGATACATGACGCCGGCGACGGCGGCGAGCGCCGCGCCCATGACGAAGGTGATCGAGATCGTGCGGTCGACGTCGATGCCGAGCAGAGCCGCCATCTTGCGGTCCTGCTCGCAGGCGCGCTGGGCCCGGCCGAGCGGCGTCTTCTGGACGATGTACCAGAAGGCGGCGAGCAGCACGGCGGTCGTGACGATGATGACGATCTGCTTGTAGGAGATCTGGACAGAATAGGTCGTGCTCTCGATCAGCGTGATCGACTTGTTGAGCATCGGCGCCGTCGATTTGTTGCGCGGGCCCTGCACGACCTGGACGAAGTTCATCAGGAAGATCGACATGCCGATCGCCGAGATCAGCGGGGCGAGGCGGAAGGAGCCGCGCAGTGGCCGGTAGGCGACGCGTTCGATCGCCCAGTTCCACAGCGAGGTGAAGAACATCGCCAGGACGAGGACGACGATCAGCGCCACGACGATCAGCCCCGCACCGAACCAGGAGGCGATCAGCATGAAGAAGATCAGCGCGATGAAGGCCGACAGCATGAAGATGTCGCCATGGGCGAAATTCACCATGCCGATGATGCCGAAAACCATCGTGTAGCCGATGGCGATGAGGCCGTAGATCGACCCCAGGGTCAGCCCGTTGATGAGCTGCTGGAGAAACACTTCCATATCGACGACCGACCCCTCTCGTTCGCTCCCGTTCTTCTCGACGGCATGACGCCGGCGCATGCGGGATGCGATTGCTACGCAGAGCTACCAATGCCTTGCGGGTTCGACAATCGCGCCGGCTTAAATTTCTGTCAAAAGCAATCTGGCGCGCACTGCCGGTTTCTTGTGCACTCTTCTGTGCGGCCAAGAGGCGATTTCGCGCAAGATGATTGCAAGGTGGGCATGCTGGCGGGCGTTCGTGTGAGCGATGAACATGGGTCGAGAGCTTTAGCCCTTGTCCGCCAGCTGGAACCCGTGCGCCAGCGGGTCGCGGTCGTCGATGAAGATGGTGTTGTAGCCGGTCATGCGGGCCCAGCCCTCGATCGAGGGGATGATCGCGTCGTGGGGGCCGACCTTGGCCGTGGCCTCGACGCGCCCCCTGAAGAGCGTGCCGATGATGCTTTCATGGACGAACTCGTCGCCGACCTTGAGTTTCCCCTGGGCCGCCCATTGCGCCATGCGTGAGGAGGTGCCGGTGCCACAGGGCGAGCGATCCAGTGCCTTGTCGCCGTAGAAGACCGCGTTGCGGGCATGGGCGCCGGCGACCGTCGGCGCGCCGGTCCAAAGGATATGACTCAGGCCGTTGATGGCCGGATTCTCCGGATGGACGAACTGGTATTTCGCATTCAGCGCAGCGCGCAGCTTCGGACTCCAGCGCAGCAGATCGGATGGATTCACCTCGGCGATGTCATGGATTGCCTCCTGCGGATCGACGATCGCGTAGAAATTGCCGCCATAGGCGACATCGACGTTGACCTCACCAAGGCCCTCGACATGGGCGGTCAGACCGCTCGCATGGAGGTAGCTCGCGATGTTGGTGATGCGGACGCTGTCGACATAGGGCCCGTTGCGGATATAGGTCGCGGTCACGAGGCCAGCCGGCGTGTCGATCTTCAGAACGCCCTCCTGGCGCGGCGTCACCAGCCCGCGCTCCAGTGCCATCGTGACGGTGCCGATCGTGCCGTGGCCGCACATCGGCAGGCAGCCGGAGGTCTCGATGAAGAGGAAGGCGATGTCGGCGTCATCGCGCGTCGGCGGGTAGAGGATCGCGCCCGACATCATGTCGTGGCCGCGCGGCTCGAACATCAGCCCGGTCCGGATCCAGTCGAAGCGGCTGAGGAAATCCGCCCGCTTCTCGACCATGTCGGCGCCCTTCAGCACCGGGCCACCGCCCGTGACCATGCGCACGGGATTGCCGCAGGTGTGGCCGTCGACGCAGAAGAAGGTGTGAGTTGTCATGGGTTTGGCTCTGTCGGCTGAAAGATCGATTCAGAAGCGGCGTGGGCTGTAATAGCTCATATCGAGCGCCGGCTCGCGGCCGGCGACGAGATCCACGACGAGGCTGGCGGTCGCGGCCGACTGCGTCATCCCGTAATGTCCGTGCCCGAAGGCATAGACGACATTGTGGTTTCGGCTGGCCCGGCCGATGACCGGCAGCGAATCGGGCAGAGACGGACGAAAGCCCATCCAGAGCGTGCCGCTCTCGAAGCGCGGGAGCCCGCCGACCAGCGTCGAGGCCTTGTCGTAGAGCGCCCGCGTGCGGGCATGGTTTGGGGCTGCGTCCAGCCCGCCGAACTCGACCGCGCCGCCGATGCGCAGGCCGCTTTCGAGTGGCGTCATGACGAAGCCGTGGCCTTCGAACCCGATCGGGCGTGAGGTCAGGCCGGTGACGCCCGGAAAACTGACGTTGTAGCCGCGCTCGGTGTCGAGTGGCACGGTATCGCCGAGCGCTGCCGCCAGCGGCCTCGACCAAGCGCCGGCCGCCATCACGACCTTATCCACGACGCGCTGCCAGCCGTCGGGGCCGATCAGGGCAGGGCGCTCGCCGGTCGAGATGTTGGTGACGTCGGCCTTCTCGAACGTCGCGCCACGGGCCACGGCCGCTTCGAACAGAGCCAGCGTCAGCTGCAGGGGGTCGCTGATATGGGCGGTGTCGGGATGGAAGGCCGCGCCCACGAAGCGGTCCTTCAGGGCGGGCTCGAGCCGGCGCAGTTCGGGTGCGTCGATCATCTCGACCCTGATACCGAACTCGGCCTGCCTGCGCGCGATCTTGCCGGCCTCGTCGAAAGCGGCCTTGTCGGTGAAGGCGTAGAGCCCGCCCTTGCGATGGATGTGGTGGTTCAGGCCGGTCAGTTCGGCCCGGGCGAGCCAGGCCGGCAAGGCGCGCTGCTGCAGGGCGGCAAGCCCCCGAATCGAGCGCTCATAAGCGTCGGGCCGCGCCGCCAGCAGAAAGCGGACGAGCCATGGCAGGAGCTTCGGCAGATAGGCTGGGCGGATCGAGAGCGGGCCGAGAGGGTCAAACAGGAATTTAGGCACCTGCCGCAGGTTCTTGGGACTTGCGATCGGCAGGATGTCGGTGTGGGCCATCCATCCGGCATTGCCGCGCGAGGGGCCGAAAGCCGGACCGTGCCGGTCGATGATCAGGACCTTGTGCCCCTCGTCGAGCAGCGCGTGCGCGACGGCGACCCCGACGATGCCTGCGCCGACGATCGCGACCTTCATGGCAGCTGGAGTTCCTGCAATGCCGAGGGCTTCTTGATCTCGATCTCGACGAAGGCAATCGGATGAGGCGAGCCGTTCATGACGTCGTGCTCGATGCCGGCGGGGCGCATATAGGCCTGCCCCTGAGCCAGCGGCACGTCGGTCTCGGTCTTGCCGTCATGGATGCGCAGCGTTCCGGCCATCAGCATCACGACGAAATAGGGCCAGCCATGGCTGTGCCAACCCGTGACGGCGCCAGGCTCGAAATCCCGGCGCGTGATCCGGATGGCGCCGTCGTCCTGCTGGACGGTTGGAAGGGCCGGTATATCGCAGGTGAAGGCCATCGAAACTCCGATCCTGAGCGAGGCCATGCGAGGCGCGACCGCGTCATTGAAACCGATCGCGAGCGACCAGTCTGATCCTCATGGACCTGCCAAACAGCGGCAAGCCCATCCTGGCATGCGGGCCGGATACCGCCGCGTCACGACAAATCCGCCTTGCTTGCCGGGCCGTTTCATCTTCAAAATGAAGGCAATGTCCGGAAACCGATTTGATCAGGTGATATATCAATGATCCTTTGCGCGTCAATCCTGCCCCGGCGGGCGTGTCTTGTTCGATGAGCTTGCAGTTCCTGTCCAACCCACGCTCCGCCGATGACGCGCCTGGAGCATTGCAGTCCGATGTTGGGCTAAGCCTGTCCGAAATCGCCTATCGCCGCCTCGAAGAGGCGATCGTGACGCTGTCGCTAAGGCCGGGCGCCGCTTTGACGGAGGCGCAACTGATCGACCTCGTCGGCGTCGGTCGTACGCCGGTGCGCGAGGCGCTGATCCGGCTGGCCCAGCACGGTCTCGTCGCGATCTTGCCTCGCAAGGGCGTCGTGGTCGCCGACATCAATGCGATCGATATCATGGCGGCGCTCGATGCGCGCGAGGTGCTCGAGCGGCTGATCGCGGCGGATGCGGCCAGACGCGCCAGCCCGCGGGAGCGCATCGCGATCGTCGAAGGGGCACGCGAGATGCGGCTCGCGGCGGAAGCAGGCGACGCGAACGCCTATATGCGGCTCGACAAGGCGTTCGACGCCGCCGTCGCGGCTGCCGCCCGAAGTCCCTATGCGACGCGCGCGGTCGAGCCGTTGCAGGCGCTGATCCGGCGGGCCTGGTACCATTTCGAGCGGCAGGACGATCTCATGCCGGCCGCTGCCCATCATGTCGCCTTCGCCCAGGCGCTGGCGACCGCCGACCCCCCTGCCGCGATGGCAGCCAGCGACGCGCTGATGGCGCATCTGAGGAGCGGCCTGTTGGCGACCCTCGCGCGGGAGTAGGGGCGGGAGCTGGCAGCGATATATCTGCTTGGCCGGTGCCGGGACGTTTGTGGTGCGATCCTGCGATACATGCTAGCGTCTTACGGTTCGTCGATCGATCCGGAGGAAGCAGGGATGAACGCCCGGGCAAGGCTCTCGTCGAAGTTCCAGATCAGCGTTCCCAAATCCGTCAGGATCGCTCAGGCATGGCAGGCTGGACAGGAATTCGTGTTCATTCCCAAGGGCACCGGCGTCCTCGTGATCCCCGCGCCGGAGCTCGACGATCTGCGCGGCGTCGCCCGTGGAGCGCGGGGTAACGGCTATCGTGACCGAAAAGACCGTGTCTGATGCGCGTCGTCGATACGTCGGCGTGGATCGAGTGGCTGATGGACTCGCATACGGGCGCGCAACTCATGCCGTTCTGGCCGGCGCGCGACGAGACGATCGTTCCGACGCTTGTGCAGTTCGAGTTGGCGAAATGGGTGACGCGCGAGATTTCGGAAGACGCAGCCGACCGCCTGATCGCCTATACCCAGACCTGCCGCGTTGTTCCGCTGGATACGGGCATTGCCCTGCTCGCCGCCGACCTGGGCCGGCTTCACAAGCTGGCGACGGCCGACGCGATTATCTATGCGACAGCGTTGGAGCAGGGTGGCGACTGCTGACCTGCGACAGGCATTTCGAAGGCCTGGACCACGTTGTGCTGGTCGCCAAGGACAGTGCCTGACGGGGGTAGCCATGGGCTGCGGACTCCCCCGAGTGCATTCGTCTTCCGGCTCAGACGGTCGTGATCGTGCCAGCCTTCGACAGCAGAAGCCGGTGTCCGGCGAGATTTCCTTGCTCGGACGCCGACACTCGCATGGCCGGCGGCACGGGCCAGCCCATCTCGCGGGCGACGATGAGGCCCAGCAGCAGGATCGCGTCGGGCGCGTCCATCAGGATCGCGGCGGGGGCCTTGCCGGCATGGACGAGTTCGAGCAGCACGGCGGACGCCGAGGAGGAGCCAATGGTGCCCGGCAGCGCCAGCACGGTACCGGCGATGCATTCGCCGCGTTGCGGATGGCGCGCATCGATGATCGTGCCGCTGCGCGGGTCGATGCCGCCCCAGAAGCTGATCGGGGCGGTCAGTGCCAGGCATGGCCCGGAGACGGCCTCGCCGGGGATCAGGATGTCGGCCGTCAGCTCCATGCGCGCGGCTCCCTGACGAGTCGCCCGGCGACGGCGCTCTCGACGCATTCGGCCAGCGAGCCATAGGTCACGGCGTAGCCGGTATTGCCGGGCGCGTAATGCGCGAACTTGCCGGAATTGGTCATCAGCACCGCGCCCTGGATTTCGGGCAGGATCGGGGTGACGACGACGCAGGTGTCGACGACGAAGACGACGCCGGCGCTTTCCAGCTCGGCGCGGCGGCCGTCGGCGAGCGGCCCGACGACGTGGCGGCCGGTGTTGGCGTAGAGCGGCACCGCGAGCCTGCGCCCGGCGAGCCTGTCGCGGACCTCCTCGATCTCGGCAAGCGAGAGATGGGGCGATCCGATCGCGACCGCGTCGATGCGTTGCGTATCGCCCGCGGTCGAGAGACGCGCCAGTGTCGCGTGCACGGCCTCGGGCGTCAGCCTGATGGTTTCCTGGGCGGGTTGGTGTCCGAGCGCCGTGGCGAGATCAGGCGCCTCCGGCGTCACGCCCGCAATGTGGAAGAGGCCGACGCCTCCAGCCGAGGCGGCCGCCGCACCAAGCGCCTTCAGCCGGTCCTCGGTGGTGCAGCCCTGCAGGCCGTCGATCACCGCGACCGCGCTGCCCGCGGTGCGGCCGAGAAAGGTGCCGAGCACGGGATAGAACACGTCCGAGGCGCGCAGGGCGCGCGACAGGCCGCCAACGTCGATCACCAGAGTGGCGAGCCGGTTTTCCGGCCGGTGCAGACCGTAGTCGGGAGCGCAGCCGGCGATGGCGCAGGCGATGTCGAGAAAGTCGCCATAGCGGTTGGTGCGGGCGCCGAGCACCGAATTGCAGAAGACGACCGCGTTGGATTCGCCCCAGGCGACGTCGGTCCCGGCGTCCGGCCGGTGACCGGCCTGATAGGGCGCGCAGGTCCAGCTCGGCTCGCAGCCCATCGCCTCATAGGCTGTCATCATGCGCCGCGCCATCCCGCGCTCATGAGCGGGGAGCCGGATCGCGGCGCAGCCGGCGGGCGAAAGGGAGCCGACGTTCAGCGTCGCGCGCACCGCGACCCTGGCGCCGCCCTCGACCAGTTTTTCGGCGAAAAGCGTGCCGGAATCACCGTGGTAGAGTGCGCCGTCGATATGGGCCGAGGCGACCGGGATCAGCCGGGGCGCACCCATCAGCCTCGCCGAGTCCGCGACGATGCGCATCGCCATGGCGGCGCCGGCGCCCCGGGCGCCACCGGCGATAGCCTGCTCCTCGGGGGTGAGCCGCGTCATGGGGCGAGAATCGCTCGATACCGGGCTTGCGCCGCCTCCCAGTCTCGCATCTCTCGTCGCGGGGCGCGGTTGCAGGCTATCGTCACCGATCATCCCTTGTGCGCATCGCCGCTTTCCGATCATGGGTAGTGGCCGCTCATGCTTGGATAGACCCGAGGCCGGTCTGGCCGCAACATGAGCCGGAGAGCTGCAGATGAGATCGAGGGAGTGACGCCATGGCGATGACGATGAATGGCGAGGTCACCTTGCCGGCCTCCAAGGAGGTGGTCTGGGCCAAGCTAAACGATGCCGAGGTGCTGAAGGCCTGCATTCCCGGTTGCGAACAGCTCAACAAGGACGACGACACGCATTTCTCGGCCGTGGTGAAGATCAAGCTCGGGCCGGTGAAAGCGACGTTCAAGGGCAAGGTCGAACTCGTCGATCTCGATCCGCCCAATGGCTACCGGATCCAGGGCGAGGGCGAGGGCGGAATCGCCGGTTTCGCCAAGGGTGGTGCGAAGGTGGGGCTGACCGAGGTGGACGGCGGACAGACCGTGCTGCGCTACGATGTCGAGGCGCAGGTCGGCGGCAAGCTGATGCAGCTCGGCGCAAGGCTGATCGATTCGGTGTCGAAGAAGCTGGCCGACGAATTTTTCGCCAATTTCGCCAAGGCGGTCAGCGAAGGCTGAGCCGCCGCGAACGAAGCGGGGCCTCAGGATGCGCGGCGAAGCGTCGCCAGCGCCTCGCCGACGGTGGCTTCCGCGGCTCCGACCTGAAGCGCGATGTCGGAGGCGGCAAGGTTGGCGCGCTCCAACGCCTTTGCCGTCGTGACCAGGCTGCCATTGACGGCGTCGGCGCGCGAAATCGCCTCGTCGGAGCTGTCTGCCACGTCCGACGCGTCGCGGGCGATCGTCGCCGTGACCGAACCCTGCTGGAAGACGGCGTCCGAGATCGCCTGCGAATCCAGCCTGATCTCGCCGATCGTCCCGCCGATCGAAGCCGCATGGGCGCTGCAGGCCTGAGCGCTGGCAGCGAGCTCGGCGATCTGGCTGGCGATGTCCTGGGTCGCGCTCGCCGTCTGAGTCGCCAGCGATTTGACCTCGGCCGCCACCACCGCGAACCCGCGACCGGCCTCGCCGGCGCGGGCCGCCTCGATCGTCGCGTTCAGCGCCAGAAGATTGGTCTGCGCGGCAATATCGGCGATCAGGCCGACGACCGTGCCGATGCTCCCGGTGACGTCGCGCAGCCGGGCGATAGCCAGGTTCATCGCCTGCGCATCATCGACTGCACGGTTCGCGATGGCCAGACTCTGATGGGCCCGCTGGCCGATTTCGGCGATGTTGGCCGACATTTGCTCGGTCGCGGCGGCTGTCTGCAGCGCCTTTTCGCGGACGAGCACCGAAGCGCGCGCCACTCCGCCGACCTGTTCCTTGATGAAGGCGGTCGCCTCGGCGGTTTCCGCCGAGGTCGCGACGAACTGTTCGACTGCGCTGCTGATTGTGGCGTCGAGCGTGCCGATCCGTGCCCGCAGGCTCACCGCGGCCTCGTCGAGCGCCGTCTCGCGGCGCCCGGCCTCTTCCGCTGCGATGTCCCGATCGAGGGTGATCGCCGTGTTGATGTCGTAGGTGAGAAGACGTTCGATGATGTAGAGGTCGCGTCTCAGCTGCTTCGGCGACAGGATCGCGGCCTTGCGGCTCCCGAGCAGAATTTCCTTGATCAGGGTCAGGGCGATGGAAACCCGCGGACGCGGGCCGACCTTGGCGCTGCGCTCCAAACGGCACAGGCGGTCGATCGACTCGCTGTAGCGGCTGTCGAAGGCGCCTTCGAAAAGCAGCCTGAAGTGGCTGGCTTCGAGCGGATAGAGCGTGTCGGCCACAGGCTCGACGCTGTCGCGCAATATCGGATGGATCGTGAAGGCTCGCTCGAAATCCTCGGCAATGATCCGATCGATCACCCGATCGACGATCGCGAGATGATATTGCAGCCTTGCGCGCTGCGCATCGCCATAGCCGATCGTGCGCAAGCGGCGTTGGATCTGGTCATCGATCGACAGCACGGCCCAACCCATCATGGCGCCGACGGATCGACCGCGACGCCGGCTCAGCTTGGTTGGACCGCGTTAAGAATGTCCAAAGGGTATCACGGGCGGTTGCGCTGCGCGCGCATGGGCATATGGGCTTGAACGATGCGAGCGCGCAAAAACGCGCGGAAAACGCAATCAAACGCGCTGTTGTCGGAATCCACCGCCGCTTGACCGCACAAAATCGCGGGTCCACATTCCCTTTCGAGCTGTTCCAAGGAAAAGCTGACTCTTTTCGAACCGGTGGTTCGACGAGAGGCTTCAAGCGCAACGGCCGACGCGACGTCTCAAGCCGGGCGCGAGACCCGGGTTAAAGGAGGAATGCCCATGGCCCTAGTTTCCATGACGGTGAACGGCAAAGCCGTCACCGGCACGATCGACCCCCGGACATTGCTGGTTCAATTCCTGCGCGAGAACCTTCGCCTGACGGGAACGCATGTCGGTTGCGACACCAGCCAGTGCGGCGCCTGCGTGGTGCATGTCGACGGCAAGGCGGTGAAGGCCTGCACGATTCTGGCGGTCTCGCTCGAGGGTGCCTCGGTGATGACGATCGAGGGGCTGGCCGTGAACGGCACGCTACACCCGATGCAGGAGGCCTTTCGCGAGCATCACGGCCTGCAATGCGGCTTCTGCACCCCCGGCATGATTATGTCCTCCGTCGATATCGTGAACCGGCGCGGCAGCGTGCTGGACGAAAAGACGATCCGCGAGGACCTCGACGGCAACATCTGCCGCTGCACGGGCTACCACAACATCATCAAGGCCGTCGCCGCCGGAGCCGAGGCGATGGGCGGGCAGGCGATGGACAAGAAGGAACCGCCTCGCCAGGCGGCTGAGTGAAGGGCCTGCGAGTGAGACGCTGCGGCCCGCGCTATCCCGTGCGGGCCTTGTCTTGAGGTCATGACGTGCCCGTCAGAGGCGCGCTGAGGAGGAACCACCATGTCCGCAACCGGAATCGGCGCCTCGGTCCGTCGCAAGGAAGATCATCGCTACATCACCGGGCAGGGCCGCTATACCGACGATATCAACCGGCCCGGCCAGGCTTATGCCTATTTCCTGCGGTCGCCTCATGCTCACGCCACCATCAAGTCGATCGATACGGCGGCTGCCGCAGCCATGCCCGGCGTGCTGGGCATCTTCACCGGCGACGATCTCACGGCCGACAAGGTCGGCGGGCTGATCTGCGGCTGGATGATCCACAACAAGGATGGCTCGCCGATGCGGGCGGGCGCCCATCCGGCGCTGGCGCAAGGCAAGGTGCGCTATGTCGGCGACCATGTCTGCGTGATCGTGGCCGAGACGCTGGCGCAGGCACGTGACGCCTCGGAGGCGATCGTCGTCAATTACGGCGTGCTTCCTGCTGTCGTCGACACCGCCAGTGCGGCGGGCGCCAAGACGGTCGTCCATGCCGAGGCGCCCGACAACACCGTGTTCAACTGGCATCTCGGCAACAAGGACGAGACCGAGAAGGCCTTCGCGGTGGCAAAGCACGTCACGAAGCTCGACATCGTCAACAACCGGCTGGTGCCGAATGCGATGGAGCCGCGCGCGGCCGTCGGCGACTACGACCAGGGCGAGGGGCAGTTCACGCTCTACACCACAAGCCAGAACCCGCATGTCGCGCGCCTCGTGCTCTCGGCCTTCATCGGGATCGCGCCGGAGAACAAGCTGCGCGTGATCGCGCCCGATGTCGGCGGTGGCTTCGGCTCGAAGATTTTCATCTATGCCGAGGAAACGGTCTGCGTCTGGGCGGCCAAAAAAGTCGGCCGGCCGGTGAAGTGGAATGCCGACCGGACCGAGGCCTTCCTCTCCGATGCGCATGGACGGGACCACGTCACCCATGCCGAACTCGCGACCGATGCGGACGGCAAGATCACGGCGCTGCGCGTCAAGACCACGGCCAATCTCGGCGCCTATCTGTCGACCTTCTCTTCGTCGGTGCCGACCTATCTCTACGCGCCGCTGCTCTCGGGCTCCTACGACATTCCGGCGATCTATGCCGAGGTCGACGCGGTCTACACCAACACTGCGCCGGTCGATGCCTATCGCGGCGCGGGACGGCCGGAGGCGACCTTCGTGGTCGAGCGGCTGGTCGAGGTCGCGGCGCGTGAACTCGGCAAAGACCCAGCCAAGTTCCGGATGCAGAACTACATCAGGAAATTCCCGCACCAGACGCCGGTGATCATGATGTACGACGCCGGCAATTACGGCGCTGCGCTGAAGAAGGCGCTGGAGATCATCGACTACAAGGGCATCGGCAAGCGCAAGCGCGACTCCGCCCGCAACGGCAAGCTGCGCGGCATCGGCTTCTCCTCCTATATCGAGGCTTGCGGCATCGCGCCCTCGGCAGCGGTCGGGTCGCTCGGCGCCGGCGTCGGCTTGTGGGAATCGGCGGAGGTGCGCGTCAATCCTGTCGGGACGGTCGAGGTGCTGACCGGCTCGCACAGCCACGGCCAGGGCCATGAGACGACCTTCGCCCAGCTCGTCTCCGACCGGCTCGGCATCCCGATCGACAATGTCTCGATCATCCATGGCGACACCGACAAGGTGCAGATGGGCATGGGCACATACGGCTCGCGCTCGGGCGCCGTCGGTATGTCGGCGATCTTCAAGGCTGTCGACAAGGTCATCGCCAAAGGCAAGAAGGTCGCGGCCTATGTGCTGGAGGCCGACGAGGCCGACATCGATTTCACTGAGGGTCACTTCAGGGTGAAGGGCACCGACAGGACGCTCGATTTCGGGTCGTGTGCGCTTCAGGCCTATGTCGCCCACAAGTTCAACGGGCAGGATCTGGAGCCGGGGCTGAAGGAGGGCGCCTTCTATGACCCGACCAACTTCACCTTCCCGGCCGGCGTCCATATCTGCGAACTCGAGATCGATCCCGAGACCGGCATCACGACAATCGAGCGCTGGGCGGCGGTCGATGATTTCGGCAACGTCATCAACCCGATGATCGTCGAGGGGCAGGTGCATGGCGGCATCGCCCAGGGCGTCGGCCAGGCGCTGCTCGAAGGGGCACGCTATGACGCCGAAGGACAGCTGCTGACGGCGAGCTTCATGGATTACGCCATGCCCCGCGCCGACGATCTTCCGTCCTTTCAGGTGGGCATGACGGTGACGCCATGTCCGTCCAACCCGCTCGGCATCAAGGGCTGCGGCGAGGCGGGCGCGATCGCGTCGCCGCCGGCCGTGATCAACGCCATCACCGACGCGCTCGGCCATGAGGATATCGCCATGCCGGCGACGCCGCAGGCCGTGTGGCGCGCGGCGCAGAAGAGCATCAAGAGAATGGCTGCCGAGTAGTTTCCTCCGTCATCCCGGACAAGCTGCGAAGCAGCGCCGATCTGGGATCCATTCCTGACTCGTTCCGGAATGGATCCCGGCTCTCCGCTTCGCTCCGGCCGGGATGACTCCCGCGTATTTCAGCAAGGGATCAAGCCCATGTACGCCTTCACCTTTCACCGCCCCGCCACGGCCCGGCAGGCCGCAGGTCTCCTTGCCAAGAAGGAGGACGCCAAGCTGCTGGCCGGCGGGCACACGCTTTTGCCGACGATGAAGCAGCGGCTCGCGGCGCCCAGCGCGCTGATCGATCTCGGCGCCTGCGCGGATCTCAAGGGCATCGCCCGCAAGGGCCGCACCATCGTCATCGGCGCGATGGCGACCCATGCCGAGGTCGCTGAATCGACGCTCGTGCAGGAGGCCATTCCGGGCCTGGCCTATCTCGCCTCGCATATCGGCGATCCGCATGTGCGCCATCGCGGCACCATCGGGGGCTCGGTGGCCAACAACGATCCGGCGGCCGATTACCCTGCCGCCTGCCTCGCGCTCGGCGCAACGATCATCACCAACAGGCGCAAGCTCTTCGCCGACGACTTCTTCACCGGTCTCTACGAGACGGCGCTGGACGAAGGCGAGATCATCACCAGGATCGCGTTCCCGCTCGCCTCCAGGGCCGGCTATGCGAAATTTCGGAATCCCGCCTCGCGCTATGCGCTGGTCGGGGTCTTCGTCGCCAAGCGCGGCGCCGATATCCGGGTCGCGGTGACCGGCGCCGGAGCGAGCGGCGTGTTCCGCTGGCCCGAAGGCGAAGCAGCGCTGAGGGTCCGCTTCGCGCCGAAATCGCTCGATGGCGTCAAGGCCTCGGCCCAGAACATCAATGCCGACATGCACGCCGACGCAGAATACCGCGCCCATCTGATCGGCGTGATGGCGAAGCAGGCGGTGGCGCAGGCGGTGGGGCGGTAGGCGCGATCATCTGCGACGTCATGCTCGGGCTTGACCCGAGCATCCGTCCCAAGACTAGCTACGACTCATTCCTATGAGATGCTCGGGTCAAGCCCGAGCATGACGCGAGTTGTCATGCCCTCTGCCGTTCCCGCTTCCATCGACGCCACGCTGGCCCTGCTGCAGTCTCAAGGCTATGTCGCCGACCGCTCGCTTGCGACCGTGCTGTTCCTCGCCTTGCGCATGAAGCGGCCGCTGCTGCTGGAGGGCGAGGCCGGCACTGGCAAGACCGAGATCGCCAAGACGCTTTCGGTGGCGCTCGGGCGCAAGCTGATCCGGCTGCAATGCTATGAGGGGCTCGATCTGGCGTCTGCCGTCTACGAATGGAACTATGCCGGGCAGATGATGGCGATCCGGTTGGCGGAGGCCGGCGGCACAAGTGGTGACCGCGAGCGTTTGGAAAGCGACGTCTTCTCGGAGAGATACCTCGTCAAACGGCCGCTGCTGCAGGCACTGGAGCCGCAGGAGGGCGGGCCGCCCATCCTGCTGATCGACGAACTCGACCGTACGGACGAGGCCTTCGAGGCCTTCCTGCTCGAGGTTCTGGCGGATTCGCAGGTGACGATCCCGGAGCTGGGCACGATAAAGGCGGCCGAGCCCCCGATCGTGATCCTGACCTCGAACCGGACGCGGGAGATCCACGACGCGCTGAAGCGGCGCTGCCTGTATCACTGGGTCGGTTATCCCGATGCGGCACGGGAACTCGCCATCCTGAAGGCGCGCGCGCCGCAGGCGCCGGCCAAACTGGCGAAGCAGGTCGTGGCTTTCGTGCAGGCGATCCGCAAGGAGGAGCTGTTCAAGGCGCCCGGCGTCGCCGAAACGCTCGACTGGGCGAGCGCTTTGGTGGAACTCGACGCAGTCGCCCTCGATCCGGCGCTGGTTTCGGATACGCTGGGCGCGCTGCTGAAATACCAGGACGACATCCAGGCGATGCAGGGCTCGAAGGTGCGCGAGTTGCTGGATCAGGTGAAGGCCGAGGCGGGGCGTTGAGGGATGGCGTTAGCCCGCCTTCCGCGTGCCCTTGCGATCGGGGCCGAGATAGGGATTACGCACGGCGTTGGCCCAAAATTTGTCATCGAGCGGCGGGATGTCGGAGTAGTCGATTTCGCTGTCAGGCCTGTTCTTCAGGGCTTCGATCTCGGCCAGTTGCTCGGGCGTGAGAGCCGGAGGATTGGCGAGGTCGAACTCATATCTGACTATCTTGCTCATAACGTCGCTTCTCCTTCCTGTCGGCCGGGCGGGCTGAAATGATACGCAGGACTTCGATCAAGCAGTCATTTCGGTCGGTATGGACGACGACAAGCAATAGATGCGTGTCGATCATGCCGATCGTGTTCCAACGATGTTCGCCACCTTCCGCCCCGCTATACTCTGTCAACGCAAGCGGGTCCGCGAAAACGCGTGTCGCCGTCTCGAAGCGTATGCCGTGTTTGCGCGCGTTGCTCTCCGCTTTTGCCGGATCCCATTCAAAGCGCACGCGATACAATCCTGCACCACAAGCTTATCATCGATGCCAATCAAGCGCCAAACATCTCGGGAGGCAAGGCCATGAACAACGACATCAAGGCGATCGAGGCGGCGACCTGGACCTATCTCAACGGGCTCTATGAGGGCGATGTCGGCAAGCTCGAACAGGTCTTCCATCCGACGAGCGCGCTGACGAGCGCGCAGGATGATGGCGCGATCAAGATCGTGCCGCGGGCGGAGTGGTTCGAGGCGGTGCGCAACAGGCCTTCGCCCAAGGCCGCCGGTCTGGCGCGGGGCGATCATGTCCTGACGATCGACCTCGTCGGGCCGACGCTGGCGCTGGTGAAGGTGAAATGCCAGATGCCGCCACGCTATTTCACCGATCTGCTGTCCTTCCTGAAGATCGAGAGCAAATGGCAGATCGTCCAGAAGGTGTTCATGACGGAGATGGGGGCTTGAGTTTGCTTGCCCCTTGCGGCGGCGGCGACTCTTCTCCCTCCCCCCGCTTGCGGTGGGCAGGGCCGGGATGGGGGGGAGAGTCGAACGGTTCGGACGTCGAGGCAAGTTCTGCACGCCCCCCCATCCCTAACCCTTCCCTGCTGGAAGTCGGGTTTACCCGACTTCCAGCAATGCCTGCCCATGTCGGGAACACCCGACATGGGGAAGCGGGGGGAAGGGGACATTGACCGGAAAACTCCCCGAGAACGTCGCCTATTTCGCCCGTGCGCTGCGGATCGCCGGGGTTCCCGTCGGCCCCGGCGCCGTGATCGAGGCTGTCGAGGCGCTGGCCGAGGGGGCGTTGGGCGAGCGCGACGATGTCTATTGGGCGCTGCACGCGATCTTCGTGAAGAAGCATGAGGACAGCGTCGTCTACGATCAGGCCTTCCGATTGTTCTGGCGCCGGCGGGCCCTGATCGAGAAGCTGATGGCGCAGATGTCGCCGGTTTCGCCCGGCGCCGACAGCCAGCCGCAGAAGGAGGAGGCCGGCGCGCTACGGGTTGCAGAGGCTTTCGCGCCGCCCAAGCGCGAGGACGACGAGCCACCGACCGAATTGACCGAGTTGTCGGCACGGCTGACACTGTCGGACAAGGAGACGCTGAAGTCGCGTGATTTCGCGCAGATGAGCGCGGCCGAGATCGCCCGGGCCAAGCAGCTCATCGCGGCCCTGCGCCTGCCCGACGACACGGTGCCGACCCGGCGTTTCCAGGCTTCGCATCAGGGCGTGCGGATCGATCCGCGCCGGACCTTTCGGCGCTCGCTGCGGGGCGGCGGCGGCTCGATCGATCTGGCCTTCCGGGAGCGGGCGGAGGTTCATCCACCTGTCGTGGCGCTCGTCGATATCTCCGGTTCGATGGCGGAATATTCGCGCATCTTCCTGCATTTCCTGCACGCGATCACCGAAAAGCGGCGGCGGGTGCATTCCTTTGTGTTCGGGACGCGGCTGACCAATGTCACGCGCTCCCTGCGCTCGCGCGATCCCGACGAGGCGCTGGCGCTGGCGGGCCGTGCCGCGCCCGATTGGGAGGGCGGAACGCGCATCTCGACGGCGCTGCATACGTTCAACCGGATCTGGTCGCGCCGGGTGCTGGCGGGCGGGGCTGTCGTGCTGCTCTTCACCGACGGGCTGGAGCGCCATCTCGACGGCGAGCTCGGTTTCGAGATGGACCGGCTGCATCGCTCGTGCCGGCAACTGGTCTGGCTCAACCCGCTGCTGCGTTTCGGGGCTTTCGAGGCGCGGGCCAGCGGCATCCGGACGATGCTGCCCCATGTCGATTCGTTCCGGCCGATTCATAACCTCGCTGCGATGGCCGATCTCTGCGCGGCGCTTTCGCCCCACGCAGAGCGGCAGAGCGATCCGCGCCAGTGGTTGAAGAAGGCCGGGTGAGGCATGATCTACGACGATGCTCCTCCGTCATTGCGAGCGCAGCGAGGCAATCCAGAGCCGCGTGCTCGACGCCCCCTGGATTGCTTCGTCGCTTCGCTCCTCGCAACGACGGATGGCGGTTCGCCTTCACTGCAGTGACATCACACTTCGAGGTCGCCCCATGATCAGCACGGACACCGACATCCTCGCCACTGCCGAAGCCTGGGCGACGTCCGGGCGCGGCGTCGCGCTTGCCACCGTGATCGAGACCTGGGGCTCGGCGCCGCGGCCGGTCGGCTCGCATCTCGTCATCGACGGGGAGGGGAATTTTCAGGGCTCGGTCTCGGGCGGCTGCGTCGAGGGCGCGGTCGTCGAAGAGGCGTCCGAGGTCATCGCTGATGGCAAGGCGCGCACGCTCGAATTCGGCGTCGCCGATGAGACCGCCTGGAAGGTCGGGCTGTCCTGCGGCGGAAAAATCCGCGTCTATGTCGAGAAGGTGAACTGATGGCCTCCTGGGAAACACTCCTTGCCTTCGCGACGCTGACGTTGCTCGTCGCCTATATTCCGGGGCCGGCGCTGCTCTACACGGCGGCGCAGACGATCGCGCATGGCAGGCGGGCCGGCTTCATGGCGATGCTCGGCATTCATCTGGGCTGCTATGCTCATGTCCTGGCGGCGGCTTTCGGGCTCTCGGTCGTGTTCAAGCATGTGCCGGAACTCTATGTCGCGGTGAAGCTCGCCGGTGCGCTCTATCTGGTTTGGCTCGGCATCGGGATGATCCGCACGAAGCTGTCCGAGACGGACACGCCGGTGACGGCGTCCAAGACGGTAAAGCGTGCGCTGCTCGACAGCTTCATCGTCGAGGTCCTCAACCCCAAAGTCGCGTTGTTCTTCATCGCTCTGCTGCCGCAATTCGTCGATCCGGCAGGCTCTCTTCCGGTCTCGGCACAGTTCCTCATCCTCGGGACGATCGTCAATTTTGCCTTTTCCTCGGCCGACCTCGTCACGGTGCTGGGTGCTTCCGCGATCGTCCAGAGGATGAAGAAGACTAAGACGGGCTTCGCTTTCGGGCGCTGGCTTGGCGGCTCGCTGATGATCGGTCTCGGCGTCAAGCTCGCCACCGAAAAGGGCTGAGGCGATGGACCTCTCCGTCCTGACCGTGTTGAATGCCGAGCGCGCCGCCCGCCGCGCCACCGTGCTCGTCACAGACATTGCGAGCGGTGCACAGCGGCTGGTGAAGGCTGCGGCGATCGCCGCCGACCCGCTGGCGAGCGTACTCGACAAGCAACTGCGCATGGGCAAGAGCGGCATGGTCGAGGCCGATGGTGGTTCGTATTTCCTGACCGTGCAGGCGCCGCATCCACGCATCGTCGTCACCGGGGCGGTGCATATATCGCAGGCGATGGCGCCGATGGCGAAGCTGCTCGACCTCGACATCAGCGTGATCGACCCGCGCACCGCCTTCGCCACGCCGGAGCGCTTTCCCGAGGTGACGCTGCTGGCGGAATGGCCTGACGAGGCGTTGGCGCGGCTGCCGCTCGATGCCTACACAGCCTTCGTGGCGCTGACGCATGACCCCAAGATCGACGATCCCGGACTTGAGGCCGCGCTGCGCTCCGAGTGCTTCTACATCGGTGCGCTTGGCAGCCGGAAGACGCATGGCAAGCGTATCGAGCGATTGACGGCGGCCGGCTTCGATGCCTCGGCGACAGCGCGCATTCATGCGCCGATCGGCCTCGATATTGGCGCCGTCTCGCCGGCCGAGATCGCGCTGGCGATCCTGGGCGAGATCGTGAGTACCTTGCGCGGGCCGCGCCGGAAGCCGCTTTGAGCCCGATTTCATGAAATTCGGACCTGTCGCCATCGCCGACGCCGAAGGCTGTGTCGCCGCCCATAGCGTGCGTGCCGGAGACGTCATCGTCAGGAAGGGCGCGACGCTCGGCGCCGCTGATGTCGTCCGGCTGTCGTCGGCTGGCGTGACCGAACTCGTGGCCGTGCGCTTCGAGCCTGGCGATATCGATGAGAACAGTGCCGCCGCAAGGCTTGCCGCCGCGCTGGCGGGGCCGGGCGTCGTCACCGAGGCCGCATTCACGGGCCGCGTGAATCTGTTTGCGGCGTCCGCCGGTGTGCTGACGATCGATGTCGCCGCGATCGACACGTTCAATCGCATCGACGAGGCGATCACCGCCGCGACCCTGCCGGCGATGAAGGCTGTCGTGGCCGGCGAGATGGTCGGGACGGTCAAGATCATCCCCTATGGTCTGGCCGAAAGCCTTGTCGAGGAGGCGTTGGCTAGTCTTCCGGACGCACAGCCGATCGCAGTCTCGGCCTACCGGCCTGCACGCGTCGGCGTGATCTCGACGCTGCTGCCGGGGCTGAAGCCCTCCGTCGTCGACAAGACGCTGCGGGTCATGGCGGAGCGGCTGGCGCCGGCTGGCGCGACGCTCGCGGGTGATGAGCGCGTGCCGCATGAGGTCGCGCCGCTTACTCGCGCGATCGCGGCGATGGCGACCGGCCCGGCCGAGATCGTCGTCATCTTCGGCGCGTCGGCGATCACGGACCGGCGTGATGTGATTCCGCAGGCGCTGCTGGAGGCTGGCGGGCGGATCGAGCATCTCGGGATGCCGGTCGATCCGGGCAACCTGCTGCTGATCGGAGAGCTTGCCGGCAAGCCGGTGATCGGTGCGCCGGGCTGCGCCCGCTCGCCCAAGGAGAACGGCTTCGACTGGGTGCTGCAACGCTGCCTCGCCGGCATCCCGGTCAGCCGGTCCGATATCCAGGCCATGGGCGTCGGCGGGCTGCTGATGGAGATCGTCTCCCGCCCGCAGCCGCGCGCGCCGGGGCGCAGCGAGCCCGCCCGTGTCGCCGGCATGGTGCTCGCGGCCGGCCGCTCGACCCGGATGGGGCAGGCCAACAAGCTGCTGCAGCCGGTGCGCGGCAAGCCCATGGTGCGCCATGCGGTCGAGGCGCAGATCGCCTCCAGCGCCAGTCCGGTGATCGTGGTGACGGGACACCAGTCCGACGAGGTGGCGGCCGCGCTGGGCGGGCTCGATGTCCGGCTCATCCACAACCCCGATTTCGCGACAGGTCTCGCCAGTTCCGTCAAGGCTGGGTTGCGCGCACTGCCCGAGGACGCGCGGGGCGTCATCGTCTCGCTTGGCGACATGCCGAATGTTACGGCTCAGGTGATCGACCGGCTGGCGCAGGTTTTTGCCGAGCGCACCGAGGCGTTGGCTGTCGTGCCGACGCTGTTCGGCCAGCGCGGCAATCCCGTGCTGCTGTCGCGGGAGCTGTTCGGAGCCGTCGCAAAACTCTCGGGGGATCAGGGTGCCCGGCGGCTGCTCGACGAGGCGGGAGAGGCGGTCGTCGAGGTGGCGCTCGACGATCCCGCGATCGCGCTGGATGTGGATACGCCCGAGGCACTGCAGGCCTTGTCGGAAGTGTCGGCCGGAGTCTGAGGTTCATGGTTCTTGCGAGCAGCGGGGATGACGGTCAGGAGGCGAGCCAATAAGCGGCCAGACGGCGGATCAACCAGGGCGTTTCGCGATTGTCGGGAATTGGGTTTTCCCCCTTTTGAAGCTGCTGGTTCTGATCTAGCATTTCGGAGACGTCGGGACGCGAGGGGGCTACGTATTGCCATGTCAGAACTGACAGTTGTCGGGAAAACCTCCGAGATCGGGCGGTTCTATCGGCAGGCCGGACCAGGCCCGGCTCTGGCTCTGCTAGCCGCGCTGTTCATCAGCGGCTGTGCATCGACGCCGGTGCAGGAGGCATCGATCGTCACGAGCCCTTCCGCGCCGGGTGCCTTCCCGCGCGATCGGCTCGTCGGGAACTGGGGCTCGGCCTCCTTTCACAATGCCAAGGACCGCAAGCGCACCGAAGCCGAGGCGCGGGCTCAGTGCAGCCAGCCCTATGTCATCGCCCGGGGACCGAGCGACGGCGTCATGATGCACGCCGCCGACGACCCGAAAATCTACGAGCTGAAGCTCAAGGGCGGGGCGGGCGGCAAGACCTATCTCGGCTTTGAAGCGCCGGCGGGCGATCCGCAGGATCGCGAAATCCTCTCGGCGAGCGATACGATGCTGGTGATGCGGTTCGTCGATCCCGACGTCCACAAGCGTTACGGCACATTCGTCTATGTCCGCTGCGGTCGCTGAGCGGACACCATGATCGGCTTCGGTTTGGAGTGCATGATGAGACTGAAGACTGGATATCGGGCAGCGCGGCTTGCCTTGCTAGCTGCCATCGGAGTTGCGTCCGTCGCCATCGGGCCGGCGAGCGCTCAAGGCGCCAGGCCTGCACCGCAGGAGACGATGGATATCGGCGACGAGCCGGGTCGCGTCTCGAGCGAGGAGGCGGTCGTCAGCGAAGGCCCATTCGCACGGCAGGTCGTGTTCTTCCGCTCGAACGAGGCGCCGGGCACGCTCGTCATCCACACATCCGAGCGCTTCGTCTACCTCGTTCAGCCCAATAACCGCGCGATGCGCTACGGCATCGGCGTCGGGCGTGAGGGTTTCCAGTGGTCCGGACTGGTCAAGGTCAGCCGCAAGTCGGAATGGCCCGACTGGCGCCCGCCGCCGGAGATGCTGGCGCGCCAGCCCTATCTGCCGCGCTTCATGGCCGGCGGCCCCGGCAATCCGATGGGCGCGAGGGCGATGTATCTCGGTTCCACGGTGTTCCGCATCCACGGCACCAACCAGCCGGAGACGATCGGGGAGGCAATCTCCTCGGGATGCTTCCGCCTCGCCAATGGCGACGTGATCGACCTCTACGACCGCGTGCCGCTGAACACCAAGGTCGTCATCCGCCACGGTGCGACGCTTTAGACCACGCCTCGCTTCATCCAGCCCCAGCGACATCACAGAATCCGGAGCGAGACGAACGTGCGAAACAAGGTCGGAACCCGGTTGAGCCATGCCTTCGTCGGCCTTGCGGCAGCGGCACTATGCGCCTTTGCGCCCATGGCCGCGGCGGGCACGCTGGATACGGTCAAGCAGCGCGGCACCTTGCAATGCGGCGTCAGCGAGGGGCTGTTCGGTTTCTCCGAGAAGGACGCGCAGGGCAAATGGTCGGGCTTCGACGTGGATTTCTGCCGCGCGGTTGCGGGCGCGATCTTCGACGATCCCGCCAAGGTCGCTTTCGTGCCACTGACGGCGAGCGAACGCTTCAACGCCCTGCGCGCCGGGACCGTCGACCTGCTCTCGCGCAATTCGACCTGGACACTGGAGCGCGAGGCGGGCCTGGGCCTCGCCTTCGCCGGCGTGACCTATCATGACGGCCAGGGCTTTCTGGTGATGCGCAGCCTGAACGTGACCTCGGCGCTGGAGCTCAACGAGGCCAAGGTCTGCGTCGAGGCCGGCACGACGACGCAGGCCAATCTCGCCGATTTCTTCCGCGCCAATGCGATGAAATACGAGGAGCGGGCTCATCAGAAGAGTTCGGATGCGCTCGCCGCTTTCCAGGCCGGCGACTGCAACGTCCTGACCCGCGACCAGTCGGCGCTCTATGCCGAGCGACTGAAGCTGAGCAAGCCGGGCGATACGGTCATCCTGCCCGACGTGATTTCGAAGGAGCCGCTCGGGCCGGTGACGCGCGCCGACGATTTTCCTTGGTTCAACATCGTGAAATGGGTGAACTTTGCGCTGGTCAACGGCGAGGAGCTTGGCATCACCTCGAAGAACCTCGCAGATGCCACGGCCTCGACCAAGCCCGACGTCCGCCGCTTCGTCGGAGCGGAGGGCGGGCTCGGCAAGATGCTGGGGCTCGACGACGGCTGGGCGCTGCGGGCGGTGCGCGCATCGGGCAACTATTCCGAGATCTACGAGCGCAATCTCGGCGTGAACTCCCGCCTCGGCATTCCGCGCGGCCTGAACCAGCTCTGGAGCATGGGCGGCGTCCTCTACGCGCCGCCGCTGCGTTGATCGGGACGAGGCCACGCTCCTCGACGTCATTGCGAGGAGCGCAGCGACGAAGCAATCCAGAACCTTGGCGCTTCACGTCCCCCTGGATTGCTTCGCTGCACTCGCAATGACGGTGGATCAGCCTTTATGCTGGTCGACTTGGCATCATGTTTCGCTTCCGCCTGACGGTCAGCGCCGCCAGTGCAGACCAAGCGTTGCATAGGCCTCGGCAGGGCGGTCGCTGGTGTTCTGGACGCCACCCGAGAGCCGCCACGTCAACCCGAGCAGCCGCAGCCCGGTCAGATGCAGGCCGAGGCGAAGCTTGCTGTAGTCGCTTTCTCGGTAAAGCTCGACCTCGGGTCCGACGAAGAGTTCGCGAATCTGCGGCAGGGCCCATCCGGGCGCCAGCCTTGCCCAGAGCCGACCATCGAGCGTCGAGGCATAGGCGCCGGCATGGAGCACGATGTCGGGTGTGGGCCTCGACCAGAGATCGGTTTGAAGTCGCCAGCCCATGCGGGTGCGCGTGGTCATGCTGCAGCCGCAGCCGCTCTGCTCGCTCTCGATGTCGGACCCGCCATATAATGCGACAAAGGTGTCCCTGATCCGCCATTCATAGCCCAGCATCACCTGAGAGCCGGTCTTGTAGGTGACGCCGTGCGGCCGGCTGCGATTGGTCTCTTCCTTCGATAGCCCAGCTGCCAGCAGGGCCCGAAAGCCGCTCTCGTCCAGGCCGCCGCGCAAGGCGCGCTTCACACCCACCGAGGCGAAGGTCTTGGCCGGTCCGGCTTCGAGCGAGCCGAAGAACACGGCCGAGATTGCGGGACGCTCGCCCATCTCGTCTTCGGCAACGGCGCGCGCGGACGGCAAGAGTCCCGCGACAAGCGCGAGACCAAGCGTCACATGGCTCGCGCAACCATACGCCACGCATACTCCCGTCGTTACGCGTGCACTCAGCAAGCGGAGCCGGATGCACGTCCCGATTGCAGCAGGTTGGCAGGAGCCTTGCAAGTCTTTGTTAACCAGTCGGGCGCAGCCTTGGCTGAACCGGCTAAGCTTTCATCGTGTGCAACGAAGGGGAGTGGCGATGGCGTCTGTGGATTTCATCCGGCAATTGAAGGGCTACGGGCTGACGACGGCGACGATCCTGTATCGTCTGCCCGATCATCCAAAACTGCTGCAGACCTATATCTGGCAGCAATATGATCTCGCCCCGCGCTTCCCCGTGCTGCACGATTTCCTGGATTTCTGGAAACGCGAGCTCGAAGGACCGCTGCATTCGGTCACCGTCGCGCATTCACGGCTGATCCGCCCGGCAGAAATCGTCAACGTCAACGGCGTGCTGACGCTGCACTGAGGCCGCGGCAGCGTTTGACGTTCAGTCGTCAGCACCGCTGTCATTCCGGGGCTTCGCGCAGCGAAGAGCCCGGAACCCATAAGCCTTGCCAGTGCCGAACGACGCGATCAGGCGCAATTTCTTCTTTCGATACCACCTGAGTTTATGGGTTCCGGGCTCGCCGCTTTGCGGCGCCCCGGAATGACGGCGGTGGTTCGGCGGCAATTATGCGGCGGGCGCCTCAGCTGAAATAGGGCCTCAGGTTCGTCCTGATGCGGTCGAGGACGGTCGCGCCCGAGAGGTCCGGTGCGAAAGAGCGTCCCGTGATCGTCTCATAGGCCTCGATATAGACCTTCGACGTCTGGTCGACGAGTTCGTCGGGAATGGCCGGGATCGGATCCTTGTAGGGGTCGCAGCGGGCCGCGACCCAGGCGCGGACGAAATCCTTGTCGAGGCTGGCTGGGCGCGTTCCGGCGGCGAAGCTCGCCTCGTAGCCGTCGGCATTCCAGTAGCGGCTGCTGTCGGGCGTATGGATCTCGTCTGCGAGGATGGTCGTGCCGTCCTTGTCTGTGCCGAATTCGTATTTCGTATCGACGAGGATCAGCCCGCGTTCGGCGGCCCGAGCCTGGCCGCGGGCGAAGAGCACCAGGGCATAGCGCGACACCGTCTCCCATTGCTCTTCGCTCAGCAATCCCTGCGACAGGATGGCCTCGCCCGACAGCGGCTCGTCATGGCCGCCGTCGAAGGCCTTGCTGGTCGGGGTGATGATGGCCTGGGGCAGCTTTTCGTTGTCGCGCATGCCGTCGGGCAGCCGCATCCCATACATCTCTCGTTCGCCCTTGCGATACTTCGTCAGGATCGAGGTGCTGGTCGTGCCGGCGAGATATCCCCGGACGACGATTTCGACGGGGAGGATGTCGAGCCTTTTGCCGATCACGACATTGGGATCGGGATAGGCAAGGACGTGGTTCGGGCAGATGTCGGCCGTCTCCTCGAACCAGTAGCGCGCGGTCTGGGTCAGAACCTCGCCCTTGAACGGGATCGCGGTCAGGATCAGGTCGAAGGCGCTCAACCGGTCGGTCGCGATGATGATGCGGCTTCCGTCGGGCAGGTCGTAATTCTCGCGAACCTTGCCGTTGTAGCGGTTCGGCAGTTCGGGAATGAAGGCATCTGACAGAATGCGGGACAGACTCACGGGCTTTCGTCTTTCGCTGGAGCTGCGGCGAAGTCGCTTAAAGTAGCGCGCGGCGGCGAGGTCAAGCCGGATCGGCGGGGCAGGGCGGAAAGCCGTCGGTCGGTGCAGCCGGCGCGCATCGCCAAACGCGGCACAGACCGTCGCCGCTTGCGCTTGTTGCGCGGGCCCCGTGCATGTTACGCCGCTGCTCCCGTTCCGATCCGGCCTTTATCGCTTGTCACCTTCGTTGCGCACGTCTGGACTTTTCGCGGCACTCGCCGCCCTGCCCGGAGAGCGCATCGCCGTGTCGACGATCGTCGCGGCACTGCAGGACAGGACCTACGCACTGCTGGTGGTCCTGCTCGGGCTGCCGAACTGCCTGCCGATGCCGCCGCCGATTCCCCTGGTCTGTGGGCTGGTGCTCGGCTTCGTCGGCGCACAGATGCTGATCGGGCGGGCGCTGCCCTGGCTGCCGCAAAGGCTGCTGAGGCGGACTATCGGCAAACCCGAACTGGCGCGCGCCGTGGGGCGGGCGCTGCCGCCGCTGATCTGGCTGGAGCGGTTCTCGCGGCCACGCCTGACGATGCTCGGCGGCGTCGTCGCAATCCCGATCCTGGGCCTGCTGATCCTGGTCCTCGCGCTCGGCCTCGTCGTTGCGGCACCGTTCATCGGCCAGATCCCGTTGGGCCTCGCCGTCTGCCTTGTCGGACTCGGGCTGGTCGAACGCGACGGCCTGTTCATCCTCGCAGGCGCGGCGATGGGTGCGCTCGGGCTTCTGCTCAGTGCCGGTTTCGCATACGCGATCGTCAGCGGAATCGCCGGCCTGTTCTGACGGCGTCGTTCAGGCGGCGGCAAGGACCGCGGCGAAGGGTGCCTCGAGCGACAGCATCCGGTCGATCTCGTCGGCCGGTACGCCTTTCGAGAAGAGGAAGCCCTGCAGCTCGTGACAGCCGATCGCCTGCAGGAAGCGATGCTGCTCGGCGGTCTCGACGCCTTCGGCGCAGACCCTCAGGCCGAGCGCCCGGCCGAGATGCGCGATCGAGTGGACCAAAATCGCCGATTCGCCCGTCGTCTCCATGTATTCGAGGAAAGACCGGTCGATCTTGATCTTGTCGAAGGCAAACCGGCGCAGATAGATCAGGCTGGAATAACCGGTGCCGAAATCGTCGAGCGCCAGCCCGACACCGTGGGCGCGCAATTCCATCATGGCGTTCTCGGCCGCGTCGGCATCCTCGACGACGACGCCCTCGGTCAGTTCGAGTTCGAGCCGGGTCGGCTCGAACCCGGTCTCCGCGATGATGCGGATGACGCTGGCGACGAAATCCTTGTGGCGGAACTGTATCGGCGAAACGTTGACGGCGAGGCGAATGCCCTCCCAGCGACTGGCCTCGATGCAGGCCTTGCGCAGTACCCACTCGCTCAGCGGCACGATCAGGCCGCGCTCCTCGGCAATGCTGATGAATTCGGCCGGCGGGACCATGCCATGGACGGGGTGCGGCCAGCGCACCAGGGCCTCGACGCCGACGATGGTCGAGCCGTCTATGGAGACCTGCGGCTGATAATGCAGCACGAGCTCGTCATTCGCGATTGCCCGGCGCAGATCCTCCTCGACCATGCGCTTGAGCTGGAGCGCGCGGTTCATGCCCGGCTCGAAGAAGGAATAGCGGTTCCGGCCTTCGTTCTTCGATTGATAGAGCGCGGTGTCTGCGAGGCGGATCAGCGTTTCGCGCCTGGCTCCATCCTGCGGAGCAAGCGCGATGCCGATCGAACAGCCGATGGTCGTCTCGACACCGAAGATGATGAAAGGTCGCGTCAGGCTCTCGAGGATCCGCTCGCCCAGTGCCGTCGCGGCGGCCGGTTCAGCGACGAGAGTCTGGATGATGCCGAACTCGTCCCCGCCCAGCCGGGCGACGGTGTCGCCCAGCCGCATCATATCCGAGAGCCGCTCGGCGACCTGACGGATCAGCTCGTCGCCCGCGGTATGGCCATAGGTGTCGTTGACGGCCTTGAAGCGATCGAGGTCGATCAGGAGGACGGCGAGGCCCGGGCCGCCGCGTGTGATCTGGGCCAGTTCCCGATCGAGCTGCCGGTCGAAGGTGCGCCGGTTGGGTAACAGAGAAAGCTCATCCTGTCCGGCCAGGCGCTGGATCTGGATCTCGCGCAAGGCAACTTCAGTGGCGGCGCCACGCAGGCGGTGGACGACGAAGGCAAAAATGCCGGTGAAGAGCATGGCGACGGCCACCAGCCCCCAGAGGAATTTCTGCAAAAGCGCATCGCCCGGCCGTTCCGGGGTCCAGGTCAGCCAGGTCTCGACGCTGCCGTCGGGCGCCAGCACGTCGCGCCGCGTGAGGGGATCTGCCGGCTTGCTTGCGGTCAGGCGGATATCGGCGACCCGATAGCGCTCGGCGAGGTCCTCAAGCATCGTCGCCGTTATCCGCCGATAGCCGACGACCTTGAGCCCGCCGGCACTCGCGGCGAGGATGGGGGCGGGTGACACGATCAGGTCGGAGACCAGAATGACGATCGATTCGTGAGAATCCCTGACCATCATCGAGAATGTCGAGGGAGACCCTTGCGGCGCTGCTTGGGATCCGCCGGGGAGCCGGCGGGTGAAATGCCGGAGTCCATTATAACCGGTCTGACCGGCTTTGGCTCCGGATTCGACACCGGCGAGGACTAGACCGTGTCCGGTGACGAGATAGGCGCCGTCGAACTCGAGAAAACGGCTGCTCAGTCGCAGGAAGGCGGCTTGCAGTGCGGCAAGCGGCTCGGGGGAAGCCAGCGCGGCCTGCAACTCGCCGGTTGCGGCCAGGCTTTCCAGCCTTAGCCGGCGCAATCTGGTCTGGCTGTCGAAGGCCGCCTCGATCCGCTCGTGCTGGCGAGCCGCTTCGAGACTATTGGCGTCCCTGGTGATCGCCAGAACGACTGCGCTCGCTGCCGCTATGACCAGCACAAATGCGCAGGCCAGCGTCGCCACGGTGCTGCGGAGCATCCGGGCGGAGGACTCCGCATTGGTCGTCTTCGCGCCTGACGGCGGGTGCATCGGCTATCCCGTGGGTATCGGTCCAGCCATCCTTGGCGCGGGTTCGTTGACATCCCGTTTCCACAGCACCGCATTAATCGATGAATTCAACCTCAGGTCGGTCCATAGGGCGGGCGCGGGATAGCGGTATGCGCGGCACGCAGAGCGGCCGACCAGCGCTCTCGCAGGTCGTGGAAATAGGGTTCGCCGGCCTCGATGCGCCGATTCAGCTCCGGCTCGTCGGCGTCCCGACGCATGACCAGGAAGTCGATCGGCAGGCCGACGCCGAGATTGGAGCGCATGGTCGAGTCCATCGAGATCAGGCCGACCTTGAGAGCGTCGTAGAGATGGGTCTTAAAGGTAACGGCGCGGTCGAGGATCGGCTTGCCGTATTTATGCTCGCCGATCTGGAGGAATGGAGCGTCCTGACCGCATTCGATGAAGTTTCCGGCGCCGTAGATCATGAAGAGCCGCATCGGCTGGCCCTTGATCTGACCGCCGAACAGCATCGAGACGTCGAATTTGACCCCGGCCTCGCGCAGGGCCGGACCGTCGGAGTCGCGCACCGAGCGGATCGCGCGTCCGACGAGCTGCGCGGCGCGGAACATCGAGCCGACGCCGACCAAGGTCTCGGTCTCGCCTGTTTCGGCATTGAGAAGGCCCTCGTGCAGAAGGCTGACGACCGACTGGGTCACCGAAAGATTTCCTGCCGTCGACAGAGCGAAGGTCCGCTCTCCCGGCCAGGAAAAGACGTGAAGCTTGCGGAAGGTCGAGACGTCGTCGAGCCCGGCATTGGTGCGGGTGTCGGCGATCATCACAAGCCCGTCCTGCACGAGAATTCCGGCGCAATAGGTCACCTTGCGGTCCTTTATGTGGTCGAGCCTGCGCGGGGCGTCATTGATTGGCCTGCCGGTCGCCGGCCTCGCGCGCGCTGACGCGCACCGAGAGGTTCTCGCCGTTGCCGCCCTTGCGCGCGCCGCGCACGGGCGCCGCATCGGCAAAGTCGAGCCCGGCCGCGATCCGGACATGGGTGTCGATCGGGCAAAGGCCGTTGGCGCAGTCGAAGCCGATCCAGCCGTAATCGTCGAGATAGACCTCCGCCCAGGCATGGGCGCCGTTGGCGATGGGCAACTCGTCCGATTGCGCGACATAGCCCGAGACGTAACGGGCGGGGACGCCGAGCTGGCGGGCGCAGGTCATGAAGACATGGGCCAGATCCTGGGCGATGCCCTCGCGCGCGGCGAAGGCTGCAGCCGCGCCGATGCCGATACGAGGTCCGGCCTCCAGGCAGGTCATCTCTTCGTGCAGTGTGTCCATCAACACATGCATGCGCGCCAGCGGGCTCCCGGCGTCTTTCGTTATGGAGTGGGCGAACTCGCGCAGGGCCTCGTCATGCGTCGTCAGCAGCGTGTCGCGGTGGAACACCTCGGGCGGCACGCGCTCGATACCGCCGCGGACGACGCCGGCGAGGTCCGTGGTCTCGATCAGGCCGCCGACCTCGATCGCCAGGCTGGAGATCGGGCCTTCGGCCGAGAAGGTGTGGACGACATTGCCGTAAGCGTCCTGGCCGGCGCGCAGGCGACCGTCGACCGTCGGTTCGATGCGCCACCCCATGACGTGCTGGCCGTCATGGTCGAGCGGCGTCAGCCGCAGGATCTGCGTGATATGCCGGGCCGGCTCGGCATAGGCATAGTTGATCGAGTGGGAAATCCGGATCCGCATGGCGATCGCAGGCTTGGACTGAGGGCAACGACTTTCGTTTCTCTTAGCCGCCACGACCGGCGGAAGCGAGCCCGCAGCGCACCCTCATTGCAGATATTGCTCGATGATCGTGCCGCCGAGCCGATTGTTCTCGGTGATGAAGTCGGAGATGAACTCGTGCAGGCCGTGCTGGAAGATGTCGTCGATGCGGGTGTTGCTGAGGTTTGCGAGCGTCTTGCGCGCCTGGCGCTGCGAGGGACCCTGCCGTCCATAGGCGTCGCCGAGATAATCGAGATAGCGCGAGATGTTCTCGTAGCAGCTCGCCAGCGAGCGCGGCATACGCCGGTTGAGGATCAGAAGATCGGCGATCAGCAGCGGTTTCACCGCTTCGCGATACACCCAGTGATAAGCCGTCAGCGCCGAAACCTCGCGCAGGACTGTCGTCCACTGGAAGTAGTCGAGCGAGCCGCCGATCTGCTCGTTGGCGGGCAGCAGGACATGGTATTTGACGTCGAGGATGCGGGCCGTGTTGTCGGCACGCTCGACATAGACGCCGAGCCTGGAGAACCAGTAGCCGTCGTCGCGCAGCATGGTCCGGTAGGCCGAGCCGTCGAAAACCAGCGAGACGTTCTTCACCCATTCTAGGAAACGCGCGAACTCCTCGCGGTCCATGCGCTTCTTCTCGAAACGCTGCAGTTCGAGCCAGGCGCCGTTGAGTGCGTCCCACATCTCCGAGGTCAGCGCCGTGCGGACCGAGCGCGCATTGGAGCGGGCGAGGGCCAGGCAATTACGGATCGACGAGGGGTTGTCGGGGTTGAACGTCAGGAAATCGCAGACATTGCGCTCGTTGGCCTCGCCATAGGCCTTGGCGAAGGTGTCCTCGCAGCCGGCGGTCGAGACCGCGCTCTGCCATTCGGTGCCGGCGCCGCCATAGGCATGGGGCAGGTTGGTCAGGCGCGTCGTCGCGTCGAGAATGCGGGCGAGATACTCGGCCCGCTCCACATAGCGGGAGACCCAGTAGAGACAGTCGGCGGTACGCGAAAGCATGGTCAGCTCCGGCCTTATGGCGACGAGGCGGGGTGCGTCGGAGGCAAGATCGGCGTGGGTATCGCGGTCAATGTCATGCATCGAGAACCCATGTATCCTTCGTGCCGCCACCCTGGCTCGAATTGACCACGAGGGAGCCTTCCTTCAGGGCGACGCGGGTCAGGCCGCCGGGTACGCAGGAGATGCCGTTGGCCCCGCTCAGCACGTAGGGCCGCAGATCGACATGGCGCGGGGCCACGCCCGAGGCGACGAAGGTCGGGCAGGTCGAGAGCGCCAGAGTCGGCTGAGCTATGAAGCCCTCGGGGCTCGCCTTGAGCTTCCTGCGGAAGGCCTCGATCTGCGCCTTGTTGGCGTGGGGGCCGACCAGCATTCCGTAGCCGCCCGAGCCGTTGACCTCCTTGACGACCAGCTTTTCGAGGTTGTCGAGCACATAGGCGTTGGCCTCCGGCTCGCGGCAGCGGAAGGTCGGCACGTTCTTCAGGATCGGCTCCTCGCCGGTGAAGAACTTCACGATCTCGGGCATGTAGCTATAGACCGCCTTGTCGTCGGCGACGCCGGTGCCGACTGCGTTGGCCAGCGTGACGTTGCCGGCCTTGTAGGCGCCGATGATGCCCGGCACGCCGAGGATCGAATCGCTGCGGAAGACGAGCGGGTCGATATAGTCGTCGTCGATGCGGCGGTAGATGACGTCGACCCGCTTGGGCCCCTGGGTGGTCCGCATGTAGACCACGTCGTCCTTGACCAGCAGATCGGACCCTTCGACCAGCTCGACGCCGAGCTTGTCGGCCAGAAACGAATGCTCGTAGAAGGCCGAATTGAACTGGCCCGGCGTCAGCAGGCAGATCGAGGGATCGGACGGCGCGCTGCGCGGCGCCACCGAGCGCAGGGTGGCGAGCAGCTGATCGGGATAGTTGTCGACCGGAGCGACGCGATGCGTGGCGAAGAGCTCCGGAAAGAGCCGCAGCATCACCTCGCGGTTCTCCATCATGTAGGAGACGCCCGACGGGGTGCGGGCATTGTCCTCCAGAACGTAGAAGGTGTCGGCGTCGACCCTGACGACGTCGATGCCGGCGATATGGCAATAGATGCCGTGCGGCACCTGGAAATCGACCATCTCGAGCTGATAGCAGGAGTTGCGATAGACCAGATCGGGCGGGATGATGCCGGCCTTGATGCATTCCTTCGGACCGTAGACATCGGCCAGGAACATGTTGAGCGCGGTGACGCGCTGGCGCAGGCCCTTTTCCAGCTTGGTCCATTCGGGCTTGGTCAGCACCCGGGGGATGATGTCGAAAGGGATCAGCCGTTCGGTCGATTCCTCGTCGCCATAGACGGCGAAGGTGATGCCGATGCGCCGGAAGAACAGCTCCGCCTGGCTGCGGCGCAGCGCCAGCGTCTCGGGCGGCGCCTCCTTCAGCCAGCGGTCGAGTTCGGCATAGGCCGGCCTCAGCTCGCTTCCGCTACCCAGCATCTCATCGAACGCGACCATCGCAGGCGTTTTCCCCATTTGGATCAGCCTATTCCTATTCGCGAGCGTTCGGAAAGGGGGCTGTTGCCGCGCCCTTTGGCTGAGGTGCCTCTTTCTTGGGCGGTCGAGCCTAGATCAATCCGAGGCCGCGGAAGCTGGCGTGCCCGTCGCGTCCGACGATAACGTGGTCGTGGATCGCAATGCCCAGGGGCTTCGCGATATCAATGAGTTCGCGGGTCATCCTCACGTCGGCGCCCGATGGTGTCGGATCGCCCGAGGGATGGTTGTGGACCAGAATGACCGCCGAGGCCGAGAGTTCCAGCGCCCGGCGCATCACCTCGCGCGGATAGACCGGCGTGTGGTCGACCGTGCCGGTCTGCTGCACCTCATCGGCGATGACGGCGTTCTTCTTGTCGAGAAAGAGGATGCGGAACTGCTCGCGCTCGGCGAAGGCCATCGCCATGCGGCAATAGTCGAGCACCGCCGACCATGACGACAGCACCGGCCGCTTCGCGATGGCGCCCTTGGCCATGCGCCGCAGCGATGCCTCGACGATCTTGAGATCGAGCGCCACGCCCGGGCCGATGCCCTTGATCTCGGTCAGCCGGGAGATCGGCGCGCCGAGCACCTCGGCGAAGGAGCCGAAGCGCTGGATCAGGTCTTTGGCCAGAGGCTTGACGTCGCGCTGCGGAATCGAACGGAACAGCAGCAGTTCCAGCAGTTCGTAATCGGGCAGGGCATCGCCGCCGGTCTCATGGAAGCGGGCGCGCAGCCGGTCGCGATGGCCGTGATAATGCGG
The DNA here is from genome assembly GCF_001562255.1 of Bosea sp. PAMC 26642. Taxonomy (NCBI): domain Bacteria; kingdom Pseudomonadati; phylum Pseudomonadota; class Alphaproteobacteria; order Hyphomicrobiales; family Alloboseaceae; genus Allobosea; species Allobosea sp. PAMC 26642. The sequence goes on along the minus strand of NZ_CP014301.1, from coordinate 1,956,267 downwards.
GGCGGGGCTGTCTTCGGCAATGGTTGGAGGCGATCCGACGCCGCCCGCGCGCTTGCCGCCGCCCTGCATCAGCCGGCCGCGAGCGGATTGTCGCGGCCGGCCGGCGAGAGCGTGAAGATCTCGCAGCCGGTATCGGTGACGCCGATCGTGTGCTCGAACTGGGCCGAGAGCGAACGGTCGCGGGTCACGGCCGTCCAGCCGTCGGAGAGCACCTTCACCCCCGCCTTGCCAGCGTTCAGCATCGGTTCGATGGTGAAAAGCATACCCGGCTTCAGCTGCGGGCCTTCGCCGGGGCTGCCATAGTGGAGGATGTTGGGCGCGTCATGGAAGACCTGGCCGAGCCCGTGGCCGCAAAAATCGCGCACCACCGAGCAGCGCTCGGCTTCGGCATAGCGCTGGATCGCAAAGCCGATATCGCCGGTCGTGCCGCCCGGGCGAACCGCCTTGATGCCGCGCAGCAGGCTTTCATAGGTGATCTCGACCAGCCGTTCCGCCTTGCGGGGGATGTCGCCGACGCCATACATCCGGCTCGAATCGCCGTGCCAGCCATCGACGATGAGCGTGTAGTCGATGTTGAGGATGTCGCCTTCGCGCAGCGGCTTGTCGTCGGGAATGCCGTGGCAGACGACATGGTTGATCGAGGTGCAGATCGATTTGGTGTAGCCGCGGTAGAAGAGGGTCGCGGGATAGGCGCCGTTGTCCATGGCGAACTGGAAGGCGAGATCGTCGAGGCGCTGCGTCGTCACGCCGGGCCTGACGTGCTCGCCCAGCATGTCGAGCCCCCGAGCCGTCAACTGGCCGGCCTTGCGCATGGCCGCGAAGGCCTCGGGGCCATGCAGCTTGATGACGGGATCACGCGAGCGCGATCGTCCGAGGGTTTCGTCGAATGTCATGTGTTCAGCCGAATATGATGGCGCCCGCCGTCCTTGCGGTCATATCTATTGGGTTTGGCGGATCGTGCAAGGCGCCAGCCGCAACAGGTGTCGAACGGCGAGGAAGCGATGCAGGGTTTGCTGGAGCTGGCGGGTCAGGTCGGAGAGCGCCTTCGCGCACGCGGCGAGACGGTCGCGGTTGCGGAATCCTCGGCCGGGGGCCTGATCGCGGCGGCGCTGCTGGCCCAGCCGGGCGCTTCGGCTTTCTTCGTCAGCGGTGCGGTCGTCTATACGATGAGCGCGCGCGAGGGGCTGATGGGTATTTCGGTCGAGGACATGGCCGGCATCCGCTCGTCCAGCGAACCCTATGCGCAACTGCTCGCCCGCAGACTGCGCGAGCGCTTCGGCGCGACCTGGGGGCTGGCGGAAACCGGAGCGGCCGGGCCGTCCGGCAACCGTTACGGCGATGCTGCGGGTCATAGCTGCCTGGCGGTGTCGGGGCCGGTCGAGGCAGTCCTGACCATCGAGACGGGTTCCTCCGACCGGGTGGAAAACATGCGTGTCTTCGCCTCTGCTGCCCTGCGGCTTCTGAAGGACAAGCTGTAGGCGAGCCGGCGAGCCGGCTCCGATGGTGCTGGCGTGCGGCCGTTGCGAGGTGTATCACGCGCCCCCATGGCCATCATCGACCAATCGCCCGCCGAAGATCTGCCTTTCGGTGCCTTTGCCCCGCGCCGCGCGCTTGCCCGGCTGATCGGCTGGACGCGCGCCGCGCCCGACAGCTTCCTCGGCCGCAAGGTCGCCTATGCGCTGCGCCGCCTTGGCTTGCGTACGCTCGATGGCGCACCGGTCGACATCGAATCGCTGGGCGCGCGGATGCGGCTCTATCCCGAGGGCAATGTCTGCGAGAAGCGGGTGCTGTTCACGCCGCAATATTTCGATCCGCTGGAGCGCGATCTGCTGGCCGACCGCCTGCGCGAGGGTTTCCGTTTCATCGATATCGGGGCGAATATCGGCGCCTATTCGCTGTTCGTCGCGGCCAAGGCCGGCCCGAGCGCGCGCATCCTCGCCGTCGAACCACAGCCGGAGGTGTTCGCGCGTTTGGCCTTCAACATCGCGCAGAACCCGTTCGGGACGATCAAAGCCATGGCCTGCGCGCTCGCCGACAAGCCGGGCGAGCTGACGCTGTTCCTCGACCCGGCCAATCGCGGCGAATCGAGCGTCCGTATCTTGCGCTCCAGCGCCGGCAGCACGATCCGGGTCAGGGCGACGACCCTGCTCGCGCTGATGGAGAGCGAGGGCTATGACCGTCTCGATGCGATCAAGCTCGATGTCGAGGGGGCGGAGGACCTGATCCTCGAACCTTTCCTGCGCGATGCGCCCGAAAGCCTGTGGCCGGGGTTCATCGTCATCGAGGATTCGCGCGAGCGCTGGCAGATGGATCTCGTGGCCCTGCTGGTTTCCTGCGGCTACAGCCTGATTGCGCAGACGCGCTTGAATCTTGTCTTCGAGCGCAAGCCGGCAGGCTGAGCCGCCTGGAGGCTGGCCCGCACTTGAGCCGGCGCCGGCAACCCCTTAGTTCTACGATCGATATCGGATTCGGCGTGTCGCCAGGATCGCGGGATGCCGCACAAGGGACTGACGGTCATGAGCGAGCGCGAGGCTATTTCCGAGACGACGCTCGTCACCGCTGCCATCCTGGTGATCGGCGACGAGATCCTCTCGGGCCGGACCAAGGACAAGAATATCGGCTACATCGCCGAATACCTGACCAATATCGGCATCGAACTGCGCGAGGTCAGGGTCGTACCGGACCTCACCGACGAAATCGTGGCGGCGCTGAACTCGCTGCGGGGGCGCTATACCTACGTCTTCACCACCGGCGGCATCGGGCCGACCCATGACGACATCACGGCCGATTCGGTTGCGGCCGCCTTCGGCGTGACCATCGACCATGATCCGCGCGCGGTGGCGATGCTGGCCGAACGTTTCCCGCCCGACCAGCTCAACGAGGCTCGGATGCGGATGGCACGGATTCCGGCCGGCGCAGATCTGATCGCCAACTCGGTCTCGAAGGCACCGGGCTTCAACATCGGCAATGTCTATGTGATGGCGGGCGTGCCCTCGATCATGCAGGCGATGCTCGACGTCGTCGCGCCCACGCTGAAGACGGGCGTCAAGGTCTTGTCGGATACCGTGCGCGCCGGGCTGCGGGAGGGCGATATCGGAACCGCGCTCGCCGCCGTCGCCAAGGCCCATCCCGACACCTCCATCGGCTCCTATCCGTTCTGGTCGGAGACGGGCCCGGACACCAATATCGTGGTGCGCTCACGCGATGCCGGGAAGCTCGCAGAGGCGATGGCGGCCGTGAATGACATGATCGTCGCGGAGCGTGCCAAGCTGGCGCTTTAAGACGTCGCTACCCTGCCTGCGCGGAGAGATGGGGACATGATCTCGCCGCATCTTGCGCAGGGGCGCGAGATGCGGTTTGCCGGACGTCCCATCCCTATCGAGCGCAGGACGCCCGCCATGGCCGAACCGACTTCCAGCAAGGCCTTCCCGGTGTCCTGGGATCAGTTCCATCGCGATGCGCGCGCTCTCGCCTGGCGGCTGGCCGAGAAGGGTCCGTTCGAGGCGATCGTCTGCATCACGCGAGGCGGCCTCGTGCCGGCAGCAATCATCTGCCGGGAGCTTGGCTTGAGGCTGATCGAGACGGTCTGCGTCGCGAGCTATCACGACTACAAGAACCAGTCCGAGCTCAAGGTGCTGAAGGACGTCGCGCCTTCGATCAAGGCGATCGGCGACGGCCGGGGCAAGGGCGTGCTCGTCGTCGACGACCTGACCGACACCGGCAAGACCGCCCGCGTCGTGCGCGAGATGCTGCCGAACGCCCATTTCGCGACCGTCTACGCCAAGCCCGCCGGCGTGCCGACGGTGGACACCTTCGTCACCGAGGTCAGCCAGGATACCTGGATCTATTTCCCCTGGGACATGGGGCTGGCTTACGTCGAGCCGATCGCCAAGGACCAAAAGGGCTGAGCGGCTTCAGGCCACGCTCGGCGAGCGCAGTGCGACGGTCATTCCGACGATCACCAGCACCATTCCGGCGATCTCGGCTCCGGATGGATATTCGCCGAGCAGGACTACGCCGGCCAGCGCGGTGATGGCCGGGTTGAGCGGCAGGAACAGGGTCGCGCGCGCCGCGCCTAGCAGGATCACGCTCTGGGTGTAGAGGAACAGGGCGGCGACCCCGACCAGCGCGCCCTGGTAGACCGCTTGCAACGCCACGGCCTGCCAGGCGGCCTCGCCGAGCCTGATCGGCATGGTCAACGCGAAGACGGGCAGCACGGCCAGCGAGAGCAGGCAGGTCACGATGGTGACGTCGATCGCGTTCGCGTCCCAGCGCCGCGCCAGCAGGCCGAAGAGTGACCACAGCAGCGCATTGGTGACGAAGAACAGATCGCCGATCCAGGCGTCGGGATACTCCGGCGCATGGCCCAGCGCCTGCCATGAGAAGGCGCCGATGCCGGCCAGCACCAGCGCCAGCCCGGCCAGCCGCATCGGGCCCGCACGCTCTCCCGTCATCGCGTAGGCGAGAATGGCGGTGAAGACGGGGATGAGGCCGGGCGCGATCGTGGAGGTATGGAGCGCTGGCGCGAAGGCCGAGCCCGCCACCAGCAACAGCCCATAGGGCGCCCCGACCAGCCCTGTCAGGATCAGGGCGCGCGGCCAGCCAAGCCGGCCGACGGGGAAGGGCCGCATCCGGCGCAATGCGATCGGCAGCAACAGCAGCGAGGCGACTGCGAAGCGCAGGATGGTGACGTCGGCCGCCGTCATGCCGTCGGCGACGGATTGGCGCGAGACCACCGACTGGACGCCCCAGATCAGGCTCGTGCCGAGCCCGCAGGCGAGGCCGAGCAGAAGCCGCCGGCGCGCTGCGGCAGCCGCCGATGCATCATCCGCAGCTGGGGAGGGGGCTTGGGTCACGAGGAGCTTTCGGGGCTAACGCCGATGGATCGCGCGGTGCTGCCTCGCTATGGAGGCGGCGGCGGCCGGCCGGCAAGGGGGCGGGCTCCGGGGCAGGGCTTCCCGCCGCGCATGGCAGCAGGCGTCGCGCCATTCGCATGTCGGCGTTTGCAGCGATGCAGCCTTGTACCGTGGTCCGCACGCCATAGCTTGCGGGGCAGTATACCGCCACGCGGCGCACCTTGCGTCTCAGCCATGAGGGCCTGCCTATGACCGATCTCTCCGCTTTTCCGATCACCAGCCGCTTGCCGGCCCAGCATCCGGACCGGATCCAGCTCTATTCGCTGCCGACGCCCAATGGCGTGAAGGTCTCGATCGCGCTGGAGGAACTCGGGTTGCCCTATGAGCCGCATCTGATCGATATCGGCAAGAACGAGACGTGGGGGCCGGAATTCCTGTCGCTCAACCCCAATGGCAAGATCCCCGCGATCATCGATCCCGACGGTCCGGGCGGCAAGCCGTTCGGCCTGTTCGAGTCGGGCGCGATCCTGGTCTATCTCGCCGAGAAGACCGGCAAGCTCCTGCCCAAGGACGCCGCGCAGCGCTACGAGACGATCCAGTGGGTGATGTTCCAGATGGCCGCGGTCGGCCCGATTTTCGGGCAGCTCGGCTTCTTCCACAAATTCGCCGGCAAGGACTATGAGGACAAGCGCCCGCGCGACCGCTACGTCGCCGAGAGCAAGCGTCTGCTCGGCGTGCTGGAGACCAGGCTTGCCGGCCGTGACTGGATCATGGGCGACGAGTACACGATCGCCGACATCTCTCTGCTGGGCTGGGTCCGCAATCTCGTCGGATTCTACGATGCCGGCGGGCTCGTCGATTATGCCAGCCTGAAGAACGTGCCGGCCTGGCTGGAACGCGGCTTGGCGCGGCCGGCGGTGCAGCGGGGATTGGACAGCCCCAAGCGGGTGTAAGGCACGACCTCAGGGGTCGAGCTGTTCCCACAAGAAGCACCTTCGTCATTCCGGGGCGACCCGCAGGGTCGAGCCCGGAATCCATAGACACAGGTCGGGTCGAAGAAAGCGCTCGGCGCTGGCGCTTCGTCCGGTGCACGCAGCGGCTATGGGTTCCGGGCTCTTCGCTTTGCGAAGCCCCGGAATGACGGCGGCGGATCATCGTGACGTTGAACTCTTCGCTGTCTGCTTGACGCAGGTCCGAAACTTGCCTTGCCTCTCTCGCAAGGGAGACAAGGCCATGACCGACGGTTCCAACCACATCATCACACCGGCGGCACTCGCGCAGGAGCTTCTCGGCACCATCGCCCAGGCGCGGATCGATGCGCAGGAAGATCCATTCGGCAGCCCGGTGCTACGGGTGACGCTGTGGCTGACGCGCCGGATGGATCGCGGCGAGCTGACGCTCGATGCCGCACTCGACCTGGTGCGCCATCTCGGCCGGCAGTCACTGCGCGAGCGCGCGGCGCGAACCGCCGACTATGTCGGGCTGACCGAGGATGGCGATGCGGCGCTGGTCGCCGTGGCCGAGCGGCTCGCCGAGGCGTCCGAGCGCGAGGCGTCTCCCTTCGAGCATTTTCGAGCCGTGGTGGCGCGCGCACGCTTTGCAGCCGTCTATACCGCCCATCCGACCTTCGGGATGACCCGTACCCTGGCGCACGCGCTGGCGGGCCTCGCCTCCGGCGACGCGGCCGCGGCTGCGGTGATGGATGAGCCTGACCTGACCTTCCGTCCCGACGGCAAGATCACCTTGCAGGACGAGTTCGAACAGGCCCGCTTTGCCGTGCGCCATGCGCGCGATGCGATCGACCGGCTGAACTCAGCATTGCTTAGCGCGGCGCGGCTGCGCTGGCCCGACCGTTGGCGCGAGCTTGCACCAAAGCCGCTCATCCTCGCGTCCTGGGTCGGCTGCGACACCGACGGGCGCACCGATATCGGGTGGTGGGACACGCTGCGTTATCGGCTCGAATCCAAGCGCGGTCAGTTCGTGCGTATGCTCGAGAAGCTGCCCGAAGTCGCGGCGACGGCCGAGGTGCGGGAGATGGTGGCGGCCGCCATCGCGGCGGTCGAGCGGCAGCTGGCGCTTGCCCCGCCGATCAGTTCGCAGCCGGCGCTGACGGCGCTGCAGGCTTTTGCGCTTTCGCTCGTCGGCGAGCGCGAGGCTGCCTTGCCGGAGGCGTCGAGGCTGCTGGCTGCGCTCGACACGGCGATCGAGGCTGCCGGCAGCGACGAGGCGACCGCGACGGCTTTATGCCTGGCGCGGGCCGGCTGCGTCGCCCATGGCGTCTCGATCGCGCTGCCGCATTTCCGGCTGAACGCCTCGCAGCTTCACAACGCGATGCGCGGCGTCATTCCTCTCGACGAGGAGCCGAGCCAGCCGGCCCAGCGCCGGGCCTTCCTCAGCGCCGCCAATGCGGCTCTGGCCAAGGTCGAGCCGACGCCGGTCGATTTCGGGGCGCTGGCGGCCGAGCGTGCCTCGGCGACGCGGATGATGATGACGATCGCGCAGATCGTGAAGCATATCGACGGCACGCGGCCGGTCCGCTTCCTGATCGCCGAGACCGAGACCGGCTATACGCTGCTCAGCGCGCTCTGGCTGGCGCGGCGCTTCGGTATTGCCGACAAGATCGAGATTTCGCCGCTGTTCGAGACCTCCGACGCGCTGGAGCAGGGGCCGCGCATCATCGACGAAGCGCTGCGCAGCCCGCATTTCCGCGATTATCTCAAGACGCATGGGCGGCTCTGCATCCAGTTCGGCTATTCCGATTCCGGCCGCTATATCGGGCAGATCGCCGCTTCCTTCTGGGTCGAGCGCCTGCGCATCCGCATCGCCGAGTTGCTGACGCGCTACGGGCTGACCGCGATCGAGCTGGTGATCTTCGACACTCATGGCGAATCGGCCGGGCGCGGCGCCCATCCCGGCAGCCTGGAGGACCGGCTCGCCTATCTGGAGCCGGCCTGGCCGCGACAGGCGTTCGCCAAAGCCGGAATCGCCACTGTGCGCGAGACCAGCTTCCAGGGCAGCGACGGCTATCTGCTGTTCGGCACGCCGCAGCTCGCCGCCGCGACGATCGGGCGGATCGCCGAGGCTGTGTTCGACAGTCCCGGTGAGGCGCCGGCCGACCCAATCTACGACGAACCCGACTTCGCCACGGAGTTCTTCCAGACCGTGCGCGAGGAGATGACGACGCTGGTCGACGATCCCGGCTATGCCGCGCTGATCGGCACCTTTGGCCCGTCTTTGCTCGACAAGACCGGGTCGCGCCCGGCCGCGCGCCAGAGCGATGCGGGCGGCCCGACGCGCATCCGCCATCCGCGCGAACTGCGCGCCATCCCCAACAACGCGATCCTGCAGCAGCTCGGCTGGCTCGCCAACAGCGTGCACGGCATCGGCCAGGCAGCGTCGCGCTCTCCGGATCTGTTCAACCAGCTGCGCGAGCGTTCCGAGCGCTTCGAGCGGGCCTACAGGCTGGCCGAGCACGCCATGGCCAACAGCGATCTCGACGTGCTGCGGGCCTATCTCGACACGCTCGACCCCGGCAACTGGTTCGACCGCGCCCGCCGTACGGAGCGCGAGGGCCGTCGCGACGAATTGCTGGCGGTCGCCGAGGCGCTGGCCGGGCTCGAACTCGCGCCCGCGCTCAGGCGGCTGTTCTGGCGGCTGTCCTCCGACTGGCTGAAGCTGAAGGCTGTCGCCGTCGAGACGCCGCAGATGTCGGCGCGACTCGTGGCGCTGCATGCGCTGCGGCTTTCGGTGATGCACCGGATCTGGCTGTCGGCGACGCATATCCCGGACTTCCGCCCCAGTGCCGGGCTGACGCGGGAGGCGCTGATGGAGCGCATCCTGCGGCTCGACATTCCCGGCTCGCTTGCGGCGCTCGCCGAAATCTTCCCGCTCGACCCAGACCCGACGATCGGGCTCGATTTCGGCGAGCCGCCGGGCCCGCGCGAGGGCGGCGCCTATGCGGCGCTGCACCGCGACGTGCTGGCGCCGATGGCGACCTGCTTTGCCTTGCTGCGCGAGATTTCGGGCGCGATCCAGCACGAGATCGGCGCGTTCGGGTAGGATTGGCCACCCTGTTGCCGCCTCTGCGCCGTCATTCCGGACAAGCGGAGAAAGCCGCGGCGATCCGGAATCCATAGTCGTGCACGACAGCGCCTTACGATGGACTCCGGGTCTCCGCTTGCTCCGCCCGGAATGACGCCGTCTGGATGCGGTCGAAGCCCTTTTGATTGCAACGACCGCCAAAGCCCTTAGGTAGGCAGCACAGGAAACCGCCAGCCGGGAGCCGAGCCAAACATGGCCGCCACCGAATCCGAGATGCCGAGCTTCGATGCCGCCGCCGCGCGGATCACGCTGTTTCGCGCGCTGCTGCAGGCGAGTGCCGAACACGGCAAGGCACGCATCGCGCTGGAAGATCCCGAGCGCCAGCCGATCAGCTTCGGCCGCCTCGTGCTCGGCGCGCTGGTGCTCGGGCGCAAGCTCGCCGGAGTGACGCAGGAGCGCGAGCATGTCGGCCTGCTGCTGCCGAATGTGCAGGCGATGGCGGTGACGCTGTTTGGGCTCTCGGCCTTCGGCCGCGTGCCGGCGCTGCTGAACTTCACCGCCGGCGTGAAGAATCTGCGGGCGGCGGCCGAACTCTCGCAGCTGAAGACGATCGTGACCTCGCGGCGCTTCGTCGACCAGGCCAAGCTCGAGGACGAGCTGGAGGCGCTGGGCGAGGGCCGGCGCGTGATCTATCTGGAGGACATCCGCAAGCAGGTCACCAGCCTCGACAAGGCTTTTGGGGCGCTGTCGAGCCTCGCGCCCGGTCTCGCGCTCAGGCGCTACGAAGCCGCCCCCGACGATGCGGCCGTGGTGCTGTTCACCTCCGGAACCGAGGGCAAGCCGAAGGGCGTGGTGCTGTCTCACGCTAATCTGGTCTCCAATGCCGGGCAGATCTTCGCGCTTGCGGCCGGCTTCCTGTCGTCGCGCGACATCGTCATGAACCCGCTGCCGGCCTTCCATTCCTTCGGGCTCACGGCTGCGCTGCTGATGCCGCTGCTGCACGGCATGAAGGTCGTGCTCTATCCGAGCCCGCTGCACTACAAGCAGGTGCCCAAGCTGATCGGCGAGATGGGCTGCACCTTCCTGTTCGCGACCGACACCTTTTTGCAGGGTTACGCGCGCGCTGCAGACCCGGACGACCTGAAGAGCGTGCGCTATGTCGTGGCCGGCGCCGAGCGGGTGAAACCCGAGACGCGGCGGATGTGGGAGCCCTACGGCACGACCATCCTCGAAGGCTATGGCTGCACCGAGTGCTCGCCGGTTCTGGCCTGCAACACGCCGGTGGCGACGCGCGAAGGCAGCGTCGGGCGGCTTCTGCCCGGAATCGAGGCGCGGCTGGAGCCGGTCGAGGGCATCACCGAGGGCGGCAAGCTGTGCGTCCGCGGTCCCAACATCATGGCCGGCTATCTGAGTGCGGACGAACCCGGCAGGCTGCTGCCGCCCGAAGGCGGCTGGCACGACACCGGCGACATCGTCGCGATCGACGACGGCTTCGTCGTGATCAAGGGGCGGGCCAAGCGCTTCGCCAAGCTCGGCGGCGAAATGGTCTCGCTGGCGGCGGTCGAATCGATGATTTCGGGGCTGTGGCCGTCGCAAAACCATGTCGTTGTTGCGTTGCCCGATGCGCGCAAGGGCGAGCAGCTCGTGCTCGTCACCGAAAAGCCCGACGCCGACAAGCGCGCGCTTTTGGACGAGGCTAAGGTCCAGGGCTTTCCGGAGCTGTGGGTGCCGCGCGCCATCCTGGTGACGGGCTCTATTCCCGTGCTCGGCAACGGCAAGATCGATTATGGCGCGACGCGCGAACTGGCCGCCTCGCGCCGCTCGCTGCTGTGACGCCACAATCGTGATTATGGTGCGCCGCATGATCACGCTCTCCGCCTCCTCGCTGATGCTGCTGGCACGTGCTGCCGCGCTCGCGCCGGCCCTGTCCCTCGCGGCGCCGGCGGATCTCGCGGCCCAAGGGGCAGGTGCCGTCTATGAGCGCCGCGACGACTGCATCGCCGGCGGGCTGCTCGGCCCCGAGCAATGCGAGTTCGCCTATCGCAACGCCCGGGCCGAATTCGAGCAGAAGGCGCCGCGCTATGCCTCCCGGACGCTCTGCGAGCGCAGCCACAAGCGCTGCGGCGCGCAGATGGTCTCGACCGGCGGCTGGGAATCCTTCGGGCGGGGCGGCGCGACCTATGTGCCGCGCTTCACCGCGGTTCGCATCACGGGCGAAGGTGCCGCGCGCCGCGCCTGGCCGGTGATCGAGGGTGGCGGACGCGCGGCCTTTGCGGGGCGGCCGGTGACGGAGCTGCAGGACAAGGTCGCAGGCCGGCAGGGCGTCGTCGGCCTCGCCAGTACGCCCGGCGGCGGACGGGGCCACGCATCTCACCAAAGCGCGCCTTACCAGAAGCGCGGCGACCGCGACGACACGGTGCGTGTGCCGATGGAGCAGAAGCGCATCGGCGCCGATGTCGCGCCGGGCCTCTATGTCGATCCCGACGGGGTCGAATGGTACAAGCCGGCGCATCGGCGCTGAGCAGTGCGGGGCGGTCCTTGCGCCCGCGCGCGGGTCCCGCTACCGCTTGCCACAGGCGGACGTGGCGAAACTGGTAGACGCAAGAGACTTAAAATCTCTCGGCCTCTGGCTATGCGGGTTCGATCCCCGCCGTCCGCACCACTTCCGGACGTGTCACCTGTCTTGCCGCTTCCGAAACACTACGCTCAGGTTGTTCGCCGGCATTTCCGTTATCTCCGGCACGCCGAAGCCCGCTTCCGCTGCTGCCCCAGCCACCGCGTCGAGGTCCCGCAGCCCCCAGTCGGGATTGCGGGCCTTCAGGCTTTCGTCGAAGGCGGCGTTGCTTGCTTCCATCTCCTGGCCGGGCCGCCGGAACGGGCCGTAGAGATAAAGCGGTGCGCCGTCCGCCAGCAGGGTGCCGGCGCCGCGCAGCAGGCCCTGCGTCGCCGACCAGGGCGCGATGTGGATCATGTTGATGCAGATCACGGCGTCGGCTGCGGCGAGCGGCCAGATCGCGGTGGTGGCGTCGAGCTGCAGGGGCGAGCGGATGTTGGCCAGTCCGGCATGGGCCGTCCAGGCGGCGATGCTCGCCAGGGCCTCGGGCGAAGGATCGCTCGGCTGGAAGGTCAGCGCCGGCAGCGCTTGCGCCAGATGCACGATGTGTTCGCCCGAGCCGCTCGCGACTTCGAGGACGAGGCCCGTCGCAGGCAGAACGGCGCGCAGGATCGGCAGGATGGCGTCGCGGTTGCGCGTGGCAGCGGGCGCGAACAGGCGGTGGTCTTCGCCCGCGATCGTCTGCGCCGCGCCCGGCTCCCATGGACCTGACGATGTGTCGCTCATCGCGGCTCCGATCCTTGCACATCCGCCGCCGAATTATTCGATTTAAGCCCATCGCCACCCGGCGTCGATGCGCTATAAGGAAAACAGAAGCGGATCGCCATAGAGTGCGGTTTTCGCATGGCGCGGGCTGGTTTTGTTAACCGAGATATTGATCGTCGTGGTTTTGACCGTGATCAACGGTCTGCTTGCCATGTCGGAACTTGCCGTCGTCTCCTCCCGCCCGGCCCGACTCAAGGTTCTTAGCGATCAAGGCAACACGGGTGCCGCGACGGCAATGCGCCTGGCGGAGAATCCCGGCCGCTTTCTGTCCACAGTACAGATCGGCATCACGCTGGTCGGCGTGCTGTCGGGTGCCTTTTCGGGGGCCACTCTCGGCGCGCGGCTGTCGGAATGGCTCGAAACGCAGGGTCTGTCGCCTGCGATGTCCGACGGTTTCGGCGTCGGCCTCGTCGTGGTCGCGATCACCTATCTCTCGCTGATCATCGGCGAACTGGTTCCCAAGCAGATCGCGCTGCGCGATCCCGAGCGGGTCGCGTCTCGCGTCGCGCCGGCCATGCTGCTGATCGCCAAGGTCGGCCTGCCGCTGGTCTTCCTGCTCGATCTCTCGGGCCGTGCCGTGCTCAGCCTTCTCGGCCAAAAGGGCGAGCCGGAGGAGAAGGTCACCGAAGAAGAGGTCCGCACCATCATCGCCGAGGCGGAGACGGCGGGCGTGCTGGAGCGCGACGAGCGCGAGATGATCTCCGGCGTGATGCGGCTTGCCGATCGATCGGCGCGCGCGCTGATGACGCCGCGGCGCGAGGTCGAGGTGATCGACCTCTCCGACAGTGCCGACGAAATCCGGGGCCAGCTGCGGGCGACGCGGCGCTCGCGCCTGCCGGTGCAAGACGGCGAGGCAGATTCGATTATCGGCGTCTGCGTCGTCAAGGACATGATCGACCTGCTCTCGGATGGCGAAACGCATGATCTGCGCGCGCTGGTCGACGAGGCACCGGTCGTGATGGACACGGCCAATGCGCTGCGCATCCTGCGCGATATTCGTGCTTCGAAGGTGCATATGGCGCTGGTCTTCGACGAATACGGCCATTTCGAGGGCATCATCACGCCCGGCGATGTGCTCGAGGCGATCATCGGCGCCTTCCAGGAGGAAGAGGAGAACGAGCCGCCGATCGTGACGCGCGCGGACGGCTCCTGGCTCGTCGCCGGCTGGATGCAGGTCGACGAGTTCTCGCACGAACTCGGCATCCATATTCCGCGCGACGCCGATTTCCAGACGGTGGCGGGCTTCATCCTGGCCGAACTCAACCGCCTGCCCAATGTCGGCGAGTTCTTCGAGAAGGGCCACTGGCGTTTCGAGGTGGTCGATCTCGACGGGCGCCGCATCGACAAGGTGCTGGTCAGCCGGATCGAGTGAGCACGTGCACGGCTCTTGACGCCGCGAGAACGGCCATGATCTAAACATCGCCAAGGGGTTTCACCGCGACGACCCCGTGAGGCTCCGGCCCAAGGTTCGCGTCCATATTCCTCGTTTCAGGATGGACGCCCATGTCTTCCAACATTTCGATCACGGCTGTGCAGTTGTCCCGCCTCGTCGGCCTGCCCGATGCTCCGGCGCTCGTCGATGTCCGCATTCCCGATGATTTCGCCGCCGATCAGCGGCTGCTTCCGGCCTCCGAACAGCGCTCCCACAAGGACGTCGCCGACTGGGCCCGGGTCTATGCCGGGCGGCGCGTGGTCGTGTCGTGCCAGCGGGGCCTGAAGCTCAGCGAAGGCGTCGCCGCCTGGCTGCGACATGAAGGCGTCGAGGCCGAGAACCTGGCCGGCGGCTTCGAGGCCTGGCGCGAGGCGGGCGGACCGCTGGTCCCGGCAGACAAGCTGCCGCCGCGCAACGGCGCCGGTCGCACCGTCTGGGTGACGCGGACGCGGCCGAAGGTCGATCGCATTGCCTGTCCCTGGCTGATCCGGCGCTTCGTCGATCGCGAGGCTGTGTTCCTGTTCGTCTCGCCTGCCGAGGTCGCGGACGTGGCGAGCCGCTTCGGCGCGACGCCGTTCGATATTGACGACGTCTTCTGGAGCCATCGCGGCGAGCGCTGCACCTTCGACGTCATGGTCGAGGAGTTCGGACTGGCGGGGCCGGCGCTCGACCGGCTGGCGCGGATCGTGCGCGCGGCCGATACCGCTGCGCTCGATCTGGCGCCGCAGGCGGCCGGGCTGCTCGCGGCCTCGCTTGGCCTGTCGCGCATGTTCAAGGACGATCTGGCGCAGCTCGACGCCGGTATGCTGCTTTACGACGCGTTCTATCGCTGGTGCCGGGATGCGAGCGAGGAAACGCATAACTGGCCCGCCGCGTCTGTGAAGCTGTGAGGGCGCGGCGATGACGATCACGACGACCGACACCGCCGTCGAGACCCCCCAGGCCATGCCGACGCTGGCGCAGGCTACCCGCGTCTGGGCGAAGATCGGTCTGCTCTCCTTCGGCGGACCGGCAGGCCAGATCGCCCTGATGCACAAGGAGCTGGTCGAGGAGCGGCACTGGATCGGCGAGCAGCGTTTTCTTCATGCGCTGAACTACTGCATGTTGCTGCCCGGTCCTGAGGCGCAGCAGCTCGCCGTCTATATCGGCTGGCTGATGCACCGGACCATCGGTGGCCTGATCGCCGGGCTCCTGTTCATCATCCCCGGCGCGCTCGTCATGCTCGGCCTGAGCACGCTTTACGTGCTGTACCGGCAGGTGCCGCTGGTGGACGGCCTGTTCTTCGGGATCAAGGCGGCGGTGTTTGCGGTCGTCATCGAGGCCGGGTTGAGGATCAGCCGGCGGGCGCTGAAGAACCGGGCGATGGTGCTGCTCGCGATCGCGTCGTTCATCGCGATCTTCCTGTTCAAGGTGCCGTTTCCGCTGATCATTCTCGCGGCGGGGCTGATCGGCTGGTTCGGCCATCGCGTCCGGCCCGAGCTCTTCGGCGGCGCAGCCGGGCACGGCGCGTCGGGACCTGATGTCGTCGGCCTCGTCGACCTGATGTTCGCGCGCGGCGAGCTGGAGCATGTGCGCCCCTCCGCGTCCCGGGCGCTGTGCACGCTCGCGCTGTGGCTGCCGCTCTGGCTCGGGCCGGTCGCGGTTCTCTGGCTGACGACCGGCGGCGGCAGCGTCTGGACCCAGCTTGGAAGCTTCTTCAGCACGATGGCGGTGGTGACCTTCGGAGGTGCCTATGCGGTGCTGGCCTATGTCGCGCAGGCGGCGGTCGAAAACTACCATTGGCTCGTCGCGGGCGAGATGGTCGATGGTCTCGGCCTTGCCGAGACGACGCCCGGTCCGCTGATCCTCGTGCTGCAGTTCGTGGGGTTTCTCGCGGGCTTTCGGGCGCCGGGCGCGCTGCCGCCGCTGCTCGCCGGGACGCTGGGGGCGCTGCTGACGCTGTGGGTGACGTTCGCGCCGTGCTTCCTCTGGATCTTCCTCGGCGGGCCCTATGTCGAAGAACTGCGCGGCAACAAGGCACTGTCGGCCGCGCTGGGCGCGATCACGGCGGCCGTGGTCGGCGTGATCATGAACCTCGCGCTCTGGTTCGGGCTGCATGTGATGTTCCGCGAGGTGCGCAGCACGAGCTTCTTCGGCCTGTCGCCCGACTGGCCGGTGCTGGCCTCGCTCGACTGGCGCGCGGCGCTGCTCTCGGGGGCGGCGATGGTCGCGATGCTGCGGTTCAAGGCCGGGATGATCCCGACCCTGGCAGCCTGCGGCGCGGCCGGGGTTCTGCTGACCCGGCTGCCGGCCTGAACGATCGTCAGGTGCGCGGCTTCTCGCCCGGCTCGATCACGCGGTATTCGACGTCGATCACGTCGACGCGGCCGGGCTGCGACTGAGGTCTGGAAAATGGGTGGGGCTGGCCGAAACCGGCGGCCTTCAGCCTGCTCTTCAGACGCCACATCGCGATCGCTCCGACGACCATGACGACCGGGATCAGGATCAGCGCCAGGCTTGCCGCGAGCAGGAACAGCGTCACGCCGACGACGAGGCTCGCCGCCATGCTGAGCCATGCGGCCCAGCGCGGCATTCCGGCGATGCGGGCGCCGAATTGCGGGTTGATGTTGAGGCGGGCCATGTCGCTTTCATCCTGTGGCAGGACCCTGAAGCTAGGGATCAAATGCGGCGAAGGCGAGATCGGGCAGGGAAGCACGCCAAAGACGCTCAGACTCGCTCCCGCCAGTCGTAGAGCCAGTCATAGCGGCGGCGCATCCCGTCGGGGCCGAGGCGCCTCATGACAAGGTTGCGCGCGAGGTTCCAGGGCGCGCCGAGATGATATGCCCGGCCATTCCCGCGGCTGGTCGCCTGGACGCGGGCGACCCGCTCGGCGCGTGCCTCGGCATAGGCTGCGAAGGCGGCCGGGACGCCAGCGCTGCCATCGCTTTCGAGATGGGCGGCGAGAAGCCGCGCCAGCACCGCCGCATCCTCGATGGCGAGCGCGGCGCCCTGTGCGAGGAAGGGCAGGACGGGATGGGCGGCGTCGCCCAGCAATGCGACCCGGCCCTGCGCCATGGTGGCGGGTGGGCGGTCGAACAGGGACCAGACCTGCCAGCCGGGCGCGGCGGCGGCGAGCCTGCGCAAGGCAGGGGCGGCGCGGGCGATCTCGCGTGCCAGCAGATGCGGCTCGCCGGTGCGCGACCAGCCTTCGCGAGGCTCTCTGGCGGTGCGGACGATGACGAGATTGGTCTCGCGGCCGCCTGCGACGGGGTAGTGGACCGCGTGCCGGCCCGCGCCGAGATGCAGCGTGACCTCGGCATGGCCTGTCAGGGAGCCTTGTGCCGGCACGAGTGTGCGCCAGGCCTCGAAGCCGGTGAAGGCCGGGGGCGCCGCGTCGCCGGTCAGCTCGCGGATGCGCGACCAGAGGCCGTCGGCTCCGACGAGGCCGAGCGCCTGCACGGTTTCCGCCTGTCCCGCCTCGCTGACCAGGGTCGCGGTGATGCCGGTCCTGTCCTGCGCGACCGCCTCGATTCCGCGCCCGACCAGAAGCCGGATATTGGGCAGAGCGCGGGTGGCGTCGAGCAGCAGCTGATGCAGGTCGGTGCGCTTGAGGACGCGAAAGGGCGTCTCGCCCGAGCCCACGCTCATCGGCATCCTGGCCAGCGCCGCATCGCCATGCCAGCGCCGGACGACGAGGCTGTCGACGGTGACGGCAGCGCGCTTCATCATCAGGCCGAGATCGAGCCCGGCGAGCACGCGTCCGGCATTGGGCGATATCTGCAGCCCGGCGCCGGTTTCGCCGAAGCCGGTCCGTTTTTCGGCGACCGTCACCGCGATCCCGAGACGCGCCAGGGCGATGGCCGTGGTCAGGCCGCCGATGCCGGCGCCGGCGATCAAGATATGGGGCGTTGTCACTTGCTTCGACGCGAACGGCCCCGTTCGGGCGCGATCACGCCGCCTTGACGGTTTCGTGGTGGGCGCATTCCGCGGGCAGACAGGCGCCCGCCTTCAGCGACGGGTCGTATTTGAACAGCGTCGAGCAATAGGGGCAGACGATCTCGTGATCGGAGCCCATGTCGAGAAAGACATGCGGATGATCGAAGGGCGGCTTCGCACCGATGCACATGAACTCGTGCGCGCCGACCTGAATCGCGGCGACGCCGGGATCGTTGTGGAAATGCGGAATGCCCGTGTCGGCCATGATGTCGCCCGTTGGATGATCGCTGGCCGCAAACTATCGTGCGGAAGCCCGTCGCGCCAGTGCGAGATTGCCTCAGGGAGTTTTGACGCAGGCTTGTGCGAGGGCGGTTGTGCGGGCGCTTTCCTCAGGTGTCAGGCTGTCGGTCAGCACCTTGCTCCAGATGTTCTCGCGCTTTAGTTCCCCGACCGTGCAGCCGCAGACGCGCTCGCAGGCCTGTGCGCTCAGGGTTCCGGCCGTGCAACTGCGCTGGCAGGACAGCAGGAAAGGCCGTTCCTCAGGCGGGGACACTGTCGTGAATGGCGCTGCCAGCAGGAGCAGGCCGATGAAGACCGGCTGATGGACGAGATAGACGATCAGGCTGTTTCTGCCGCCCCAGACGATGGCTCGGGCCGGCAGCGAACCGGCGCGCCATCGTCCGAGCGCGGACGTGTCGAAATGCGGCAGCAGCATTCGGGCCAGCACCATCCCCGAGAGCACGCAGCCGAACCAGGGAAAAACCGGCACGAAATCGGCGCTGCGCACCGGTAGCTCCGACAGGCCGAGCCAGACCAGCGACGGCTGGTCGAACAGCACATGCTCGGCCAGGGCAGGCAAGGCGAAGGACAAGGCGGCGGCTGCCGCCAGAACCACGGTCGGCAGGACGAGAAAGGGCAGCGCCAGAACGCTGGCCACCGCGACGTGGTGCAGGATGCCGAAGAAGATGAAGCTCTCGGGCATCGCGATTCGCGTGCAGACCGTCACCAGCAGGGCGGCGACCGCGACCATGGCGAGCCGCGTCAGATAGGCGATGCGGTTCAACCCGCTTCGCGTCGCCAGGACGAGGCTGATTCCGACCAGAGTGAGGAACGAACCGGCGATCAGCCTCGCGAACCAGCGCCAGCCCCGTTCGGCCTGGATGTCGGTCTCGATCAGGCCGAAATAGGAAAGATCATAGGCGAAGTGGAAGATGAACATCGCCAGCAGGGCGATGCCGCGAGCGAGATCGACGAGTTCGATCCTGTTCGAGTTGGCGGGAGCATTGGCGGGCGGCGCAGCGAGACTCATGGGCCCTTCATAGGCAAGCCACGCACGCCCCGCTACCCAAAGCCGCCCGGGCATGGCAGGTGAGGTTCTCCGACCCCTGCAAGCGATCCGGTCATGCAAAACTTCTCCTCCGACGGCGTCCGCCTGGCTTTTCTCGACCTTGCGCCGACCGGCGAAGCGAAGGGCCAGACCATCGTCCTGGTGCATGGCTTCGGCTCGAGCCATGCAGTGAACTGGGTCAACACCCAGTGGACGAAAACGCTGACCCATGCCGGTTATCGCGTCGTGATGCTGGACAATCGCGGCCATGGCGAGAGCGAGAAGCTCTACGAGCCCGCCGCCTATTCCTCGCAGATCATGGCCGAGGACGTACGCGCGCTGATGGACCATCTCGACATCGCCCGGGCTACGGTGATGGGCTATTCGATGGGCGCGCGGATCAGCGCGCATCTGGCGCTGGCGCATCCGGAGCGGCTGCGAGCGCTTCTGCTCGGCGGGCTCGGCATCCATCTGGTCGAAGGCGTCGGCCTGCCGCTGGGCATCGCGGATGCGATGGAGGCGCCTTCGCTCGACGACCTGACGGACCCGATGCAGCGGATGTTCCGAGCTTTCGCCGACGCGACGAAAAGCGATCTCAGGGCGCTTGCGGCCTGCATACGCGGCTCGCGCCAGACGCTGAGTGCGGCCGAGGTTGGGCGGATTTCGGTGCCGACCATGGTCAGTGTCGGGACGAAGGACGATGTCGCGGGCTCCGGGCCGGAGCTGGCGGCGCTGATCCCCGGCGCCGAGTCGTTCGACATCGAGGGGCGCGACCACAATCTCGCCGTCGGTGACAAAAGCCACAAGCAGGCGGTTCTGGACTTTCTGGCGCGGCATTGAGCAGCGGCTCGAAAAGCCGAATCGGGCCAGGGCGTTGCGGGTCTGTCTTGCGATCTTGATTCAGGCTGGCCCCGTGCCGATCTCGAAGGCTCGCGCTTTCGCGTTTGGCAGATGCCCTGTCGGGCGTGCTAGAGAAGCGGCCCATGCTGGGGATGCATCGGAGAACGAACATGCCGTCAGGGCGCTCCGTCACGGACATACGCGATCCTTCGACCGGGCTCGACCGGATCGATCCGGTCTGGGCCAGACTCAGGCGCGAGGCCGAGGCCGCCGTCGCCGCCGAGCCTTCGCTCGGCAGCCTGATCATGGCCTGCGTGCTGAACCAGCCCGGCTTCGAGTTTGCGGTTGCGCATCGCGTGGCCGCACGGCTCGGCCATCCGGCCGTCGCCGCGGATCTGATCGAGCAGGCCTTCTCCGAGGCGATCGCCGCCGACCCGGAAATCGGGCAGGGTATGCGTGCCGATGTGCTCGCGGTGCTCGACCGCGACCCCGCCTGCTACCGGGTTCTGGAACCGGTGCTGTTCTTCAAGGGCTTCCATGCCCTGCAGGGGCACCGGCTGACGCATTGGCTGTGGCGGCAGGGGCGGCGGGATTTCGCGCTCTACCTGCAAAGCCGTTCGTCCGAAGTGTTCCAGACCGACATCAATCCCGCCGCGAAGATCGGCAAGGGCATCTTCCTCGACCATGCGACGGGGCTCGTCGTCGGCGAGACGGCGGTGATCGAGGACGACGTCTCGATGCTGCACAGCGTGACGCTCGGAGGCACCGGCAAGCAGGGCGGCGACCGCCATCCGAAGATCCGCAAGGGCGTGCTGATCGGGGCCGGCGCGAAGATTCTGGGCAATATCGAGATCGGCCAATGCGCGCGGGTCGCCGCTGGCTCCGTCGTGCTGGCGGCCGTGCCACGCAACAAGACCGTAGCTGGCGTGCCGGCGAAGGTCGTCGGCGAGGCCGGCTGCGCCGAGCCTTCGCGCTCGATGGACCAGATCCTGGCCGGGGATTGCGGCGGCTACATCTGAGGCGGATGCTGCGCTGCCAACCAGGCGCCGACGGCGGGCTGATGCGGGTGCGTCGCCTCGCTGTGTTGCAGCGACAGGATGACGAGACTGTCGTCCGTCGGCACGTCGAGATCGAACGGCGCCGCAAGCCTGCCGCTCGTCAGCAGCGGTGAGACGAGGCTCATGCGCCCCATGAGCACGCCCGAACCCGACAGGGCCGCGTCCAGCGCCAGGCTGTAGAGCGAGAAGGTCGGCCCGCGCCGGGCGTCGACCGTACCGGGCGCGCCGGCGGCGGCGAGCCATCTGGCCCAGTCGCCGCGCCAGACGGCGTCGTGAAGCAGGATCTCGCGGCTAAGGTCCGCGGGATCGGTCAGGCGTCGCGCGAGCTCGGGCGTGCAGACCGGCTGGATCGAGTCAGGTCCGAGCCTCGTCTGCGCGCGGACGTCGTCCTCCGCCAGGTAGAACAGGCCCAGATCGTGCGGCTCGCGGCGCGGATCGGGCGGTTCTTCCATGGCCGTGACGGAGACCTGCAGATCCGGAAAGGCCCGCTGCAGCGCCGGCAATCGCGGCGAGAGCCAAAGCTGCGCGATGCAGGGCAGGGCTGCGATGGTCAGCGCCCTGCCGGCATGGCCGGCGCGGAGTTCCTGCACGGCCTGGCCGAGCATGTCGAAGCCGCGGCTGAGCCTGGGCAGAGCGGCGCGCGCCGCGTCGGTCAGGACCACGCCCTGCGCCAGCCGCTCGAAGACAGGGAAGCCGAGCCAGGCCTCGAGCTGCCTGATCTGCTGCGTCACCGCGCCGGCGGTGACGCCGAGTTCGTCGGCGGCCCTGACGAAGCTGCCGCAGCGCGCAGCAGCCTCGAAGGCGCGCAGCGCATTGAGCGAAGGCAGGCGCGGGCGTGGCGGCCTGACGGGCAAGCAAACTCTCCTGAAAGGCTGAGATTATCTCAGCCTGCAAGCGACGAATACTCGTTTGCGCCGCGGCTCGCAAATCGCTCATATCGCCGTCATCACGCAGGATCTGCGACGAGGGTTGGATCATGACGGCTTTGGGCAGGCGCGAATGGGTGCCGCAGGCGAGCGAAGACTACATCCTGCGCATCGCCGAACAGATGGCGGGCCAGCCGCTCGATGCGATCGAGGCGCGGATCGCGGCGCTGACGGCGGAGAACCGCCAGATCCACGAGCGCGACTGCATCAATCTCAATCCCGCCACCAATGTCATGAACCCGAAGGCCGAGGCCGTGCTTGCGGCTGGTCTCGGCGCGCGGCCCTCGCTCGGCTATCCCGGCAACAAATACGAGATGGGGCTGGAGGCGATCGAGCAGATCGAGGTCATCGCGGCGGAACTCGCGGCGGAAGTGTTCGGTGCCAAATATGCCGAGATCCGGGTGCCGTCGGGCGCCATCGCCAATCTCTACGCCTTTATGGTCGCGGCCAGGCCCGGCGACTGCATCATCGCGCCGCCGGGCGAGATCGGCGGGCATGTCACGCATCACGGCGCGGGCGCGGCTGGGCTCTACGGCATCGTTACGCATCCCGCGCCGGTCGATCCGGTCAACTACACCGTCGATCTCAAGCGGTTGCGCGAGGATGCGCTGCGGCTGCGGCCGAAACTGATCTCGATCGGCGGCAGCCTCAACCTGTTCGCCCATCCGATCCGCGAAATCCGCACTATTGCCGACGAGATCGGCGCGCTGGTGCTGTTCGATGCGGCGCATATGTCGGGGATGATCGCGGGCCATGCCTGGCAGCAGCCGCTGGAGGAGGGCGCCCATCTGATGACGATGAGCACCTATAAGAGCCTCGGCGGCCCGCCCTCGGGCCTGATCGTCACCAACGACGCAGGCATAGCCGAACGGCTCGACGCGGTCGCCTATCCCGGCCTCACCGCCAATTTCGATGCGGCGAAATCGGCCTCGCTGGCGATCACGCTGCTCGACTGGAAGGAGCATGGCCGCGCCTATGGGCAGATGATGGCGGCGACCGCCACGGCGCTGGGCGAGGCGCTGGTCGAGCGTCAGGTTCCGGTCTTCGCGCGCGACAGGGGCATCACCACCTCTCATCAGTTCGCGATCGAGGCCCATCCCTATGGCGGCGGGCAGGCGGCGGCGAAAAAGCTGCGCGCCGCCAACATCCTAAGCTGCGGCATCGGGCTGCCACTGCCGGCCGTGGCGGGCGACGTCAACGGGCTCAGGCTGGGAACGCCCGAGATCGTGCGCTTCGGCATGACGCCTTCCGACATGCCGGAACTGGCGGGCTATATCGCCGAGGGGCTGAACGGCTCGCGGCCGGCAGAGGCCGTGGCCAAGGATGTGACGGCCTTCCGCGGGCGGTTCAGAGGGCTGCATTACATGCGGTGATGATGTTTTCGGTCGGTGCTCTCAAGGCTGACCGAGGCGCTCGAGAGCCATCCGGAAGGGCCTGTCCGAAACCTGGATGAAGCCGAGATAGGGGTGGTCCATGTCGATGATCAGGACCAGCGCACCGGTGATCGACAGCGCACAGACGAGAAAGACGGCGACGACCGTGGCGTTGCCCGGCGCGAGAAGGCCGAACGATCCGAAAAGCAGTGCCAGCCACAGGATCAGGAAGGCGAGGAAGGCGCCTGGAAAGCCGCCGACCTCGGTTTCCGCGCTCTGCCAGCGCGCCTCCGCCATCTGTCCGGTGAGCTGGAGCGCCCGTGACTGAAGCCAGCGCTGGGCGTCGGTCCTTGGCGTCAGGCCGCGCAGCAGGTCCTGGATCGGCTCGACATCGAGAATTTGGTCCGGCGAGCCCGCGTTGCGGCCATCCTCGCTCCCCCGGTTCAACCGTGTCTCGACGATCCGGCGAAGCGGCGCCCGCGCCTCGCTCGCTTCCGGTCCGTAATGCGCCAGGACACGGTCGAGCAGCAGCACGCGCGCCGCGGCGGCTCGCGTCTCGACCCCGGCTTCGTCGAAGGACCTTTTGGCGGAGGCGATCAGCAGGCCGAGCGCAAGCGCCGACAGCGTTCCGACGACGGCGGTGGCGAGTTTGATCGCGTCCCGGGATTCCGGACTCAAATGGTGGTCCGGCAACCGCGATCGAAGGAACATGCCGGCCAGCGCCGTGCCGAACACGCACAGGAATGCGATGCCGCCGATTGCGAAAGGGCTCATGGCCGATGCCCGTGATTTCGTGCCCCGCAAGGCCGTTTCGTGGATGCGGCCAAAAGGATAGCGTAGCGTCAGGTCGCTTGCCGAGCGGAAATTTACGGTCGAGGTGCCCCGCCTGGCGAAGCGTCGTCGTCGTTCGTCAGTAGCGCGCCGTCATCTCCGACCGCAGGGCCTCTTCCGTCACGAGGTTGGCTCCGCCGAGCCAGACGGACTCGATCGTTCCTCCGGCGCCGCGCGCCAGCCGCGCCGGCTCGCCGGGGCTGCTGAATCCCGATGCCCTGACGATCCGGCCCTGGTCGGGCCCTTCGATCGCGATCTCGCTCGACTCGAAGAACGGGTCGAACTGCGCCGGGTTCGCGATCGTCACCTTGTCGGCGAAGGGGACGAGGTCGTTGGCGCGCCAGATCGTCCACCAGCGGCCGCTCCAGTCACGCGTCGCTGTCGAAGGCGCTCCGTCCTGGGAAAAGCGCTTCAGGATGTGGAGGACGCCGTCGAGCCAGGGATGGGCGAGGCCGTCTATGGCATTTGTCAGGACCGAGACCGTTAGATCCTGCTTCGGCAGGACGGCGGTGCGGGTGAGGAAGCCCTGGAAGCCGCCGGAATGGCCGAACCAGGACCAGTCGCCTTCGCCGCCGGAGATGGTGCCGAGCCCGTAATGGCGGCCGAGCGCGCTGTCCTCGTCGGCCCAGAGGCGGCGGGTCATCTCGCGGCGGCTCAGCGGCGACAGGATGCTGTTCTGAGCCTTCGGCGAGAGCTGCGCAAAAAAACGCGCGGTGTCGGCAGCTGTGGCGACGAAGCCGGCGGCCGAGATCATCGCATCGCAGGGATTGTCGCCGGGGAGGACGACGCGGCGATCGAGCGGTAGCTTCGGGCTGTGGCCGCTGGCCATCGGGCCCGACCAGAGCGTGATGTCGGGCTTCGTCTCGGCGAGACCGACCTTGGCGACGACCTCGTCGGCGATCCAGTCGGCATAGCTCCGCCCCGTCGCCGCCTCGATGACGAGGCCGAGCAGGCCATAGCCGTAGTTGGAATATTTGAAGCGCTGAGAGGCGGGCAGGATCGGGGGCTTCGCCAACTCCGCTACGATCTGCGCCCGGTCCGGATTGGGCCTGCGGTCGATGAAGTATCCGGCGTCCGTGCCGTCGCGGACGAGGCCTGCGCTGTGCGACAGCACCTGCGCGATGGTGACGGCAGCCGCGTCGGGATGCAGACCGGGTACGAAGCTCCCGACCGTATCGTCGAGCCGCAAGGCGCCCGCCTCGACGAGCCGCAGGATGCCGGCGGAGGTGAAGGTCTTCGAATGCGACGCGATGCGGAAGCCGTGGCGCGGCGTCAGCCTCTCGCCCGTCGCGAGGTCGGCGGTGCCGAAGGCGGCCTCCAGCACAATCTCCGGGCCTTCCGCGATCGCGATGGCGCAGCCTGGCTGGTCGTGGTGGCGGCGCTGGAATTCGAGCCAGTCGGAGACATAGGCGAGGGCGGCAGGCAGCCAGGGCGTCATGGGGTCTCCGTCGGGCGCAAGCAGGTGGTCGCACTATCGCATATCGCCGCGACGCCAGCTGTAAAAGCCGTCATTGCGAGCGCAGCGAAGCAATCCAGAGGTCTTGCGCAATCCTCTGGATTGCTTCGCTTCGCTCGCAATGACGAAGCGGCTATCGCCCTGGAGATGAGCCTTCCGGCTTGCCCTCCCGGTCCCGCCATGGCATCCGTCCGGCCAATCTGAAAGGACCGCACCCGTGGACAAGACCGAACTCGCCAAGCTCGAAGGCTATCTGCGCCGCACCTTCGCCAACCATGGCATCAGCGTGCGCGCCCGCATGAAGAAGAACGATTCGGCAGAGGTCTATCTCGCCGACGAGTTCATCGGCATCATCCATGTCGATGACGAGGACGGCGACCGCTCGTTCAATTTCACCATGGCGATCTTGGACGTCGATCTCGAAGACTGAGCCGCAGGCTCGGAAGGCGCTACTCCGGAGGCCGTCTGACCCGGCCTTCTGCGCTTCCGGTGCTCACGGACGAAAAGTCCGCTCCGCTCCGGTTCTCGAAGGCCATGCGAGCCGACTCACCGGAGCGCACCTCCGAGCCCGCTACGACCGGAATGAGCTCAGCGGATCATGCCGTCGACGGTCCGGCGGACGCCGCCCAGCATCAACTCCCAGTCGGCGATGATCGTGCGCGGAAAGCGGATGTTCACGTCGACGCCGCGATGCTTGAAGGTGACGCGGCAGAGTTCGTCCAGTGCCGCCGTGCCGCTATCGAGAGGGCAGCGCGCCGCGAAACCGCGCCCGTCGGGCACCGAGACGTAGAGTTCGTCGCCCTCATAGGGCGAGCCCTTGCGGAAGCCGCGCACGACGAGGCCGCCGGGGTTCGACCAGACGGTCGGGGTCAGAAAGCGGGCATAGACCGAAAGCTGCGTCGCCGGTTCGTTGACCTTGTCGGGCGGGCTGAGCGTGACCAGCAAGGTGTTGCGTGAATGGCCCTGCGCCGGGCCGAAATTCGGCCAGGCCAGTCGCAGCCGCACCATGCCGACCAGCCGGCTGCTGTCGTCCTGCTCCGAGCCGGTGAGGTTGCGCGGAACCATCAGGACCGTGTCGGCGATCCTGGCGGGTTGAACCTGCGTCGCTTCGTCGTCGTCGGGCCGGCTGGCGAAAAGGGCTGCGCCCGTTGCCACCGCGCCGGCGAAGAGGATCGCTGCTGCGGTCTTCAGCAGCGCCGCATCGGCGCGCGGCAAGGGCGGCGGCGGCCGCTTCAGCCGGGTACGGATCATCGTCGCCAGATTGGCGGAATGCTGGGCGTGCGAGAGCGATGCGGTCACGGCCTTGGCCTCGGCTTCTGGACCGCTCCAGTGAAGCAGACGGCCCTTAACGGCTCGTAAACCATGTCGTATCGCGACCGACCCGAGAGGGTTAACCATCGCTAACGAGTTTCCTTCACAATTCGTAAACCATGCGGCAGGGTCGGGAACATTGTCGCCTGGAGTTCGCGTCGTGACGATCGACCCTGCCGCCGCCGAGGCGCTGAAATCGCTGGCGATAGGCTTCGCCTTCGCCGGCCTGCTGGCGAGCACCTTCGAGATGTTCAGCTCGAAGCGGGCCGATTTCCGGCTGCTGCAGGGCGGCGGGCTCGGCGCCGTCGCGAGCGTGCCTGTGGTGGTGTTCAGCGCGCCCTTCCTGATTTTGCGCAACACCGTGCGCGGCCGCCGCATCGAGGGGCGTCCGTTCGTCTTCGTCATGCTGGCGAGCATGATCGCGGGCCTGTGGAGCATGGCGTCGGGCCGGGTCGTGCTCGATCTTTTCCACATGCTCGCCGGCGCTTGACGGGGCGGGCCGCGCGCCTGCAATCCTGACCGCGGCTCCCGCAGAAGGATATTTGCCCCATGCCGCTCTATTCGCTCCAGGGCGTCGCGCCCGAAACCCCGCCCGACGGCGCATGGTGGCTCGCTCCCGACGCCCATCTCATCGGCAAGGTCCGGATCGCCGCTGGCGTCGGGATCTGGTTCGGTGCGGTCTTGCGCGGCGACAACGAATGGATCGAGATCGGCGAACGCAGCAATATCCAGGAGGGCTGCGTGCTGCACACCGATATGGGCCATCCGCTCAGCGTCGGCATCGGTTGCACGATCGGCCATCGCGCGATCCTGCATGGCTGCACGATCGGCGACAACAGCCTCGTCGGCATGGGGGCCACGGTCTTGAATGGTGCGAAGATCGGGCGCAACTGCCTAGTCGGCGCCAATGCGCTCGTCACCGAGGGCAAGGAATTTCCAGATAATTCGCTGATCGTCGGCTCGCCGGCCCGGGCGGTGCGGACGATCGACGACAAGGGCGTTGCCGGGATCGCCGGCAGCGCGCAGGGCTATGTCGACCGCTGGAAACTCTTCGCCGCCGAGATGAAGCGGCTCGACTGATTCATCTGCAAAAAGAAGCGGGCCGGCTTCCCGGGGAGAGAAGCCGGCCCTGTGGCGAACCCGGCCTGGGGACGGGTGGGGTGGGAACGTGACCGAGGATCGCCGTCTCTTGCCGCAGCCCGGCGAGGGCTGCGGGTTGTTCTCGTGTCAGCGCACCGAGGCGACGGTCGATGTCGCCAGGCCGCCGAGCGAGGTCCAGCCGGTGCGTGTCTGCGACTCGCGCTTGACGTAGACGTATCCGGTCTGGTTCCAGGGCAGGA
The DNA here is from genome assembly GCF_001562255.1 of Bosea sp. PAMC 26642. NCBI lineage: Bacteria > Pseudomonadati > Pseudomonadota > Alphaproteobacteria > Hyphomicrobiales > Alloboseaceae > Allobosea > Allobosea sp. PAMC 26642. The sequence goes on along the minus strand of NZ_CP014301.1, from coordinate 1,928,182 downwards.
TCGCGTTGCGCTTGTTGTCGAGGATGAAGTCGCCGCGATCGGTGCGGACCATCAGCACGGCGTGGCCGGCATTGTCCTCGTCGATCACCACGGTCATCAGCAGGGCGCGCCGCGACACGCCGGCCTCGACCAGACGCTTGCGCTTGAGCAAAGCGAAATCCTCGCAGTCGCCCTTGCCATCCTCGGGCAGATCCCAGCGGTCGACGACGCCCCAGTGATCCTGATCGGTGACGGCTTCGATCTCGCGGTTGATCCTGGTGTTGAGCGCCAGCAGCGTCTTCCAGAGCCTGGGCGTCATCTCGACGCTGTCGGTTTCCTGGGTATCGACGCGGCATTCGCTCGGGCTGCGCTTGCAGTAGTCGCTCCAGGCGTAGGGCGCTCGCGCATCGCCGGATGCCGCGATCGGCAGGCTGGCGACGGGGATGCCCGCCGATTGCTGGGCCTGTGCAGCGGATGCCATGGCGGCCAGTGCCACGGCCAGCAACGGGCCCATGATATTGCGATAGTCGAAAAGCATCTCGTCCCCTTTCCTGTCCCTGGGGGCGACGATGCGAGGCGCGGATGGATTTCACTTGAAACGAATACAAGCAATTTTATGCAATTGCGCGATATCGGCTAGGTCGAGATCTTAGGCTCAACCGCGGGCGAATGCGGTCTTAACAAATGCGTGCTCTGGATTTACGGGTGCTTAACCAAGAGGGGGCAGGTGCCGGCGTCAGCAACGGCGCTCCTCCCCACAGCCCTCATCCTGAGGAGCCGCGGAACGCGGCGTCTCGAAGGATGCTCCAGATGGTTCGGGAGCCTCCTGGAGCATCCTTCGAGACGCGCTCCTGCGGAGCGCTCGTCAGGATGAGGGCTGTTGGGGGCTATCGCGACTTGAGGGCCAAGCGCTCAGCGCCGGCCGGTGCTCAGAGTTCCAGGTTCTCGTCGAGGATGTCGGCCGAGAGCGGGAAGCGGAACTCGGCGGCGAAGCCGCCGTCGAAGCGGCGCACCACCCTGGCCGTCGTCGAGCCGACGCGGACCGGAGTGCCGATCTGGAAGTCGACATCGCTCGAAAAGGCGACGCCCGAGAGCGATATGTCGATCAGGCGCACGACATGTTCGCTGCCGTCGTCCATCGACAGGATTGCGCGGGGATTGCGCGGCACGATACGCTCGTGGCGGCGATCCTCGGGCAGGCCGAGTTCTTCGCGATTGGCGAGCCAGGTCAGCTGGGCGGTGAACTTCTCACGCTTGCGGCTCGTCGCGGTGATGGTCATCGCGAAGCCTTCCATCGTCGTGCGGACGGCGGTGCCCTCGATGCGGCCGAGATGTTCGAGATAGACGATGACGCGGTCGCCCGGCGCGGCTTTGGCCGGGGCGGCGATATGCAGCCCGCCGGGCGAGATGTCGAGCGACTGGCAGGGATATTCCATGCGGTTGGGCAGCATGTAGCGTCCGAGCAGGACGACCTTCATGCGATGATGCCGCCTGCGCTCGACAGGACGAATGGCCGTGGGGGGCGTTTGCAGCGCGCTCAACATGGGATCAGCCTGATTGCAAGCCGATCTTAACCTTGCGCTGGTTAACGCAAGATTAGATTTCAGCTTCTACCGCCCGGCAATACCATGAATTTCGGCGGGGCGGAGCGGGGCACCGGCTGCGGTGCACGGGTCGGGGCCGTAGTAGGCCAGAGCATCCGCAGGGATATCATCCGCATCGAATCGAGCGTGTCGAGCCCGAGCCATTCCGGGGTGATCGCAGGAGAGAGCGCTCCCAGCACGCGGGCATGGGTGCGGCCGCGATAGCGCAGCGGCAGGAGCAGCAGTTCGAGATAGACCGGCGCGCCGTCACGGGTTTCGGCGGAGAGGCCGGCAACGGCGCCGGCGGTCTCGTCCATGACGGTCTGGACGAGGCGGCGCATGTCGCCCTGGGCCTCGACCTCCTGCCACAGCCCGGCGAAGGGCCGGCCGCGCAATTCATGGCCCATCAGGGCGCAAAGACGCGTGCCGGCAAGGCGGAACACCGGTCCGATCTGTTCATTTTCGAGCACGAACGTGTCGGCGAGCGCATGGCGCAAGGCGCCGGGCTCGATCTCGCCGCGTTCGGGCGCCGCGCGCTCGCCGCGCAGCGCGTTCCAGTACTCGTATACCAGACGGGTGCTCGTGTTCTTCATTCCGGCGTCCATGTCTGCCTGCGTTCGCTTTCGGCACGGGAACTGTGCCGCCTTGGCGCATTTCCGTTCGACGGAGAGCGCTTTTCGCCATCCTCGACGGGCCGACGCAGAGAGCATGCCGTCTTGCCACGCGACCTCGGCGGGCGGCACAGGCAGGGTCCAGTTAAGGTTAACGATACCTTACGATTGTGGATAACCGCTTAAAATTTAAGTCAAAATTTCAGGATCGTCGCCAGACGCGCCACGCGTTGCCGGGCGCCCATAGCGGCAGTCCGGCTTGCCTCCGGCTGCGGCTTCGGCAAGGTTGTCGGCCATGTCTGAGAATCCTGCCGATCCCTCCGCGCCATCGGGCCGCGAGCCGATCGTGAACCTTCCCGCCGTCGTCACCTGGCTGATCGCGCTGCTGGCGCTGATCCAGGGAGGCCGTATGCTGTTGTCGGCCTATGACGACTATCTGCTGATGGCCTGGCTGGCCTTCGTTCCGGCGCGCATGAGCCTGTGGCTCGATCCCGAGCGCGCCCAGGAGATGCTGAACGGGCTGGCGCAGTCATTGCCTGTGCAGGATCTCGCCGACCGCCTGCAACTGGTGCGGCTGATGCTGGCCGATAGCGGGCCGCGGCTGTGGACGCTGCTGACCTATGGGCTGCTGCATGGTTCGTGGCTGCATCTGGTCTCCAACGTGGTGTGGCTCGCCGCCTTCGGCAGCCCGGTCGCACGCCGGCTGGGGCCCGCCCGCTTTCTCAACCTGATGGGATTGGCCACGATCGGCGGGGCGCTTCTGCACTGGTGGTCGCGCGATCTCGACGTTCTGCCGCTGGTGGGCGCATCGGCGGCCGTGTCGGGAGCTACGGCTGCCGCGATCCGCTTCGTCTTCGCACCGGGCCTTCGCTTCGGCGAACTCGGCGACGACACCGTGGTCAAGGCGATCCCGGCGGAGCGGCTGGGTCAGCTCTGGCGCAATTCGCGGGCGCTGCTGTTCATCGTGATCTGGTTCGTCACCAACATCCTGTTCGGTGCCGGGCTGGTGCCCATTCTGGGCGAGGAGACCAGCATCGCCTGGGAGGCGCATATCGGCGGCTTCCTCGTCGGGCTGCTGCTGTTCCCGCTCCTCGACAAAGGTGCCGTCCGCCGCTGACGCCACCTGGCCGCGCCGTGAGGGCAAGCCTTGCCTGCGCCACGCTCTTCCCGCACACTCCCGTTCGAGCAGAGGACTCGGCACGGCCTTTCGGGCGATCTCATCCGTTTGTTCCGCGCCGGAGTTCAGCCGAACTTGCGTGCCGGACAACGGCGCCGCCACAGGAGGATGAGGCCATGAATGTCGCGCAGCTTCTCGGAGACAAGGGCCATGAGGTCGTATCGGTGCAGCCGCATCGCACGCTGGGCGAGGTCGTGCGCACCCTAAGCGAGCGGCGTATCGGCGCGGTGGTGGTAACGGGCGCCGACGGCGCTTTGGTCGGCATCCTGTCGGAGCGCGACATCATCCGGGCATTGGGCGAGATGGGCGCCGCAGCGTTGGAAAGCCCGGTCTCGCGCACCATGACGGCCAAGGTGGTGACCTGCCGGGCGCAGACGAGCATCGACGAACTGATGGAAATCATGACCTCGGGCCGGTTCCGCCACGTGCCGGTGGTCGAGGACGGCCGCGTCGCCGGGATCGTCTCGATCGGCGACGTCGTCAAGTATCGCGTCGCCGCGATCGAGGCCGAGAGCCGGGCGATGCGCGATTACATCGCAATGGCCTGAGAGCCGATCCCGAAACGCTACTGCGACGGCCGTCTGACGCGGCATTCTGCGCTTCCGGTGCTCACGGAGAGAAGTCCGCTCCGCTCCGGTTCTCGAAAGCCACGCCAGCCGACTCGTCGCAGCGCGTTTCGAGACCGCCTCTGAACACGGGCATGGCTCCTGGCTTAGCTCAGCCCGTCGCGATCGTGCTTCCGGAAATCGCCGCCTCGATCTCATCGAGCGAGCGCCGCGTCGCATTACGGCCGATCTCCATCGCCTCCTCGGCCCGGTGAAAATCGAACAGACCGATGCGGGCGAGTTTCGGGCCGATCATCACATCAGGCGGGTCGCCGGCGAGCCGCGAGCGCGAAATCCGGTCCTGGGTAATGTTGAAGGCGTCGATCATGACGCCGGCAAGGCCGGGCCTTTCGTTGCCCTGCCGGCCGACGAGGCCGCGGACCCGGCGAGCCGCGCCGGTGATGCCGCCCAGCCAGCGCGATGTCGGGCGCACGTCGAGTTCGGGCACAAGCTCGGGTTCGCGTTCTGCCGGATGGTTCTGGATGATGGTGCCGCGGCCGGCGAGTTCACCATTGAGGTTGACGCAGATGACGACGTCGGCGCCGAGCGCGCGCGCCGCCGTGACCGGGACCGGGTTGACCAGCGCGCCGTCCATCAGCCAGCGCCCGCCGAGCTTGACCGGGTCGAACACGCCCGGCAGCGCATAGGAGGCGCTCAGGGCGTCGACCAGCAGGCCATGGGTCAGCCAGATCTCGTGGCCGGTGCCGAGTTCGGTGGAGATCGCGACGAAACGCTGGTCGAGCGATTCGATCCGGAGATCGGCGAGGTCGCGCTGGAGCAGACGCTTCAGCCGTCCGCCGGCGATCAGTCCGGCGCCGCCGATATGGAAATCCATCAGCCCGACGACGCGGCGCTTGGTCAGCGAGCCGGCGAATTCGGCGAGTTGCGGCAGCTTGCCGGCACAGTAGCAGCCGCCGACCACGGCGCCGATCGAAGTTCCGGCGATGACGTCGGGGGCAAAGCCTGCTTCGAGCAAGACTTCGAGCACGCCGATATGGGCCCAGCCGCGAGCCGCCCCGCCGCCAAGCGCCAGTCCGATCTTGGGCCGGCGATCATGTCGCAACGGCTCCCGGGTGCTCATGTCGTTCATCGAGGCTCCGTCGTTCCGCCGTCAAACCCGCGCCGATCTGGCGCCGCCCCTGCGACGCGGCTGCATCATGAACCGGCCGCGTTGCAGGAGGCTTAAGAGCTCCCGCGAGGCGTCGTCCGTCAGCGGACGCTGCGCGACGGTATTGACGCGCTATCGAAGGCTTTTGACGCAACGATGAAAGCCGCGCGAAAGCATGACCGTTCGGCAATCAGGCAAAGGCAAGCTCCTGCCCGGCCTCGTCGCGCAGCGGCTTGACGCGGTAGAAACAGGAGCGGCGACGGGTGTGGCAGCAGCCGCCATCGCCGGCGACCTTCACCTTGAGCCAGACCGCATCCTGATCGCAATCGACCCGCATCTCGACGATCGTCTGGATCTGCCCAGAGGTCGCGCCCTTGTGCCAGAGTTCGGAGCGCGAACGCGACCAGTACCAGGCCTCGCCGGTCTCGATGCTGCGCTGCAGGCTTTCGGCGTTCATGTGGGCGACCATCAGCACCTCTCCGGTCGCGGCGTCGGTCGCCACGCAGGTGACGAGGCCGGCTGCGTCGAAGCGGGGGGTTAGGACGGTGCCCTCCTCGAGCGCGGTCTTGTCGGGGGCGGTGGGAAAGGGCGCCATGGAGACTCCGGAATGGGATTTCGCTTCGGCAGCCTATAGCGCCTGATCATTTCGATCGGAAACACGTCGTCATCCTGGCCGGAGCGAAGCGGAGTGGCGGGATCCATCGCAGGGCACGGCGATGCTTTACGATGGATCCCGGATCTGCGCGGCTTTCGCCGCTTGTCCGGAATGACGGCGGTGTTTGCATTAGGCCAAACCGCGCTAAAGCCCCGGCGACTTGACCATCGTGAAGAAACGGACCTGTTCGGCCGGGTCGCGAAACAGGCCGGTATATTGCGTGGTCATGGTCGCGGAACCGCTTTTGTGCACGCCGCGCATCGACATGCACATATGCTCCGCCTCGACCAGCACGGCGACACCGCGGGGCTTCAGCACCCTGTCGATGACCTGGGCGATCTGCGCCGTCATCGCCTCCTGGGTCTGCAGGCGGCGGGCATAGACATCGACGATGCGGGCGAGCTTCGACAGGCCGACGACGCCCTTCGACGGATAGTAGCCGATATGGGCCTTGCCGACGAACGGCACCATGTGGTGCTCGCAGTGCGAATAGAAGGGAATGTCGCGGACCAGGACCATGTCCTGATAGCCCTCGACCTCCTCGAAGACGCGGTCGAGAATGTCGTCGGGGTTCTCGTGATAGCCCTTGTAGAATTCCTTGTAGGCCTTCGCGACCCGGCGCGGCGTGTCGGTCAGGCCTTCGCGGGAGGGATCGTCGCCGGCCCAGAGGATGAGCGTGCGCACGGCTTCCTCGGCCTCGGCCTGCGTCGGCTGCTTGATCAGAAACTTGTCTGCAGAGGGGCTGAGCGCCCGCTCGACGGACAAGGACTTAACCACAGGGCTCATGTGGTGCCTCCCGTTACGATGACGTGTCCTACACTGCCGACCTAGTGCCGGACCAGTCCGCTGGGAAGGTGCGACGATGTTCCCGATGCACGCGGCAGCTATGCGCGCACATCTCCCGCCAGCGATCGATCCACCCTATATTGCGTGGACGCGCCGGTCACTCCAGACCCCGGCCCAGGATTCCGCCATGCTGAGCGACGTCTACAACAAGCGCATCCTCGAACTTGCGGCGAATATCCCCCTGCTCGAACGCCTCGACGCGCCCGATGCGACCGCCAAGGCTCATTCGAAACTCTGCGGCTCGACGGTGACAGTCGATGTCAGCATGGAGGGAGACGTCGTGACCGGCTTTGGGCATGATGTGAAGGCCTGCGCGCTCGGACAGGCCTCGTCCTCGATCATGGCGCGCCACGTCATCGGTGCGACGGCCGACGAACTTCGGACCGTCCGTGAGCAGGCGCGCGCCATCCTGAAGGAGAATGCCGAGCCGCCCGAGGGCAAATGGAGCGATCTCGCCGTGCTCGTGCCGGTCCGCGACTACAAGGCCCGCCATGCCTCGACGATGCTGACCTTCGACGCGGTGGTCGATGCGGTCGGGCAGATCGAGCGTAGTAGAGTTGTGGAGCCGTCGCAGGCAGTCTCGTCCGATCGAGCTTGAGGGCACGACTATCAGGGGCCCTCAATCGAGCAACGCCATGGTGTCGGGCCGTGCGACCGGCCGCATCGTTCCAGACCGATCGACATAGCTGTTGTCCCAAGGGTTCAGAACCGGCACGCCTGCTTCGACGAACTCGCTGATGTCCCGGCTGACGACGATCAGGTCGTTTGCCTCGGCACTCGCGGCGATGAGAACATCGGGCTGGGAAAACGTGTGTCCACGCTTTCGGCCGTGCTCGATGAGCCTTCGCCAAAGCACCAGGACATCCTCCGAAACGTCAACGACGCGTCCGCCGAATTGTGGCCTCAACTCTTCATCGAGCCAGCGGAACAGGCCGGCGCATCGCTCTGCGTCGCCAAGCCGCTCAATGCCGTAGCGGATTTCGGCGAAGGTTACCGCGCTGACGTGAAGCACCCGGCCGGGCAACCCGCCGACAAACGTCAGAACGCCGGGATGCGGACGCGGCTTGCGCAGGTCGGACAGGATGTTGGTGTCGAGCAGGAAGCCCTTCACAAGGCGACGTCACGCATGGGGCTGCGTTCGCCGTCTCGTTCGAGATCGATGTCGCCGAGAAAGGGCGCTGCCGCCATGGTGGCGATCAAGCTGGCACCGTCGGGCTCGGGCTGCCGAGCAGGAGGCGAGGCGACCAGCCGTTCGTAATCGCCGACATCCAGCACGATGACGGTGTCGCGACCATGGACCGTCACGCGCTGAGGGCCGGTCTCCAGCGCGCGGCGCATGAGGTCGTCGAACTTCGTCCTGGCATCTGCCAGAGGCCAGCGATCGATCAGGCTTTGATCAGGCTTCATGTGCGGCACGATGACCCGTAACCGGAGGCGTGTTTCCGTCAGTATAGCAGTTCCGGGCCGACTGCGCGATGTCGAGACGCGCGGGTATCTGCCCAGCGCTTCGTTCCGTTATCGCGCGGCCAGCCCAAAAGCCTTCCGCATCTCGGGCCTCGTCTCGTCGAAACGGGAGCGGAAGGCGCGCTCAGTCAGCAGAGCCTTTGCGATGGCGCGGCCGGCCTTGTCGCCTGCCACCAGATCCGAGGGAAAATGGAAGCCGCAGACGAGGCGGCTCTCGTCGTAGTCCTTCACCCGAGCCTCGAATTTCGCGGCGAGTTCGGGCACGGCGTCTGAAAGCAGCGTGGCATAGAGCGCCGCCGTCGCGGCATGGGCCGAGGGGAACGAGGTGCCCTCGGGCCGTCCGCCGGGGCAGGGCTTGATCCTGACCTTGGCCCACATCGAGAAGGGGCGGGTGCGGTTGGTCAGCCGGCGCACGCCGAGCAGGATGATGCTGCTCTCGACCTGCGCCTCGCGGAAGAGCAGGCGCATCTCGCGATGCGTCGCATCGACATAAGCGTGGTCGATGCCGTCGAGGAAGCGCGTCAAGGTCTGGTACTGGTCGGCGATGGCAGCCTTTTCGCGCTCTGGCGTGCGCGTCGAGGACATCTGGAAAACCGTGTCGAACTCGGCCTTGGCTTCGGGCGAGTTCTGCACGGGCGGCAGGCCGATGATGTTGACGATGTCGACCTTGCCGGGCTCCAGCCAGAGCAGATTGGTGCGCTGCTGCGCCACCACCGGAGTCCCGACGAGCAGCGCGCCGGCTATAGACAAACCGGCCGCCATGCGGCGGATGGGGGAAAGGCGCGGAACGCGGAACGGCATGACAAATCCCGAATCGGATGATGAGCGCGATGACATGGCATCGAATCACGCCTTGTCACGTCTTTTTGCTAACGCACCAGGACTTTCCAAAACGCCAACGAGCCTTTCCAGAATACCAAGACGAGCGGCGCATTGGGCGATCCGCGGCTACCAGCTCAGCCTGTCGATGCTGGTCGGCCGGCAGTGCCGACACTGGCCGACATGCTCCTCCTATACCGATGAAGCGATCCAGCGCTTCGGCCTGTGGCGCGGCGGATGGATGGGTTTTGCGCGAATCTGCCGCTGCAATCCGCTCGGCACCAGCGGGATCGATCTGGTCTGCGAAGAATTGCCCGCGCAAGCCGCGTGGTATAGGCCGTGGTCCTATGGCCGCTGGCATGGCGTGAACGCGCCGCCCGATCGGGACAGCCCGGCCTTCGATTCCGACGCGCAACCGGCTGCGGGCGACGGAAGCCGTATCCCGCATCCGTAGCCGGCCTTGTCTTACGGGGTTCGTATCCCCGAGTGAGCAGGATTATGACGATGACGATCTCCCTGACATTTCCCGATGGAGCGCAGCGCGAATTTCCCTCCGGCATCACCGGCAAGGCGATTGCCGGCGGCATTTCCCCATCCCTGCTGAAGCGCACCGTGGCGATGGCCCTCGACGGCGTCGTCGTCGATCTCGGCGACCCGATCGACCGGGATTCGAAGATCGAGTTCCTGACGCGCGACGATCCGCGCTCGCTCGAACTGATCCGGCACGACTGCGCCCATGTTCTCGCGGAGGCGGTGCAGGCGCTCTATCCCGGCACGCAGGTGACGATCGGTCCGGTGATCGAGGGCGGCTTCTTCTACGATTTCGCGCGCAACGAGCCCTTCTCGCCCGACGATTTCGCGCCGATCGAGGCGAAGATGCGCGAGATCATCGCCAAGGATGCCCCCTTCACCAAGGAAGAGTGGAGCCGCGACAAGGCCAAGGAATTCTTCGCCGCCAAGGGCGAGGCCTACAAGGTCGAGCTGGTCGATGCGATTCCCGAAGACCAGACGCTGAAGATGTATGCGCAGGGCGACTGGATCGATTTGTGCCGTGGGCCGCATATGACATCGGTCGGCAAGGTCGGCACCGCCTTCAAGCTGATGAAGGTCGCCGGCGCCTATTGGCGCGGCAACAGCGACAACGCCATGCTGACACGCATCTACGGCACCGCCTTCGCCAAGCAGGAGCAGCTCGACGCGCATCTGACGCAGATCGAGGAGGCCGAGAAGCGCGACCATCGCAAGCTCGGCCGCGAAATGAACCTGTTCCACTTTCAGGAGGAGGGCCCGGGCGTCGTGTTCTGGCACTCCAAGGGCTGGCGGCTGTTCCAGGAGATCCTGACCTATATGCGGCGCCGGCTGGCCGCCGATTACGAGGAGGTCAACGCGCCGCAGATCCTCGACAAGTCGCTCTGGGAGACCTCGGGACACTGGGGCTGGTACCAGGACAACATGTTTGCGGTGAAATCTGCGAGCGCCTTCGAGAATCCCAACGATGCGACGAAAGACCAGAAGGTCTTCGCGCTGAAGCCGATGAACTGCCCCGGGCATGTGCAGATATTCAAGCACGGGCTGAAGAGCTATCGCGATCTGCCGATCCGGCTTGCGGAATTCGGCGCGGTGCACCGCTACGAGCCGTCGGGCGCGCTGCATGGGCTGATGCGGGTGCGCGGCTTCACGCAGGACGATGCGCACATCTTCTGCGCGGAAGAGCATCTCGCGGCCGAGTGCCTGAAGATCAACGAGCTGATCCTGTCGGTCTATGCCGATTTCGGATTCACCGAGGACCTCGTCATCAAGCTCTCGACACGGCCAGACAAGCGCGTCGGCACCGATGCGATGTGGGACCATGCAGAGGACGTGATGAACCGCGTCCTGATCGAGATCGCCACGCAGTCGGGCAACCGGATCAAGACCGAGATCAATCCGGGCGAGGGCGCCTTCTACGGGCCGAAGTTCGAGTATGTCCTGCGCGACGCCATCGGCCGCGACTGGCAATGCGGCACGACGCAGGTCGATTTCAACCTGCCGGAGCGCTTCGGGGCCTTCTATATCGGCTCGGACGGCGAGAAGAAGACGCCGAGCATGGTCCACCGCGCGATCTGCGGCTCGCTGGAGCGCTTCACCGGCATCCTGATCGAGAATTTCGCCGGGCATTTCCCGCTCTGGCTGGCGCCCGAGCAGATTTTGGTCTGCCCGATCACGTCGGAGGCCGATGCCTATGCGGAGCAGGTCACGATCGCCTGCATGAATGCGGGCCTCAGGGCGCGCGCCGATCTTCGCAACGAGAAGATCAGCTACAAGGTCCGCGAGCATTCGCTGGCCAAGGTTCCGGTCATCCTGGCCGTCGGCAAGCGCGAGGCGGAGGAGCGGACCGTCACCGTGCGGCGGCTCGGCAGTCAGGCGCAGACGGTGATGTCGCTCGACGCCATGCTGGAGGCGCTGACCGACGAGGCGATGCCGCCGGATCTGAAGCGGCTGAAGGCGGAGCGGGCGGCGGCGTAGGAAACCCCGCCGTCATTCCGGGGCGGCCCGCAGGGCCGAGCCCGGAACCCATACGCTCAGGTCGGGCGTAGATGAGCGCCAAACGGTTGTGCCTCGACAGGAAAGACCGGTGCGTATGGGTTCGGGGCTCTTCGCTGGCGCGAAGCCCCGGAATGACGGCGTTCCGATCGCTCTCGCCAAGTCCCATTCACTCATGCCAGATTGCCCACAATGCTGACAGGATCCTACCGCAAGCGGCTCGAAGCCGATCTCACCCGCTGGGTCGGGGAGGGGCTCGTCAGTTCCGACAGCGCGGCCGCCATCCGCCGTTCGCTCGGCAAGGGGGGCGGTTTCCGGCTGCCGGCCCTGCTTGGCATGTTCGGCGGCCTGCTGATCGCCTCCAGCGTCGCCGCCTTCGTGGCGGCGAACTGGGAGGAGATGCCGCGGCTGATGAAGCTCGGCATGATCCTGGTCAGCATCATCGTCGCGCTCGCCATCGCCGCGCGGCTGGAGGCGAAAGGCTCCGGGATGGGCTCGGATGCGGCTGCGACCTGCGGCACGCTGATCTTCGCGGCCGGCGTCGCGCTGGTCGGACAGATGTATCATCTGCCGACCGATTGGCCGGGCGGGGCGCTGCTGATCGCGCTGGGAGCCCTGGCGACGGCGATCCTGTTGCGATCGGACGGAGCGCTGATCATCGCCTTCGTGGCACTGACGAGCTGGAGCGTCGGGCGCTGGCTGGAGCAGAAAGGCGCGCCGCATCTGCCTTTCTTCCTGCTGTTCGTCCCCGCCTTCTGGCTGGCGCTCGGCCGGCGCGGCCGCTTCGTCCACCATGTCGCGGTTCTGGCGCTCGCCTGCTGGCTCGGGCTCGTGCCGGGCGACTGGATCAATGGCCGCTTCGACTACGGCATCGTCGCCTATGGCATCGCCGTCTCGGTCGTGTTCGTCGCTATCGGGGCGCTGGCACTGGATCGCGGCTTGCCCGCGCTGCTCACGGCCTTTTTGCCCTGGGGCCTGCTGGGGCTGCTGATCGGGGTCGATATCGAGCTCATCCGCATTCTCGACGACCGCGAGTCGCTGGCCGGGAGCGCGACGCTTGCGACCTATCTCGGCTATGGCTTCGCCGTGCCGGCCGTCGCGGCGGTGGCCGCTCTCGCGCGTGACAGGCGCTTTGCCTGGCCGCTGGCGGCGGCGGCGCTGCTGGCCCTCGTCATTCCCGTGGTGTTCTGGAGCGGCGGCGTGGTGCGGCTACCCGGCAAGGTCGCGGTCGCAAGCCTGATCCTGCTGATCGCGGTCGGGCTCGTAGTGGCAGGCGCTGCCGGCGGCATCAGGCGGCTGACGCTGGCGGGCTCCGGCCTGTTCGGCATCGCCATCCTGATCCTGCTCTGGCAGACGATCGGAACGCTGCTCGATCAATCGCTGTTCTTCCTCGCTGCCGGCGCGGCGCTGCTGGCTCTGGCAAGCGGGGCGCGGCGGCTGGTGGCACGGTTCTCCAGAGCCCCGGCGGAGGCGGCCTGATGCGCGTCCTCTCGCTCGATACCGTGACCCTGCGCTTACCCGTGCTCTGGCGTGCGCTGCTTGCCATGCTCGTTCTGTGCGGCGCCATCGGCGCTCTGGTCGAGAGCCGCGCCAGTATCCTGCGCTCGGGCACCGAGGTCAGGCTGAAGACGGCGCCGATCGACCCGCGCGACCTGTTCAGGGGCGACTATGTCGTCTTGAGCTACGATATCAGCGTGGTCGATGCCGCAGCCTCGGCGAGCGACCGTCCGTTCCAGCGCGGCGAGCCGGTTCATGTCCGCCTCGCCCCCAATGCCGAGGGGTTCGCGCAGGTGGTGGGTGTGTCGCGGGAGCGACCGGCCGCGTCCTCTTCCGAAGTCGTGATGGCGGGCCATGTTCGCGTACCGGGGACCTGTCTGCGCGACAACAGGGACAAGGCCGATTGCACGCGCGGCAGCACCGGTCTTCGCATCGCCTATGGGATCGAGAGTTACTTCGTGCCGGAAGGGACCGGACTCGCGATCGAGATGACGGATCGCAGCCGGATCGAGGTCGTGGCTGCCGTTGCCGCATCCGGCGAGGCCGCCATCAAGCGCCTGCTGATCGACGGCAAGCTGGTCCATGCCGAGCCGCCTTACTGAGCAGAACGCCTTTCCGGCTTGCCCTGGCTCAGCCGCCTCACACGGCGCACGCAGTCGTGATCGGCCGGTGGGCTGACGGCGAAGCCCAATCCGCTATATGAATGCCAGATGAACGGACGCAGCAGCGAGCGTTCATCTGGCATGCCGGCGGCGAGCCCCCGCATCGCCGTCGTGATCAAGGCGCCGTCGTCAAGGAAAGGGAGCTGACCGTGTCGCAGATGTCGTCATTTGCACGCTTCCTTGCTTTCGGCGCCGGACCCGGTGACGGCGGCGCGAACGCCAAGCCTGCGCGCGATGCGCGGATCGACGTTATCCGCGGCCTTGCCCTGCTGGTGATCTTCATCAACCACATGCCGGGCAACGTGCTGGCTCAATGGATGCCGCATAATTTCGGCTTTTCCGACGCCGCCGATGCCTTCGTGCTGCTTGCCGGAATCTCCGCCACGCTCGCCTATGGCACGCTGATCGAGCGACGCGGGTTCAGGCACGGCATTCTGAAGCTCGGCGCAAGGCTGTGGACGCTCTACATCGCCCATATCGCGGTCTTCCTGATCGTCTGCGGCGTCGTCGCGACGGCGGTGACGCAGACGCAGAATCCGCTCTACATCGAGGCGATCAACATCCAGCCCTTCTTCAACGATACCCTATCGGCGCTGGTCGATGCGCTGGCGCTGGTCTACCAGCCCTATTACCTCGATATCCTGCCGCTCTACATCGTGCTGCTGGCCTCGTTCCCGCTGATCTATCTCGGGGCGCGGCTGAGCCCGGCGCTGACGCTTATCGCCTCGATCGCGCTCTGGCAGGGCGCTGTCCATCTCGGCGTGAACCTGCCGAATACGGGCGCGGGCGGGTGGTTCTTCAATCCCTTCGCGTGGCAACTGGTGTTCACGATCGGCGTGCTGATCGGGCGCGCGGGCCAACTCGGGATCGCCGCGCCGCGCCTGCGGCTGGTCGATACCGCTGCAATCGGCTTCCTGCTGTTCTCGCTGATCGTGAAGACCTCGTCGGGAAACCCGTTCGGGATCGCCGCGCTCGACGACTGGATCGATACGATCCAGCTCGGCACCGACAAGACGAACCTCGCCTGGGTGCGGGTGCTGCATGTGCTGGCGCTGGCGTGGCTGGTGATCCGTTTCGTTCCGGCAGGCTCTGCCATCGCCAGGTCGATCGTGGGTCGTCATCTTGCCGTGATCGGCCGCCATTCGCTCGAAGTGTTCTGCGCCGGGGTCGTTTTGTCGATCACGGGGCAGATCGTCCTGGCCGAGACCGGCTTCGCGCTGGGGGTACAGTTGCTCGTTTGCCTAGCTGGCGTTATCATGCTCGCAGGCTTGGGGATTTTCCTGTCGTGGCACCAATCGGTCAGGCATCGCAGCGCGCCTGGAGCGTCGTCCCCAGCGTCCGCTTCAGCTTTGGCGCAGTCCTGATATCGCTGGGTCTGGCGGGTGCGGCCCAGGCTGGGCCGATGACGCTCAATGGCATGACCGATCTACGCTGCCGCTTCGGCGCGCAGCATCAACCCTTCCAGCCGATCCTGCCGGCTGCCAAAAAGGCGCTGCAGGAGACCGGCACGCTGACTGTCGTCGCCCTGGGCTCGTCGACCACGGCCGGTTCCGGCGACGGCACTAATAACAACAGCTACCCTGCGATCCTCGAGTCTGAGCTGAAGCGGCGCCTGCCGGAGACGACGGTCAAGGTCGTCAACAAGGGCATCGGCGGGCAGTCGGCCTATGACATGATGCTGCGCATCGAGGCCGACGTCATCGAGGAAAAGCCCGCGATCGTGATCTGGCAGACCGTGGTCAACGATGCGATCCGCGATGTCGGCGAGGACAAGCTCGCCAAGATCCTGCGCAAGGGCATCAGGAAGGTGCACGACGCCGGCATCGACATGGTGCTGATGGATCTGCAATGGCTGCCGCGCGAAAATCGCTATCCGCGCTATGACGGCTACCGCGCCGTGCTGGGCAAGGTCGCGGATGAACACGGCGTCTCGGTTTTTCCGCGCTACGCGATGATGAAAAACTGGGCCAGATCGAAAGAGTTCACGTCCGAGGAACTCGTCGGCATGGACGGGCTCCACATGGTCGATGCGGCCCATCGCTGCCTGGCGATCCGGATCGCGGACGGGATCGTCAGTACGCTGACCCGCGCCAAGCCGGACCTGGCCGGAAGCGCCAAGCCGACGAACTGAGCGACTGCGCGCCCGGAAAGCCCCTTCGGTGCCCCCTCAGCGCCAACCTTCGCGACGCCTGTGGCGCTCTCCAGAGCCTGACCCGAAATTCAGTGTGTCCTTATATCGTCGACGGCAATACGCTGTCATTCCGGACAAGCCGCTTTAGCGGCGCCGATCCGGAATCCATGCCGGAACGCTGGTCTTGAGAGGGTCAGGCATGGATTCCGGGTCTCCGCTGCGCTGCGCCCGGAATGACAGCCCGTCAATGTCAAACAGGATCCCGTTGAAATTACTCAGCTTATTTCGGGCCGGACTCTAAGGATGAGGGCAGGGGTGCGGCGCTGCTCAGAGTACCCGCGCAGCGTCCTACTTCGCCAGCACCTCTATGTCGCGGTCGAGCCCGGTCTCGACCTTGAAGTCGCGCGAGAAGACCTGGCCTTCCTGCCGGGCGATCATGACGTAGTCGCCCTCGGCCAGGATGACCTGCGGGAAGGCGCCGATCGCTTCGCGGATGACGTCGCCGCCGGGCGTCAGCACGCTGAAGGCGGTGCCGGCGAAGGCCTCGCCGCCGGGCGCGGCGACGAGCTTCAGGGTGACGCGCGCGGCGCGGTGATGCAGCGTCGCGTCGGTGACCTTGCCGGACTCGACCTTGACGTCGGCGCGCTGGATCGCGTTGGAATCGCCATAGGTCGAGACGACATGGTAGACCCCCTCGGGCAGGCGCACGAGTTCGCCGGCCTTGGCGTTGCCGACCACGAGCCGGCCTTCCGAGTTGCCCTGCAGCGGCACGAAGACCGAGAAATTGAGCAGGGACGGGGCGATCGGCATGTCGCCGATCGAACCCGCCAGCGACAACCCTCCGGCGCTGATCGGGATCTGGTCGCGCAGGCCCTGCGGGCCGAGCGTGACGCGCTTGGTGCCGCTGGCGAAGCCGTAGGCGGCGTGCAGCAGATAGGTGCCCGGCTCGAGAAAGAAGACCGGCGTCGCATCGTTCGAGCGCGCGATAATGCGCGGGGGCGAGCCGTCCGCCGTCTCGGACAGGACGCGCCAGACGAGACCGGAGCGGATCGGCTTGCGATCGGCGGAGAATTGGGCTGAGAGCGCCAGCGATGCCGTGCCGACCGCAGGCGTCGTCGCCACCGGGACGCCGGGCGTCTGAGCTGGAGTCTGGGTCTGGGCGCCGACGGGAGCAGCTACCGACAGGGCGAGCGCCGCGATCAGGGTGCCGGTCATGACCGCCCGTGCGAACCGTGCCGATGCGAAATCGTCGAATTGAAACATGCTCACGGCCCTTGGCGCCCCTGCATCGCCGTCTGAGCAGGTTCGCTTGTCCTGATCATGGCGAACCACTAGGTCTGATGCAGCTTCTCGTAACCGGATATCTCATGACCGATACGCTTGCCCTGCTCAAGCTGCGCCGCTCGGTGCCGCCGCAATTCCTGACCGCGCCCGGCCCCGATGCCGGCCAGCTGAACGACCTCCTGACGATCGCCGCGCGCGTTCCCGACCATGGCAAGCTGGCGCCCTGGCGCTTTATCGTGTTCGAGGGCGCAGGCCGCGACAAGGCCGCCGATATCGTTGCCGAAGCCTTTAAGACCAAGAACCCGCAGGCGGATGCAGATAAGGTCGCCTTCGAGCGCAGTCGTCTGATGCAGGCGCCGGTCATCATCGCCGTGGTCTCGACTGCGAAACCGCATGTCAAGATCCCGGAATGGGAGCAGGAACTCTCGGCCGGTGCCGTCTGCATGAACCTGCTGGTGGGTGCGCAGGCGATGGGCTTCGGCGCCTCCTGGCTGACGAACTGGTTTTCGTTCGACCGCGACGTGCTTTCCGCCTTCGGGCTGGCAGAAGGCGAGCGCATGGCCGGCTTCATCCATATCGGCACGCCGACGACCGTTCCCGCCGATCGCGAACGGCCTGTCCTGGCCGATATCGTCAGCCATTTCGGAGCCTGAGCGATGATCTACTCGACGGCTTTGCAGGATCACGGCCTGCCGCACGATCCGTTCAAGGCGATCGTGACGCCGCGCCCCATCGGCTGGATCTCGGCCGTGA
The DNA here is from genome assembly GCF_001562255.1 of Bosea sp. PAMC 26642. Classification (NCBI taxonomy): domain Bacteria; kingdom Pseudomonadati; phylum Pseudomonadota; class Alphaproteobacteria; order Hyphomicrobiales; family Alloboseaceae; genus Allobosea; species Allobosea sp. PAMC 26642. The sequence goes on along the minus strand of NZ_CP014301.1, from coordinate 1,910,485 downwards.
ATGGCAAGGGCGAGGTCAATCTCTCGCCCTACAGTTTCTTCAACGCGGTCTCGTCGCGGCCGCATATCGTGATGTTCTCCTCGGAGGAGAAGAAGGACGCGATCGCCTTCGTCGAGGAAACCGGCGAGTTCACCTGCTCGCTCGTGACGAAGGCCCTGGCGCAGCAGATGAACATGACCTCGGCGCCGCTGCCGCGGGGCCAGAGCGAGTTCGCCCATGCCGGACTCGCCATGGCGGAGTCGAAATTCGTCAAGCCGCCGCGCGTGGCCGCGAGCCCCGCCGCGCTGGAGTGCAAGCTGCTCTCGGTGCAGCAGCTCAGCGATCTCGACGGCAAGCTGCTGCCGCGCTGGATGGTGCTGGGGCAGGTCGTCGGCATCTATATGGACGACGCCTTCATCAAGGACGGCCGCTTCGACACGGCCGGCGCCAACCCGATCGCGCGCTGCGGCTATGCCGATTATGCCGAGGTCGACAGTCTGTTCTCGATCATCCGTCCGCCCGGGGGCTGAAGCGCGCTGTGCCCCGCCGCGACGAGCCCGACGAGGACTGGAAGACGACAGTCAACCTGCTCGGCATCATCGTCGCGCTGCTGCTGCTGGGGGCAGGGGTCTGGCTGATGTTCGAGCTCGACCGGGCGCGCAAGGCGCAGGACTGCCTGTCCTCGACGATGCGGCACTGCCGGCAGATCAGGGCGCCGTAAGCGGCCCTTTCGCGCGATATTCGCCCATCGTCGCCAGCGCGGCGTTGATCGTGGCGGCATCGAGCGCGACGCCATCTGGCAACGTCAGGCGCGGCGGCTCCAGCGTCACGACGGCGCCGGGTGCGATCGTCTCGACGGCGCGCTGCGCCCGGGAGACGCAGCCGCCGCAATGCATGCCGGACATCTCGAAAACGTGAGTCATCGGAATCACCTGTGCGGAATTATTGAGCCAGCTTGGCAGCGCGGGCCTTCAGGCGCTGCGCCCTGACAAGATGGGGACGATCGAGCATTTCGCCATCCAGCCCGATCACGCCCATACCGGGATTGGCGGCAAAGAGCGCGATGATCGCCTCAGCCTTCGCCAACTCCGCGGGTGCCGGCGCGAAGATCTCGTTGGCGGGCGCGACCTGCGCCGGGTGGATCGCCATCTTGCCGGTAAAGCCGTCGCGCCGCGCCGCGATGCACTCGGCGCGGAAGGCGGCATCGTCGCGGAAATTGGTGAAGACGGTGTCGAGCGCGTCGACCTGCGCGGCGGCGGCGGCAAACAGCGTCAGCGAGCGGGCGAGCCGGTAGGGATCGGCATAGGCGCCGTCGGTCAACCGATTGGTCTCGGCGCCGAGATCGGCGGAGAGGTCCTCGGCGCCCCAGGTCAGGGCTGCGAGCCGGTGCGTCGCGCCGGCATAGCTGCCGAGGCCGAAGATGCCCTTGCCGGTTTCGGTGGCGATCGGGATGATGCGGGTCGTGCCGTCGGGCAGGTCGTTCTCGGCCTCGCGCACCGCGATCTGCGCGGCGAGATGGCCGACATCGACGCCGCCCTCGGATTTCGGCAGCATGATCGCGTCGGGCGCGCCCTGCATCACCGCGTCGAGATCGGCCGGGGTCAGCCCGGTCGAGAGCGCGTTGACGCGCACGATCAGGAGCGGGCGCCGCTCCAGCTTGCGGGTCTCGGCGAGGAAGTCGAGCGTGATCCGCCGCGCCTCCTGCTTGGCGTCGAGCGCGACGGAATCCTCCAGGTCGAGAATCAGCGCGTCGGCGCCGCACTCCAGGCCCTTCTGCTGCTTCCTGGGGCTGTCGCCTGGTACGAACAGGAGCGAGCGCATCAGGCGGTCGCCGTGCCGGCGGGCGTATGCCGGCGCATGAAGGCCTGGCGGCGGCATTGCGCCACCAGCGTGCCGTCCTGCTTGAAGGCCTTGTGCTGGAACTCGACGATGCCGGCATCGGGCCGCGAGCGCGACTCGCGCTTGGCGACGATCTCGGTGGTGCAGTTGATGGTGTCGCCCTCGAAGAGCGGGGCGGGGAAGGTGACGTCGGTCATGCCGAGATTGCCGATGGTCGTGCCGACCGTGGTGTCGTTGACTGAGATCCCGATCATCAGGCCCAGCGTGAACAGCGAGTTCATCAGCGGCTGGCCCCATTCGGTCTCGGTCGCGCAGAAATGTGCATCGATGTGAAGGGGTTGCGGGTTCAGCGTCATGTTGGAGAAGAGCATGTTGTCCATCTGCGTGACGGTGCGTGTCAGGCGGTGCTCGATCACCGTTCCGACCTCGAAATCCTCGAAAAAGATGCCGCCGCGCTTGTGGCGCCTGGTCTCGCTCATCGACGTCTCTCCCATTGTCTCTTGCGCTGCCGGCCAAGGCCGGCATGACCGCGCTTTAACGGTTCGCTTACCATAACCGGGCCAGTCTCCACACTGCGCTTCACGCCAGATGGTGGCGGCTGAGTCCGAGAGTTTCGATGTTCCTGTTCAGCACGCCGCCAACCCGCGAGACTCAAGCTCCAAACCCGATCGTCAGCGCCATTCGCGACGGCGCCGCCAAGACCGGGGCCGGCTTCGACTACCTGCTGAAGACGGCGCAGCGCGAATCGTCGCTGGAGCCGGATGCCAAGGCCAAGACCTCAAGCGCGACCGGGCTGTTCCAGTTCATCGAGCAGACCTGGCTGTCCATGGTCAAGCAGGAAGGACCCAAGCAGGGTTTGGGAAACCTAGCCAACGCGATCAGCGAGACCGGCGACGGCCGTCTGACGGTCTCCGATCCCGCCGCGCGCGAAAAGATTCTGCAGCTTCGCAATGACCCGCAGGTCGCCTCGGTGATGGCGGGCGCGCTGACCCAGAAGAACCGCGACCAGCTCGCCTCGTCGCTGGGACGCCAGCCCCACGCGGGCGAACTCTACATGGCTCATGTCCTGGGCGCACGCGGTGCGTCGGATTTGATCCGCGGCGCCGCCAGCGACCCGACGCGCAGGGCCGCCAAGGATTTCCCCGATGCCGCGGCAGCCAACCGCAACATCTTTTTCGACAAGGCGGGCAAGGCGCGCACGACTCAGGAGGTCTATGGCCTGCTGGCGGCGAGCCACGCCAATACGCAGCTTGCAGCCACCACGGCCGCTGCGAGCGCGGCCGGCGGCGCTCAAACCGGAGGGGCGGCCGGCGACCAGCCCGTGCCGATCGCGGCTGCGCTGGCGCCCGGCCGGGCGCGCGGGCTGATCGGCCTGTTCTCGACGGAAGGCTCGCGCGAGCCGGTGTCGAAGGCCGTCGCCAATCTCTGGACCACACCGCGCAGCGGGGGCACGCGCCTCGCCTCCCTCGACCCCGCCGATCGCTATTTCCCGCGCCAGAGCGCAAACGACGCGACGGCTGCCGCACCTGTCGCGGCCACGGCTTCTCCAACCGCCGCTTCGCCGTCCGCCTCCGCGCCGCGCGCGGTCGCCGCTCCCGCGCCGCCCTCGCGCCCGGTCGAACTGACGCAGCCGAATGCGGCGGTCGCGGCCAAACCGGCCGCAAAGGCCCGTCGTGCGCCGCTCGATCTCTCCTCCTTCATGACGATGCGAGGCCGGACATGATCGTCCGCCGCTTCCTGCTCTGGGCCCGCACCGCCAATGCCGAGGCGCGCGCGCAAGGCGCGCAGGCGCTGGCGGCGGCCTATCTGCGCTCCGGCATGGCCGACGAGGAGCGGCGCGAGGCCGAGACGGCGCTGATCTTCCTCGTCGACGATCCCTCGCCGCTGGTGCGCCGCGCCATCGCCGAGGAGATGGCGGCCGCGCCCCGGGCGCCGCGTACCCTGATCCTCAGCCTGATCGCCGACCAGAGCGATGTCGGCGCGCTTGTGCTGGCGCATTCGCCGCTGTTGAGCGAGGCCGACCTCGTCGATGCTGCGGCCGTCGGCGACGCGCTGGCGCAGCGTGCGATCGCGATGCGGCCCTATCTGCCGCTCGGCGTCGCGGCCGCCCTGACTGAGGTCGGCTGCGAGGAGGCGCTGCTGACGCTCGCCGCCAACCGCACCGCCGAGATTCCCGACTTCTGCTTTGAGCGCATGTTCGAGCGCATGCCCGATTCGGGCACGTTGCGCGAGGCGCTGCTCGCCCGCGCCGACCTGCCGGCGGGGCTGCGCCAGGCGATCGCGGCAAAAATGTCCGAGGCGCTGGCCGATTTCGTCAGCGGCTGCGGCTGGCTCACGCCCGAACGCAGCGCCAGGCTTGCGCGAGAGGCGACGGAGCGTGTGGCGGTCGCACTTGCCGCCGGCGGCGAGGACAGCGATGCACCGGCGATCGTCGAGGTGCTGCGCGCCCATGGCCGCCTGACGCCCAGCCTTATGCTGCGCTCCCTGCTCAGCCGCGAGCCGGCGCTGGCGGAAGCCGCCTTCACCATGCTGTCGGGGCTGCCTGCGACACGGGTCGCGGCGCTGCTGCGCGGCCAACGCGGTGCGGGACTGTCGGCGCTCTATCGCAAGGCCGGATTGCCGGCCGCGCTGCAGCCGGCCTTTACCGCAGCGATCCTGGCGCTGAATGCGCAGGGCTTCGACCAGGGCGGCGGCGGACGCGGCATCGACCGGACGATCCTGGCGCAGGTGATGATCGCCTGCGAGGCGCTGGACGGCCCCGAGGGCGACGCCCTGATGGGCCTGCTCCGGCGCATCGACGCCGAGGCCGCGCGCGAGGAGGCAAGGGCGATGGCCGATTCGCTGGCCGACGACGCGGCGTTCGCCTTTCTCGTCGAGGCCGACCCGTCGCTGCTGGTCGAGCTGGAGGATGGGGATATCAGGCAGGCGGCGTAGGGGTTGCCTGACGGGTCGTTGCGTACTTGCCGATCGTTCCCACAGCCAGACCACCCGCACCGAAAACCCCGTCCGGCCTGAGGCCTCGGGGTTTTCGGGCAGGCGTAATCCCGAAGGGGATGCGCGGGGCCTTGTGGCGTCGCAGCGGGCGGCTGCGTGCCGATGTCGATGTCGATGTCGAAGTGTCGAGGCAGCGCCGTCTGGCGCCACCCGACCCCGCGCGCGGCTGTCTTTCGGTTCCGCTCGTCGCCCATTAAGGTCGGGCATGACCGGGATTGCTGAAGGCCCCGGCGGCGAGCGGCCCCTCCATGGCTGAGACCCGCAACGGCCGAACCCATGAAAACCGCAAACCCCGCCCGGCCGCACGATGCCTCGCGACAGCCCCCTTGGTCGGGCGGAGCGGGGGCAGGATAGGGGTGGGGCGGGGGGGCGGGGATAAAGTTTTGTCGGGAAGCACGGCCGCCTCTTCCCTTGGGGGAGAAGGTGGCGCGCAGCGCCGGATGAGGGGTCGCGCCGAGCTATCATGTTGATACAATGGCGTTATCGGAGAGCGTGGAGCGACCCCTCATCCGTCAGCGCTTCGCGCTGCCACCTTCTCCCGCAGGGGGAGAAGGGAGAGTGCCCTTCGCGGATGGCGCGGGAAGCCCGTTGTTTTGGCTTCATGGCATACCGGAATTCGGCTCGCCGGACTTGGCGCCCGGTTGCGGCTCGGCTGCTACCAAAGTTCGGTTGTCGCCGCATCGCAACGGATTAATGTCGGTGGCGCCGTACGGGCGAGCGAGGACGATGCCATGTCCAACGATGCTTTTGCCGTTGCTGCCATTGTCGCCGTCTTGCTTCCGACTTTGTACTTCCTGATCGCGTCGCCGACCTTCCTTCTCGCGAAGCTCGAAGACCCTGTCGTGACGTGGCTGCTGCGAGGCCTGTTCAGCGTTCACTTTCGACTGATCTGCATCGGTTCGGTCATCGGAATCATAGCTCTCGTGATCGCCGGCCGCCCGATTTTTACGATCGGCCCCATCGGGATTGCGGTTCTGGCAATCGCGATGCGGCGGTGGTTCCTACAGAATATGGATGCCGAACTGGCGGCACGGGACGCCGGAGACGCGTCTGCTGTGCGCCGACTTCGCAAGCTGCATTGGCGCGGCATGGCCTATAACGCGATGCAGTTTGTCGTGATCGTCGCCAGCACTCCGCTGATTTTCGCGACGCCCAGCTAGCTCCCCTCAATACCCGAACTGCTCCCGCAAAATCCGCTCGTCGAGGCTGTGTCCCGGATCGTGCAGCATTACGAGATCCACCGTCCTGTCGATCGCGATCGCCACCGAGACGACGTTTTCGATCTGGGTGTGGTCGGCGACCGCGCTGACCGGGCGCTTTTCTGATTCCAGCACCTCGATCGTGACCTGCGCGTGGTCGGGCAGGAGGGCACCGCGCCAGCGCCTGGGGCGGAAGGCGGAGATCGGGGTCAGGGCCAGCAGCGGAGCGTCGAGCGGCAGGATCGGGCCGTTGGCGGAGAGGTTGTAGGCGGTCGAGCCCGCCGGCGTCGCCAGCAGCACGCCGTCGGCGACGAGTTCGGTCAGCCGGACCTGGCCGTCGACGGAGATGCGCAGCTTGGCGGCCTGGTAGGACCGGCGCAGCAGCGAGACCTCGTTGATTGCTCTCGCATGGACCTCGCGGCCGTCCTTGTCGATCGCACGCATCGAGAGCGGGTGGACGACGGAGCGCTGGGCGGCATCGAGCCGGCGGCTTAAGCCCCGCTCGCGGAACTCGTTCATCAGGAAGCCGACCGAGCCGCGATTCATGCCGTAGATCGGCGTGGCCGTGCCGAGGAAGCGATGCAGCGTCTGCAGCATCAACCCGTCGCCGCCCAGCGCCACGACGACCTCGGCTTTGGCCGGTTCGGCATTGCCGTAGCGTTCGGCGAGCTTCGCCAGCGCGGCCTGTGCCTCGGGCGTCTCGCTGGCGACGAAGGCAATGGCGCGGGAACGCTCGGTCATCACGGGTCCTGAAGGCGGGCGTGCCAGGCAATGGCGGAAGTGCTTAGCACGTCGCAGGTGAAGGCCGCGAGACGGGAGGAGGAAAAACGGGAGCTACGCTTCTTCCACCCCAGAGCCCTCATCCTGAGGAGCGATCCAAAGGATCGCGTCTCGAAGGATGCTTCAGCAGGCGCTGGCCGAGCGAACTGGAGCACCCTGCGAGACGCCTTCGCGTCTCCTCAGAACCCGGCCCGAAATGAACTGAGTGATTTGAACGGCTTCGTGTTTGTCGTCCGAGGGTCGTCATTCCGGGCGCAGCGCAGCGGAGACCCGGAATCCATGCCTGACCGTCTCAAGACCAGAGTTCCGGCAGGGATTCCGGATCGGCGCTGCTAAAGCGGCTTGTCCGGAATGACGGTCCGTTGGCGTGAAACGTCATGCGAAGACACTGAAATCGTTCAATTCATTTTCGGGCCAAGCTCTCAGGACGAGGGCTCGGAAAGCCATGCGGCTGTCGAACGTAAAAGGCCGGGGCGAACCCCGGCCTGCTCGTCTCGTTGGGAACGAGCGACGCTCAGATCGCCGTGCTCCACTGCACCGGCACCATCTCGAAGCCGTTGCCGGATTTGGCGATGTGGCCCGTCGCGGGGAAGGGGGCGTGGTAGAAGGCGACCTGCATCTTGTCGGCCGAGACCATGTCGAGCAGCTTGCGGCGGGTCGCTGCGGCCTGCGGGCCGTCCATGTCGAACACCGCCGACCAGTCTGGATTGCGTACGAACAAAGCCGGGTGGTTGGTGGTGTCGGACATGATCATCATCTTGCCCGAGCCCGAGGCGACCGCGAAGGCGGTGTGGCCCGGCGTATGGCCGGGCGCCGCGACCGTGGTGATGCCCGGCAGAATCTCCTTGCCGGCCTCGAACTGCTTCACGTCCTTGGCGACGGGGCCGAAGACCCGGCGGACGCCGGCGAAGGCGCCCTTCATGGCCTCGGGCGCCGCATTCATCTTGGCGTCGTCCATCCAGAAGGCCCATTCGGCCGCCGGCACCATGACCTCGGCATTCGGGAAGACGGCGGTGCCGTCCTTCAGGCGGAAGCCGTTGATGTGGTCGCCGTGGAAATGGCTGAAGACGACGGTGGAGACGTCCTTGGGATCGAAGCCGGCCGCCTTGAAGTTGCTGATCCAGGCGCCGGAGGTGGGGGCCCCGGAATCACCGTTGCCGGTGTCGATCAGGGTCAGCTTGCCGCCGCTCTGGATCGCGAGCGTGGTGAAGCTGATGTTGAGCGCGTCTGCGGGCAGGAAGGCGTCCGCCATCGCCTTCTTGACATCCGCGAGTTCGGCGTTGCGCACGAAACCTTCGAGCGGCCGCTTGGCAAAGCCGTCATTGATGGCGGTCAGGGTGATGTCGCCGATCTTGTAGCGGTAGAATCCGGGCGCCTGATTCACGGGAGTTCCTTGCGCTTGGGCCGGGCTGATGCCGGCGTTGAGGTCGAAGGCAGTGGCGGCTGCGAGCGCGCCGGCGCCGGCCAGCATGGCGCGGCGCGAAGGTTCAAAACTATGCATCATCATCTCCCCTCGGCCTTGCTCGGCCGTTCGTTGCGCAACGTAGCGGGCCATGCGTGCGCTTCAACCATTCCGGAGTTGCGCAGGGTCACCTTTCCGTGAACGGGTGGGGTGATCCAGATGCCCGGTCTGCATCGCCTCACTTGCGCAGAAGAGCCCGCACGTTCTCGACCGGCTCGCTCCGGGCAAATGCGCGCAGCATTGCCGCGCAGAGCGCCAGCGAGCCCAGCGCGCCATTGCCCGAGCATTCGGCCACAAGCGCCTGGAAGGCGGCGCCGTTGTCGCCGCCGAGCGATTGCAGGCTCCAGCCCCATTCGGGGGCCTTCTGTCTCAGTATGGAGACGGCGACGTCGATATCGGCGCTGACGGTGCCGAGCGCCTTCCAGAGCGCGCCCTGCTGATAGATGCCGCCGGCGGGAGCACGCCGGCTGACGAGATGCGTCGGCTTGCGGCGGACCGTGAAACCGAGCGCCTCGTAGATTTCGGCATCGAGCGTGCGATCGGGCTTGCTCGCCGTTTCACAGCGCTGCGCCAGTTCCAGGAGGTGTTGCGATCGTTCCATGGTCATCTTGAAGGAGAGGTTTCCGGCCTCGTGGCTGTGGGGTCTGAATCAGGCAAGATGCGGGCCGGCCGAGCGGCTGGGCACGCCAAGTGTGGCTTGTGGACGATAATGCCGGACCGCCACAACCTCAAATTTCAGGGTGGAGCGGAGTGCGGACCCTCTTTCGGGTCGAAAAAATCGATTATGCTGCGTTGCAACAAAAGCCATTGTTCGTGGTTGGGGGTGCAGGTCGGCGCCGGTTTGGTCGGCGACCGCAGGGACCCTCGAATGCGCAACATTGCCGATACCATCGCTCGCCTGAATGCCGCCCGCGGCATGGGCCGGGCCTCGACGCAATCCTCCCGCCTCGCCGAGATCACGGATTTCGGCACCAACCCGGGAGCGCTGAGGGCGCATAGCTATGTGCCGGAAGGCTTGCCCCGTAGTGCGCCGCTGGTCGTCGTGCTGCATGGCTGCACCCAGACGGCGGCGGGATACGACCACGGCTCGGGATGGTCGACGCTGGCCGACCAGCGCGGCTTTGCGCTGCTCTATCCGGAGCAGCAGCGGGCGAACAACCCCAACCTCTGTTTCAACTGGTTCGTCCCCGGCGACATCCGCCGCGATGCGGGCGAGGCGCTTTCGATCGCCCAGATGATCGAGACGATGGTCACGACCCATCGCCTCGACGCGCGGCGGGTCTTCGTCACGGGCCTCTCGGCCGGTGGGGCGATGGCGTCGGTAATGCTCGCCACCTACCCGGAAGTCTTCGCCGGCGGGGCGGTCATCGCGGGGCTGCCCTTTGGCTGCGCCGCCTCGGTTCCCGAGGCGCTCGACCGGATGCGCGGCCACGGTCTGCCCCGAGGCGAAGTCCTGCAAAGCGCCTTGAGGGATGCCTCGGACCACGACGGCCCCTGGCCGACGGTCTCCGTTTGGCATGGCACGCGCGATGCCACGGTGTTGCCCGTCAATGCGGATGCGGTCGTCGCGCAATGGCGAGGCGTTCATGGGGTCGGCCCGAAGCCGACGGAGACGGATACGGTCTCCGGTCATGTCCGGCGTGTCTGGCGCGACGCTTCGGGGGCTGCCAAAATCGAGGAATTCCAGGTCGCCGGCATGGGGCACGGTACGCCCTTGCGCGCGGGGGACGGCATCGGTGCGCCCGGAGCCTTCATGCTCGACGCTGGACTGTCATCGACGCGCCATATTGCGGACTTCTGGCAGCTGCCCGAGATTTCCGGTGCGGTGGATCGGGCGCACGAGACGCCAACGCCGAAGATCGTGGCTCCGCGCCCCAATCCGGGCGGCAGGGCTTCCGCGGATGGCCCGCCCGCCAATGCCGTCGCGGCCGGGGTCGGGAAGGTGATCGAAGACGCGCTGCGAGCGGCAGGTCTGATGCGATAGAGCGTCGTTGAAGAGCCGCGACGCTGTCTGCACCGGATCGCGGCGAAGATGGTGCCGGCGGAGAGGATTGAACTCCCGACCTTCGGTTTACAAAACCGCTGCACTACCGCTGTGCTACGCCGGCCCATATCGACGGGTCAGCGGTTACCAGCCCGCAGGGTCGAGAGCAAGTTCGACGATGGCCGGCGACCGGCGCGAGGCAAGAAAAAGGCCCCGCCTGCGAAGGCGGGGCCTGATTTCGTCACATGCGATCAGATCATGTGTTTTCGTAGGTCATGATGTCGCGATCCTTGGTCTCGGGCACGAAGAGCAGTCCGATGACGAATGTCGCGAGCGCGAAGACGATCGGGTACCAGAGGCCGTAGAAGATGTCGCCCGTGCCAGCCACCATCGCGAAGGAGGTTGCCGGCAGGAGTCCGCCGAACCAGCCATTGCCGATGTGATAGGGCAGCGACATGCCGGTGTAGCGGATACGTGTCGGGAAGAGTTCGACGAGTGCCGCCGCGACCGGGCCGTAGACCATCGTGACGTAGATGATCAGCACGGTCAGGATCGCGATGACCGTCAGCGACTGTGCGTTGAAGAGCGCGCCGAAGAAGCCGGTCTTGACGATGCGGGCATCGCCGGGAGCGGGATATCCGGCAGCGACCGCTTCCCTGGCAATCGTCGCGGCGAAGGTTGCGTCGATGGCGACATCCTTGCCGTTGATCGTCACCTTGGCAGGCGTGCCGGCCGGGGCCGGCGTCTGGGTATAGACGATCGCCTGGGTGGCGAGCGCGCGACGGGCGATATCGCAAGGTGCGGTGAAGGTGCGGATGCCGACCGGATCGAAGACCGAGCCGCAAGTGGCGGGATCGGCGACGACCTGGACCTTGACGTTCTCATGCGCTGCGGCAAGGCCCGGATTGGCGGCCTTGGTCAGGGCGCCAAATAGCGGGAAGTAGGTCAGCGCCGCGATCAGGCAGCCGGCGAGGATGATCGGCTTGCGGCCAATCCTGTCCGACAGCGAACCGAAGAAGATGAACCCGCCCGTGCCGACGATGAGCGCCCAGGCGATCAGCACGTTGGCCGAGTAGAGATCGACCTTCAGGATGCTCTGGATGAAGAACAGTGCGTAGAACTGTCCGGTGTACCAGACGACGGCCTGGCCCATGGTCAGGCCGAACAACGCGATCAGGGCGATCCTGGCGTTCTTCCAGGTGCCGAAGGCTTCGGTCAGGGGAGCCTTGGAGCCTGTGCCCTCTTCCTTCATCTTCTTGAAGGCCGGGGATTCCTGCATCTGGAGACGAATCCAGACCGAGATGGCGAGCAGGAAGATCGAGAGCAGGAACGGAATGCGCCAGCCCCAGGCGGCGAAATCGGCCTCGCCCATATTGACGCGGATGACCAGGATGACGATCAGCGAAAGCAGCAGCCCGAGCGTCGCCGTGGTCTGGATCCATGAGGTGTAGAAGCCGCGACGTCCGGGAGGCGCGTGCTCTGCGACATAGACCGCCGCACCGCCATACTCGCCGCCGAGGGCCAGGCCCTGCAACATGCGCAGCGCGATCAGGATAACCGGCGCGATCCAGCCGATGCTGTTGTAGCCGGGCAGCAGGCCGACCAGGAAGGTCGAGGCGCCCATGATCACGATCGTCACGAGGAAGGTGTATTTGCGGCCGATCAGGTCACCCAGGCGCCCGAAGAACAGCGCACCGAAGGGGCGGACGAGGAAGCCGGCGGCGAAGGCGAGCAGCGCAAAGATGGCGCGCGTATTGGGATCGAACGCCGAGAAGAAATGCGCGCCGATCATGACGGCAAGCGAGCCGTAGAGGTAGAAATCGTACCACTCGAACACGGTGCCGAGCGAGGATGCGAGAATGACGCGCTTTTCCTCTTTGGTCATGGGGCGCGGCGCGACTTTCGCCCCCGATACGTTAGCTGCCATGCTCATGGCGTACTCCCCTCGATTGTGCCCGGCAGCCGGATGATCCAGGCTGCCCGTTTGATGTCGGCTCGGTTTCTTTGAGACACGATGCCACGAATCGCCGGGGTGAGACGCGAGCCTCATTGTTCCAGCTTGAGGCAATGCAATGCGCGCGCGAGACTGGCAGCGCAATCAGGCACTTGGTCTTGCACCTTTCGGTTTAAGACGAATGTCGAATGCGGCGCGAGGCATCGACATCGCCGCGCTTGGAATTGCGTTCACCGGGTCTATAGTCGCGTCCGGAGGCCTGACAAGATGCGGGTGGAGGATGCGCCGATGTTGCGCGGCTTGACGATTGTCGCTCTCGGCCTCGCCGGAGCCCTGCTTTTGCCTGCCGAGAGCGAAGCGGCCGGCCGGTCGGGAGTTCCGATGATGGCGGCTGGGCCATCCGCAGGCCCGGTGCTCGCCCGCAGCCATAATACCATGGGCTCCCGTGGCTTCGGCCATCGCGCCGGTCGCGTCGCGCGATTCCATGGGCGCGGCTTCATCGGCGGACCGCTGCTGCCCTTTTCCGACGCGCCGCAGATCGCGATCCTGCGCGAGGCGGAGCCCGAGCCCGAGAAACCGGTCGATCGCAACAGCTTCGCCTATCTGCCGGCGCGAACGGGAATTCCTTACCCGCCGACGCCCGATCCCATCCTGATCCGGCTGGAAGGCCGCCGGGACCGGCCCGTGTCGCGCGTGATCAGGATCGCGGGAGCGGAATCCGGAAAGGGGCCCCGCAGCCGCTTCGCCCATGCCCCGACCGGCGCGCTGTTGCTGACGGTGCCCGGGCGCTGATCAGTTTTCAGCATCGGCTTTTCCGAAAACCGGTTGCCACTTTTCGGGCCGATGCTAGGGCCTGCGGCTTGCTGCATAGAGCGCGATCGCGGTCGCGTTCGAGACGTTGAGGCTGGTGATCGTGCCGGGCACCTCGAGCCGCGCGACCTGGTCGCAGAGATCGCGCGTGCGCTGGCGCAGGCCCTTGCCCTCGGCGCCCATCACCATGACGAGCGGGCGGCGCAGCACGACGTCGTCGAATGCCACCTCGCCGTCCGAATCGAAGCCGATGCGCAGAAAGCCGCGCTTGCCGAGGTCGTCGAGCGCATCGCCGAGATTGCGCACGGCAATCAGAGGCACGTGTTCCAGCGCGCCCGAGGCCGATTTCGCCAGCACGCCGGTCGCCGCCGGCGAATGCCGGATAGTGACGATGACGGCCGACGCTGCAAAGGCAGCCGCCGAGCGCAGGATAGCGCCGACATTGTGGGGATCGGTGATCTGGTCGAGCGCCAGCACGATCGCGTCGTCGGGCAGGCTGTCGAGATCGGGCGAGGGCAGGGGATCGCAGACGAGATAAAGCCCCTGATGCACCGAATCGGGCGTCAACAGCCGGTCGATCTCGGAGGGGCGGACGAGTTCCGCCTCGACAGGGAGATCTCCGACCTCCTCCTGCAGACGCTTCAGTGCGTTCTCGGTGGCGAGCAGCCGGCGGTGCCGGCGCTTCGGGTTGCGCAGCGCCTCGATGACCGGATGAACGCCGTAGAGCACGGCCTCGTCGATGTCGCCTGGCCGATGCGGCGGCGGGCCGTCGCGACGGCTCCAGTCGTTGCGTGGGGGCTTGCCGCCCCGACTGGGACCGCCCGGCCTGCGATGATCGTCGGACATCTCGATTCCATTCCGTGCGGCACTGTTCCCGCTGCCATCGCCTGCCACGGATCGGCGCGCCCGGCTAGCCCGGCGGCGCGAGCCAGGCGTCCAGCTTGTCGCGTTCGACCTTGCGGTTCGCCTCGTCGGGGGCGAGATGGCGCGACCAGGTGACGTTCTCGCGGATGATCCTGGCGGGCATACCTGCCGCGGCGCTGCGCGGGGGGATGTCGCGGCTGGCGACCGAGCGTGTGCCCAGGATCGAACCGGCGCCGATCGTGACCCCCTTCAGCACCGAGGAATTGGCGCCAAGCCAGGCGTGGGGGCCGATAACCACGCTCTTGGGCGGGTTCAGCCAGGCGAGGTCGTCGAGGCCGATGATCGCGTGCTCGTCGGACGCAGCGATCTCGATCTCGTGGGATAGCATGCAATCCTGCCCGAGCGCGATCGCGGTCCGGTCGCCATGCACGGTCAGGATCGCACCGTTCGAAGAGCAGCCATCGGCGAGTAGCACGCCCGACTCGCGGCCCCGGACGACGATGCGCTGGAAGTGGAGCGGCCATGGCGTCGCGCCGATGACGAGCCATTGGCCGTGATGCTCCAGGCGCAGATGTCCCTGCAGAATGCTCGAGGCAAACAGACAGATGGTCTGGTCGTCATGGCCGAAGAGTTCGATCGAGATCTGGTAGCGCTGGCGCTGCTCGGCATCGAGCACGATCCTGCAGGCCTTGCCGGACGACCCTGCGATCGAGATGCCGCGCTCCTGGAGGAGACGCGCAGCCTCTGGCGTCGGCGGCAGATCGACGACCAGGGGCTGCCCCGGCACGCGCACGGCAAAACCGGGCCGGCCCGGATCGAAGCCGCATGACGCGGCGGTAGCAAATGCGCGCGCGAGCGGGCCCTGTGGTTCTGTAACGGTCATGAATGCGCGCGCTGCTCCGCCTCGGCTCCGGCAATCCATCGAACGTCCTGCCGCCGCAATTGGCCGATGTCATGGCGCAGAGTGTTGAACAGGGAGTGTAGACGGCTTGACATCGCCGCCCTGCTGGAGGAAACCGCACCTCGCCCGAAGCCGCCGGCTCAACCGCCGGTTCGGCATCGCGTGAAGAGACCATGTTCCCGACAGGGAAACATCCGGTTTCGTGGGGGAATGTCCCGAGCGGCAAAGGGGGCGGACTGTAAATCCGCTGGCTATGCCTTCGCAGGTTCGAGTCCTGCTTCCCCCACCATTTCCGATCAGAACTGCGAACCACGCCGCGCCACGCGGCATGGCTTCGCGGGTTTCTCCGGACGTTGTCGTTTGGCCGACGACGCGGATCGATCCGGGCTCGACGACGATGGCGTCGATGATCGGGGTGAGCCAGGACTTGAATCAACGAGCTTGATGACTTGGCGAGGGATCGACGTCTGGTTTTGAATCCACGATATCCGCGAAAGACATCACCGATTGTCTTGCAAGGCCAGGCTGGGCCACTTCGCATCGGCTTGGTTGATGTAAACGCTTGTCTTGGCCGACCAGGTCTTTTGCACGGCGCGGTCGTAGTTCAGATAGAGGCGACCATCGACGATGCTCCAGGCCTCGGGGTCGATCTTGACGAGATAGCCGCGCGAAGTGCCATAGGCGCAGAAGCCGCCATAGGCCGGCAGATAGCGTGCGGGATCGGCTTCGAACAGGGCCTTGTGCTCGGCGCTGGCAAAGCGCCAGACGGCGCCGCCATGCCGCACCGAGAATTCCGCCTTGCCGGGACGCGGGCCGCCGTCGCGGAAATAGGCGACCGGGTCGTAGCCGCGGATCGCGACGCCATCGCTTGAGCCCAGCGTATTGACCGGTCGGCCCGCATCGCCCCGGCTGCGGGTTGGCGCCAGCGGCATGACCGCCGCAAGGCCGAGCATTCGCATGACGTCGCGTCTGTCGAGCATGACTTGATCTCCGTTCTAAGATCGCTCAGGCCGCTCGCGCTTCGAGCGCCTCGAAGATATGGGCTGCGAGATAGCCGTAGATCGCATGGCCGACGAGGCTCATGACGGAGAGCCGCGGCACGTCGCTGAGAAGGAAATGCTGGCCGGCCAGCGGCGCGAAGAAGCCGAGCGCGATGAAGTAGGTGATCACCCCCCAGATCCAGCCATCGGTGGGCATGCCGAAGCTCTTCAGCCAGCGGGTCAGGACCCAGTAGCCGAGCGGGTAGAACAGGAAGCCGGTGGTGAAGTGCAGGAGCTTGGCGACGGGCGTCGAGAGCGTCAGGCCGAACTGATGCGCGAAGAGCGACTTGACCAGTTCCGGCGGCTCCAGCGGGTATTCCGCGAACCACGCGGTCGGCACGGCCGAAAATAGCTCCCAGAAGCCGAGGCCGGCGAAGCCGCCCAGCGCGAGGTTGAGAACGGTGCGGGAGGACGGAAGGGCGAAGCTGCGGGTCATGGTCGCTGTGGTCATGATGGTTCCTGCCTGTCTTGAGTTTCAGTGGGCGATGGCGAGAGGGGTGGCCGCGATGGCGAGTGCCGCCGTGCGGCCAGTTGGACGGCTGCGCAGCGAGGCGAGCCTGCGCGCGGCAAAAAGGTTCGAGCCGCCGCGCCGGGCGAGGCGTTCGCTCAGGATGGCGTTGGCCCGGTCGTGGCTGCCGGAGCGTAGCAGGCTCTCGATATAGGCCTGCTCGAACAGGTCGCGCTGCGCATGGCTGCCGCCGATCGCGACGAGCCCGCTGCGGGCGCCGCCGAGCAGCCGCGCCGCCTCCGCGTAATCGCCTTCGTGGAAGGCGATCAGCCCGAAGGCAGCAAGCGCGCCGCTGCGAGCCGCCTCGCGCCGCTCGCCGCTCGGATGGCCATGCCAATCCTCGACGAGGGTGCGGGCGATCGTCTCGGCTCCGTCATGGCGGCCGGCCCCGAGCAGCGAAAGCGCATAATGCAAATCGGCGAAGACGAGGCGACCGTCCTGAACGCGGCCTTCGGCCTTGGCCGCCAGCTCTTCCCAGCGCGTTCCGACATCGACGCCGGCATAGTCGAGCCTTGCCAGCAGCGAGGCGCCGTTGGCGACGTCGCGGTAGTCGTCGGTCTCCTCGCCGCGGATGTCCTCGTCATAGAGGCGCAGCACCTCGGTCGTCTCGCCGCGTTCCAGCCGGAACAGGGCCAAGTGCCAGACGATGTGGAAGCGCAGATTGTTGGCATGGGCCCAGTTGCGGCCATCACCGAGCCACGCGACCCCTTCATCGGGCCGGCCGGTCATCTCCAGGACATGAGCGACGGCGTGGCGGCCCCAGGCATCGCGCGGGCTCAAAGCGACAGCGCGCCGGCCGGCGCGCTCGGCCTCGGCATAGAAGCCCTGTTCCTCGAGCGCGAAGGCGTAGCAGCCATTGACGTAGCCGGTCAGCGGATGGGCCTCGGTAAAGCCCGGCACGACGCGTCGCAGGCTCGTGAGCATTTCGGCCTGGTCGCCGAGCATGAAGCGCAGGCCATGCGAGAGCTTCAGCGCCAGTACGTCGAAGGGATGGGCTTCGAGAATCGCCTCCAGCCGGAGCGCCGCCTGGCGCGGCGCATCGTCGAGCCAGAGCGCCAAGGCCTCGGTCACCATGCTCTCGCGCCTGGTGACCTCGCGGATCGCCTGCGAGGCCCGTGCCCTCGCCAGGCAATCGCGGGCCGCGCCAAGGAGCTCAGGTCGTGCCAGCGAGAGCAGCATCAGGCCTTTGGCAGCATGAGCGAGGCCGAAACCCGGATCCGCTTCCAATGTGCGGGCGAGATGCCCGGGCGTCTCGGCGGCATGAGCCATCAGTGCTTCGAGCGTGTCGTTCCAGGCCAGCAGGGCGGCCTCATTTGCGAGCGAAACCTGGTCGCCGGAGAGATCGTGATACATGGGCTGCTCCATTGCGGCGCCCGTGCTGGAGGCGCTTATGAGGGAGTTCGCAGGCGGCCGTTCAAACGGACATCAACTTGCTTCACGGACCCGTGTTGGCAGAGATCCGGCGACTGGCGAGCCGTCCAAGCGTGGCGACTCGGTTTTCTGCAGGACGATCTCGGGCGCAGGCCCGCTCCAGGGCGCGCGCTTGAACCAGCCGACGACGACGGCGACGCTAAGGATCAGGCCGAATCCAGTAAAGTTGAGCAGTGCGACGATGAGCTCGCTGCGCCCGGTCATGTCGGCCACGGTACCGGCGAGGCGGGCGAGCACGACGCTGGCCAGGAAGGTCGCGAGCGACTGCCGGCCGATCAGGATCAGGAGATGCCCGACCCCGATGTCGAGGCGCTGGCGATATGGCTCGATCAGGCTCAGCACGAGATAGGCCAGTGCCAGGAAATGCAGCACGCGCAGAATATGCAGGTTGCTCTTCTCGGCGCCGGGGATGATCAGGTCGCGCAGAGCCTGGGCTGCCGGCCAATGCGCCAGAATGGCCCAGAAGGAGAGTGGAATAGAGAGGACAATAAATGCGGTGGCCGCCAGCATGAGGTTTCGCTCGCCGAGACGCGGCACCGGCAGCCATTTCATGCCGATGAAGAAGCCGAGGAAGAAGATGAGTTGCCATGCGAAGGGATTGAGGAACCAGCCGGCGCCGTTCCAGGGATTGCCCGGCAAATTGATGTCGCAGATCCAGACCAGCGCGTAGAGCAGCCCGACCATCAGGAATGGCAGCACAGTGTGGACGCGCCTCAAGACCATCGCCAGCGGCACCAGCGCCAGGATGACGAGATACATCGGCAGGATGTCGAGATAATCGGGCTGCCAGGTCAGGGTCACCAGGCCGAACAACGCGCCCTCGGGATCGCTGAGCAGCATCGGGAAGCGGGCGGCGAGCTCAGCAAGGCCGAAAGCACGATCGAACAGGGTCGCGAGCGCGATCAGCGCCAGGACGAGGCCGATCTGCGCCCAATAGACCTGCCAGATCCGGTAGGCGATGCGGGCCGTGCCGAGCAGAAGCCCACGCCGGACGAAGACGCTGCCGAAGGCGAGGGCGCTGGCGATGCCCGAGCAGAACACAAAGAGCTCCGCACCCGAGGAAAAGCCGAAGCGAGCCGGGATGAAGGCGTTCCAGCTGTTCTCCGGCAGATGCGCCACCAGAATGATCAGCATGGTGATGCCGCGGAAGAAGTCGAGCCGCTCGTCGCGCGGACGCTTCGCCTTGTTCGGGGCCTCAGCCATCAGAAGGCTCCCTCATAGTCGCGGGCATCGATGCGGCAGGCGAGCAGCGTGAACCCGTCACGCTGGAAAGCGGCTTGCGCCTCGCGCCTCAGGCCGTCGCGATCGACGATCGCCACGCCATGTCCGCCCATGGCCTGCGCCACCGCGACGAAATCGGTCGCGCCGAAATCGACGCCGGCACGCTTCAGGTCGAGCTGGCGCTGCTTCAGCGCGATCAGGCCCAGGCTCTCGTCGACGAGCAAGGCGATGACGACCGGCAGTTTAAGGTCGCGCAGCGTGGCGAGTTCTCCCAGCACCATTTCAAGACCGGCATCGCCGACGAAGCAGAGTGTCGGCCGGCCTGAGCCGAGCGCCGCACCGGTCGCGAGCGGCAGGGCGCAGCCCATGGTGCAGAGCCCCGTCGATTGCAGCAGGCGGCGCGGTCCGTCGCATTCCCAGATCTGGCTGAGCAGGATTCGATGCGCGCCGGAATCGGCCGTCGCGACGGTGTCTACCGGCGCGACCGAGCGTAGCGTTTCGAACACGGCATGTGGCCCCCAGTCGGAGGGCGCAGCAAAGGCCTGCCGAAAACGGGTGCGGATGGTCCCAGGCTCACCGCCCGGCCAGATGTTGCCAGGCATGCGGGCGTCCGCGAGCAGGGTCAGGATCGCGCCGACATCGCCCTCGAGCCTCAAGGTCGCGCCATGCATGCCATGCGGCATATCTTCGGCAACGATATCGATGACGCGCTTGTCCGCCGGCCAAGGGTTGCGCCAGCCCTGCCGCATCTCGATCGGGTCATAGCCGGACAACACGATCAAGTCGGCCGCGTCGATCAGCGGCTTCACGATGGCGTCGGCTTTTGGTGAGAGACCGACGCCGCCGATGACGCGATGATCCTGCTCAGGCACGAGCCCCTTGGCCTTGTAGGTGGTGAGCAGCGGTGCGCCGGTACACAGCAGGAACCGGTCGAGCGCGGCGGCGCCGCCCTGATTGACGAGGTCCAGCCCGGCAATGACCAGCGGCCTCCTCGCGTTTGCAATCAGCTCGCGAGCCGCGGCGAGATCGGCCGTGATGACGGCCTGTCGTCTTGGTGTGGCGGGCGGCTCACGTCTCTCCGTGCGGGCTTCCGCGACCGAGATCGGCAGGTCGATATGGACCGGCCCGGGCCGGCCTCGCCTGGCGATAGCGATCGCCTTCTCGATGACCAGGTCCTCGGTGCCGGGGGCGGCGCGAAAGCTCGCCTTGACCAGCGGGCGCAACACGGCCTGGTGATCGAAGACCTGATGCGTGAAACTCTCCGCGAGGGCCTGATCGACGCAGCCGGTAATGAAGATCAGCGGCACGCGGTCCTGCTGCGCATTGGCGACGACATTGACCGCATTGGCGACGCCGGGCCCCAATGTCGCGACAAGGACGGGCAGAGCGCCCGTGGCATGCCAGAGGCCTTCGGCCATGAAGCCTGCAGCATTTTCGTGCTTGGCGAGCAGGAAATGGATGCCGGCGCGCTCGAGCGCATCGACGAGCGCCAGGACCTCGCCGCCAGGAATGCCGAAGGCGTGGGTTGCGCCAGCGGCAGCCAGCCGGGCGGCGAGAAGATCGGCGCCGGTAACGCGCTCGGTCGCAGCCGCCTCGTCTATCCGTTCGGCTGAGCTGGTATCACGGCGCATGGCATCTCTCCGGCATTCCGCGGCAGCGGCTCCGCGCGAGAGATCGCACCATCAGGCGCGTCGGTTACACCCTCACGGAAACGTGAGCTTCGCGCCCGTGGTTGCCGGGCGCGCGTCGTCCTTCATGGTCAGTGTCCAGGCGCGCTCGATCCAGGCCGCATCGGCCATGTGTCCACCCGCATGCAGGCAGAGCTCCAGCCTGGCCGGCCCGCCGCAATCCTGCGCAATCCGGCAAGTCAGCGTCTGCGGTGGTCTGGCCCCCTCGACCTCGGCCGCCCATGTCGCCGTGCAGCCGGGCGCCAGTATGGCGAAACTCTTGAACACATCACCCTGCTTGTAGCCGGAGCGTAGCGAGCGACCCGCCAGCGGGACGGTCACGTCGCTCGTGCCGTGGACATGGCTCAGGTTCGGGCGTGGGCCGGCGCAGTCCTGCGGCAGCGGCTCCCAGAAAGCGCCCGCGATCGGCGCGAAACCGGCGAAGCGCGCCGGGATTTGGCACGCAAGATTCCAGACCATCGAGCCGCCTTGCGAAAAACCGCTCGCCATGATGCGGCCGGGATCGACGGGAAAGCGTTTGGAGACATCGTCGAGGACATGGCCGACATAGGCGAACTCGTCGCGGTTGCGTCCGGGCGAACCGGGATAGGACCAGGTCCGACCCATGCCGTCAGGCGCGATCAGGCCGACGCCGAGACGCTGCACCACCGCAACCAGCGCCTCGTCCGCGACGGTCTCCTCGGCCGAACCCTGGTAGCCGTGGAAATACATGATCGCGCCGGTTCGCTGGCCGGCTTTCGGTAGCGGCGGCAGGATGATGCGATAATGCCCACCCTCGACCGGGCAGCCGCGTTCCGCCGGGCAGGCATCGTGCGGCTTCGGCTCCCGTGCCCAGCCGGAGCCGAGCGTCGCGAGCGCGATGGCGACCGTCATCGGCCATCGAGAAGAATGCCGTCTCACCGCCATCTCGAACGATCTCCGGCCGCGGGCGCTCGAACGGCCTCCGCGTTTGCGAGCCTATCGGCAGGGCCGGCAATTCACACTGCCCGGTCGCGGGGTTGTGAGCATCGTATCGGCATGCGACGGAATATGCGGCCTCCGCCGCCTTCCGGGAAAGCGCTCCAAGCCCTTGTCGCTCGCCGAACTCGAAACGCAGTTGCGACCTGTTTTCCTGGCTGCGCTTGGTGGCGATGCCGCGGCCTACCGGCTTTTCCTCGACACGATCAGCGCCCGCCTGCGGGGCTATATTAGGCAGATGCTGGCGCGCGCCGGACGCAGCGAGGCGAGCGAGGCCGAGGATGTGCTGCAGGAGACGCTGCTGGCCCTGCACCTTTCCCGCCACACCTACGATCCGACGAGTCCGGTGACAGCCTGGGCGCATGCGATCGCCCGCTACAAGCTCGTCGATCATCTGCGCCGCAGCGGCCGGCACGCCGGAAACCTGCCCATCGACGACGAGACCCATCAACTTGCGGCGGCGCCTGAAGGCGCGGCCTCCGATGCCAGGCTCGATCTGACGCGAGCGCTGCAAGCCTTGCCGGAGCGCACACGCAGGCTGATCGACCAAGTCAAGATTCAGGGCGGCAGCGTCGCCGAGGCTGCTAACGCGGCTGGCATGACCGAGACGGCCGCCAAAGTCGCGATCCATCGCGGCCTGCAGGCGATGGCCCGATTCCTGTCGAAGCGCGGCACGGGACCGGCATGATTCCATGCGATATGGCAGCCCCGTAACCTTTCGCCGGCTCGACGCGAACTCCCTTCTGAAGCAGAGCGCATCGCCATCGACATGCAAACCGACGACCTGATCTCCGTCATGACCGCGAGCCACCAGCCGGTGGATACCGGCCGGCTGCGCCGCGCGACCTGGCTCGCCGCGCTCATCGCGCTCGCGATGACGATCGGACTCGTCCTGCTGACACTCGGCGCGCGGCCGGATTTGGCCAAGGTCTGGATGACGCGGCCTGTTCTGGCCAAGGCGCTGCTCGGCGCCAGCGTTGCGACGATCGCGCTGGTGCTGTTTCAGAGGAGCCTGCGTCCAGGCTTGAAGGCTGCCAAGTATCTGCCGGTGGTCGTGGTTCCGCTGGTGCTGGCCGTGGGCTGGGCCCTGCTGACCCTGGTACAGGCTCCCAGCGAGCAGTGGAGTACGCTGATCTTCGGCCGCTATTGGCGCGCCTGCCTCGTCGCAGTGCCGCTATACGCACTGCTCCCTCTCGTCGTGCTGTCGTTGCTGGCCCGCCACGGTGCACCCACCGACAGGACCCTCACCGGAGCATGCGCCGGTCTCGCCTCGGCCGGGCTGGCGGCGGTCGCCTACAGCCTGCATTGCCCGGACGACACGGCGCCGTTCCTGGCGACCTGGTACACGCTTGCGATCGCCGTCATCACCAGCCTGGGCGCGCTCGTCCTTCCTCGCTTCTTGCGCTGGTGACCTGCGACGGGCATCCAGGGGCACACTGCTCCTTTCAAAACGCCGGATCTTCGAGGATTACATCCGCGGTTTGTTGATAGTGGCGCTCCAGCAACCCGACGGCGCGATCGACCTCTCGGTCTAGCACCGCCGTCACGATGGCCTGGTGTTCGTCAGCGACCTTGCGGGTCGGGAACGCCCGGCGGATCGAGACGCGCCGGTAGCGATAAAGCTGATCGGCGAGATGCTCGCAAAAGCCGATCAGCGGCGTGGAGCCGCACTGGCCGATCAGCACGCGATGAAATGTCCGGTGCAGCCGCTCCCATTCCGGATTGTCCTCGAACTGGTCGGGATTGAGCGAGCGGGGCGTGCGGCCTAGGCGGTGATGGGCGACGACCAGCGCCTCCTCCCAGGCAGGCGTCGCGGCTTCCATCGACTTGCGCAGGGCCAGTGCCTCGAGCCAGCAGCGCGTCATCGTCAGTTCCTGAAGCTCCGACCGGCTGACGGGGGAGACCAGGAACCCGCGCTGCTCGCGCACCTCCACCAAGCCTTCGGAGGTCAACCGGTTCAGCGCCTCGCGCAGCGGCGTCTGTCCGGCCTGATAGGCCTCCATCAGGAAGCGCATCTGCAGCTTCTGTCCCGGCTTCAGCCGCCCCGAGAGCAGATCCTCCCTGAGTTTGTCGTAGAGATCGAGCGTTCGGGTCGAGGGGGCGGGCTGGGTCATATGGACGGGTTCGGCCTCGGCTGGATCGGACCCCGACGAAGCGCCCAGGATCGCGATCGCGGAAGGTGATCTGTACACGCGCCGGCTCCGGTCAATAATTTATAAATTATGGCTTCACTTTCTCTTATTCTGTAATATAAGGCGAGCAAGTAAAAACGGCAATCGGGGGGATGAGACAGGTGATGGTGTCGGCAGGCGCAGACGGCACGATGGCGGAGCGCTGCAGATGCGGCGTCGACATCCATGCCCATATCGTCCCGGCGACCTTCCCGTCCTATCTCAAGGGGCCGCGCCCCACGGGTTGGCCTTCGACCGAGGCCGCGCAGCCGTGCCATCGGCATGTCGTGATCGACGGGCGCAACTATCGCACGGTCTCCGACCGCTGCTGGGACGTACCAAAGCGCTTGGCCGACATGGGCGACATGGCCCTTTCGCTGCAGGCGATCTCTGCCATGCCCGAGCTGATGTCCTATTGGATGGACGCTGCGCCCGCCGACGAGCTGCTGCGCTACATCAACGACCAGATCGCGGGAATGGTCGCCGACTCCGACGGGCGGCTGGTCGGGCTCGGCGCAGTGCCGCTGCAGGACATGGACCTTGCGCTCGCCGAGTTGCATCGCCTGATGCGCGAGCTCGGTTTCGCCGGCGTACAGGTCGGCAGCAACATCAACGGCAAGCCGATCGGCGCACCGGAGTTCGACGCCTTCTTCGAGGCGGCGGAAGAGCTGGGGGCCGCCGTCTTCGTCCATGCCGTGCGGCCCTGCGGGCAGGATCGGCTGGTCGGCCCGGCCCAACTCCAGCAGGCGCTAGCCTATCCCGGCGATGTCGGGCTCGCCGCCGCCTCCGTCATCTGCTCGAACCTGCTGCTGCGCCGGCCGAGGCTGCGCATCGCGTTCAGCCATGGCGGAGGAACGCTCGGGCTGCTGCTGCCGCGACTGGAGGAAGGCCGCCGGGTTTTCCCCGCGCTGCAGGAGAGCATCGAGACGTCGCCGACCGAGCAAGCACGGCGGCTGTTCTACGACGCGCTCGTCTATGACGAGCCGACGCTGCGGCATCTTACCAACCTGTTCGGCGAGACGCAGATCATGATCGGTACGGACTATCCCTTCAATTTTCACGAGCGGCAGCCGGTCGAGCGCATCGAGGCGGCGTTCCCGGACGAGGCGACGCGGAAACGTCTGCTACGCGACAATGCTGCCGTCTTCCTGGGCCGCGCCGTGGAGCAGGCGTCATGACCCGTTTTCCGGTTTCCGGTCTTCGCAGCGTCGCCATCGCGACGCCCGACCTCGCCTTGTCGGAGCGCTTCTATACGCAGGTCTGGGGGCTTACGGTCGCCGCCAGACAGGGCGATGTCGTCTATCTGCGCGCGACCGGCGCGGATCATCACGTCCTCGCGCTCCATGCCGGCGCCGAACCCGAAATCCTGTCGGTGACTTTCAGGGTCGATGCGTCGGCCGATCTCGCCGCACTCGCCGAGCAGGCGGTCGTCCATGGCGCGATGCTGATGGCGCCGCCCGGCCCGAACCCGGAGCCGGATGGCGGCATCGTCGTCACGATCGCCGAGCCGCAGGGCGGGGTCTATCGCTTCGTTCAGGGGGACCGGACCCATGATGATGCAACCGAAGTTCGCGACCGGCCTTCGCGGCTGGCCCATGTCAACCTCAACAGCATCGATGTCGATGCGCAGGCGGCATTTTATGAGAACGGGCTCGGCTTCACCCTGACCGACCGCTCGAAGCTGATGGCGTTCCTGCGCTGCAACAGCGACCATCATGCCGTGGTGCTTGCGGAGGCCAAGGCGAACGGCCTCAACCACATCGCCTTCCTGTTGCCCGACTGGGAATCGGTGATGCGCGCCTCGGGCCGCCTCGTCGATGCCGGCCATCCGATCGCCTGGGGCGTGGGTCGGCACGGGCCGGGCGACAACGTCTTCTCCTATTTCATCGATCCCGTCGGCTTCGTCATTGAGTTCACCGCCGAGGTGCTGCAGGTCGACGATACCTATCGCGTCCGTGGTCCGGACGAATGGGTCTGGCCGCCGGGCCGAACCGACCATTGGGGCGTCGCGCCGCCGAAAGCAGATCACGTCAAGGCTGCACAGATGGCGATCGTCTACCGCGCGCCGGGCTCAGACAAGGAAGTCCCAGGCAAAAAGGGAGAGCCGAGGTGAACCGGCCAGACGTCGTCGATCCAGACCACTTCCAAGTTGTCGTCGTCGGCTTCGGTCCGAGCGGTGCCGTCGCGGCCAGTCTGCTCGGACATCATGGCATCCGCAGCCTGGCGATCGACAAACAGAGCGCGGTCTACGACAAGCCGCGCGCCATTGCGATCGACCACGAGATCATGCGGCTGCTCGACAATCTCGGCGTCGCCGAAAAGGTGCTGCCGCATGTCGCGCCGTTCCTCGTCTCGGAGCATTTCGGCGCGGAAGGCCAGCTCATCCGGCGCATCGATACGGTGCCGGAACCTTATCCGCTGAGCTATGTCCCGACCATGGTCTTCACCCAGCCGCCGGTCGAGGCGGCGCTGCGGGCGCATGCGCAGGCTTATGACAGCGTCGAGGTCGCGCTGGGCACCGAACTCGTCGATCTCGCACACTCGGACAACGGGGTGACCCTGACATTGCGGGGGGATGGCGGCACCGTGCGGATCGTCACGGCGGACTACGTCATTGGCTGCGACGGCGCCTCGAGCGGCATTCGCGAGCGTCTGGGCATTGCGCTCGCCGATCTCGTCTTCGACGAGCCCTGGCTCGTGGTCGACCTGCTGGTTGACGACACGGCGTTGGGCAAGCTGCCGCAGACGGCGGCGCAATTCTGCGATCCGAGCCGTCCGACCAGCTTCATCATCGGACCTGGCAACCATCGGCGCTGGGAGATCATGCTTCTCGACGGCGAGGACCCGCGCGCCGCACAAACGCCGGAGCGGGTCTGGGAACTGCTCGCGCGCTGGCTGACGCCGGAGGACGGGACGCTCTGGCGTGCGGCCAGCTACCGCTTCCACGCTCTCGTGGCCGAACGCTGGCGCGTGGGGCGCGTCTTCATCGCGGGCGATGCAGCGCATCAGCAGCCGCCCTTCATCGGGCAGGGCATGTGCCAGGGCGTCCGCGACGTCGCCAATCTGGTCTGGAAGCTCGCCCGCGTCCTTGAGGGCAGCTCCGGTGAGGCGCTTCTCGACAGCTATGAGATCGAGCGCAGCCGCCATGTGCGCGAATTGACCGCCCGGATCAAGGCGATCGGGCAGGTGATCTGCGAGCGCGATCCCGTCGCTGCGCGCGAGCGCGACGCCCGCATTCTCGCCGAAGGCGGCGGGCAGCCGCGCACCATCACGCGCCAGGAGATCGTCCCGCCGCTCGCGACCGGCCTGCTGACGGCGCAGGACGATCCGGGCCGGGGCAAGCTGTTTCCGCAGCCCTGGGTGAAGGCGCTGCAAGGGCGCGCCCGCCTCGACGCGGTCGCCGGGGCCGGCCATCGGCTGATCGTCGAGGCAGCGCTGGCGGCACGGCTGTCGCCCGCCATCGTCGCGCGGGCCCATGCGATCGGTCTGCGCCTGATCGTGCTGTCGGGGCCGGGCGGGCGGGCCATATCGGGCGCCGACGCCACGGTCGAGGAACTCGACGGCGTGCTGCGAGCCTGGTTCGAGGGCTGCTCCCGGGCAGCCGCGATCATCCGGCCGGACCACTACGTCTTCGGCACCGCCATCGACGAAACCGACCTGGCCGGGCTGCTCGAGGAGCTCGGGTCCGGTCTTGCCACCTGCCTTCCGGCCGCATCCCGGCCGCAGATCGCTCCAGCCCTTTCCTGAGAGGACCGTTTCAATGCGTTTCGCGACGTTTCACCTGCAGGGCGCTCCGACATGGGGCCTGATCGACGGCGATGAGGCGGTCGATCTCGGTGCCGTCCTCGGCGACCGCTATCCTGATCTCAAGAGCGCCATCGCAGCCGACGCGCTGGCCGAGGCGGCAGGCGTCGCGGCGGGTGCGCCGCGCTATCCGCTCTCGGCCATCGGCTGGCTGCCGGTGCTGCCCAACTCTGACAAGATTCTCTGCGTCGGGCTGAACTACGAGATGCATCGCAAGGAGACGGGCCGCGCCGAGGTCGAGAACCCGACCATCTTCGGCCGCTTCGCGAACTCGCAGATCGCCCATGGCGCCGATCTCGTCCGGCCCCGCGTCTCGCATGAACTCGATTTCGAGGGCGAGCTCGCAATCGTCATCGGAAAGCCCGGCCGCTATATCGCGCGCGCTGACGCCTTCGCCCATGTCGCCGGCTACGCCTGCTACAATGACGGCAGCATCCGCGACTTCCAGCGCCATACGCACCAGTTCACGCCAGGCAAGAACTTTCCCGGCACGGGGGCCTTCGGCCCCTGGATGATGACGCCCGACGAACTTGGCGAACTGGCTGAGCTGCGGCTTCAGACGCGCGTCAACGGTCAGGTCGTGCAGGACGCGACTTTCGCGCAGATGATCTTCGATATCCCGCGCATCGTCGAATACTGCTCCTCCTTCACGCGGCTGGAGCCCGGCGACGTCATCGCCACCGGCACGCCCGGCGGCGTCGGCGCCAAGCGCACGCCCCCGCTGTGGCTGAAGCCCGGCGACGTGGTCGAGGTCGAGATCGACCGGCTGGGCACGCTGCGCAACGGCGTCGTCGACGAAGCCTGAGAGGTCGGCGCTCGCTCTGTCTTCCTTCGTCCATGACGTGGCCTCGAGGCTCACGAAGCACGCATGGACGATTTCCACCCTCAACGAAAACGAGCCCGGAGGAAACGATGTTCAAGCTCCCCTATCTAGCCCTGTCGGCCGTGGTCGCGCTCGTAGCCGCGACGGGCGCGCAAGCGCAGTCCTGGCCGCAGCGCCCGGTCGCACTCGTTGTGCCTCAGGCGGCGGGCAACAGCCCCGACATTCTGGCGCGGGTCATTGCCGACAAGCTCTCGCGCAGCCTCGGTCAGCAGGTCTATGTCGAGAACCGCACGGGCGCGGCCAACATCGTCGGGACGCAGGCCGTGGCCCGCGCGACGCCGGACGGCTACACCTTCCTGTTTGCCACCTCGGCATCGCTTTCGACCAACCCGCATACCTTCAAGAAGCTGCCCTATGATCCGCTGACGGATCTGGCGCCGGTGGCGCTGGCAGCGCGCAGCCACCATGTGCTTCTGGTCAACCCCGAATTGCCGATCAAATCGCTGGCGGATCTCATCGCCCAGGAGAAAGCCAAGCCGGGCGAGATCAGCCTCGCAGTAGACAGCGAGCGCAACATCTCCGGCCTGATCGGTCAGACGATCAACAAGCGCGCCGGCATCAAGATGGTGCTCGTGCCCTATGCGTCGGCTGCGAATTCGATCCAGGACACGATTGCGGGCCGCGTGCAGGCGACGATCCAGTCGGCTTCCGTCGCCGAACCCTTCATCAAAGGCGGCCAGCTTCGCCCCATCGCAGTCGCCGGCACCAAGCGCCTGGCGTCGATCCCCGGCGTGCCGGCAATCGCCGAGACGCTCGCGAGCGCCGATATCGGCGGCTGGTTCATGGTGATGGCGCCGACGGGTACGCCGCCAGACATCATCCAGACCATGAGCCAGAAGATCGCCGAGATCCTACAGCAGCCCGACCTGCGAGAGCGGGCGCCGACGCTGGGTTTCGATGTCGATGTCGGCCCTCTCGCCACACCGACGGGCGCAGCAGGCTTCCTGAAGAAGGAGATCGACACCATGGGAGGGCTGATCAAAGAGTTCGGCATCGAGCCGCAGTGAGGGCTCACACCTCAGACGGTCGGCTACCCAGTCCCTGCCGATAAGCCCTCACGCCTGCTGAGAAACTTTGATAGGCCGGCACGACCGCGATGGCGCTGAACGGCGATGGCCGGTCCGAAGCTCGAGCTATGCCGACGACGGAGAGCTCTAGCTCCGAAAACCATTGGTCAGGATGGGGCTGCCAGCACTCCGGTCCACCCGTTTCAGGCGTTGCTTGAAACTGCGCGATCCCGTCTCCCAGTCGCGCAGCCGATCTTGATCTTCGCTCTTTTGGGCCAGGCTGGCACCGGTCATCGTCGGCGCTGGAGGCAAGCCAAGGAGAGACAGGACCGTCGGCGCGATGTCGACGATGCCGCACGCCCGCTCATCCAGCTCTGGGAGGAACGGCCCTCCTCGGGCCAGCAGCACTGTGTTCAACTCGTGCTTGTTGAGCCCTCCATGCATTCCGCCGCCGACCGGTACATCGCCTTTCGTCATGCTGCCGAGACCCGGATTGCCATAAGGGTCGCTGCTCTCGTCCGAGCGCAGGACATAGACGAGATCGGGCGCGCGAGCGTGATCGAGATCGACCAGCGACAGCGCAAAGCTGCCCGGCACCACGCCCTCGACGTCGTTTCGGCCCGCGGAGAACAGGAGCCCCAGAAAGTCCTGCTCCTGCAACCACTGTGCGATGGCGTCGCGGCGGGCGGGCCCGCCTTCCAGGATGCGGATTTCGCCCATATTGCCGCCGGTCATGGCGAAGTTGGCGCCGGCGAGCGTGCGTTCGGCCGCCCGGCGCCCGGCATGGCCCTGCTCGTTGAGGAGATCGCAGAGCGGCAGCGCCTGGCCCATCGTGATCTGACCATGATCGGAGGCGGCGATCACGGTGTAACGCTCGGCATCGGGCTGCGCGTCGATCCAGTCCAGGATGCGTCCGAAAGCGGCATCGACAGCCTTGAGCACGCTCAGCGTCTCCGGCGAGCCCAGGAAGCGGTAATGGAAGGAGGTGTCGGGTTCGTTGAACCAGATCAGTGCGACCTCAGGCGCCATCTGCGCCAGAACATGCTCGCGGAAGACCTGCTCGGCGTAGGCGATCTCCTCGAAACGCGGCAGGCCGCGCGGCGGCAGCGGCCCGAAGCGGGCCACGACCTCATCGACCGCCTCGGGTGTCTGGGTGTGGTCGCGGCCCAGGATCGAGAAGGTCCAGTGGCCGTTCGCTTTGGCGCGCGGATTGATCAGATAGGCCGAGCCGGCCGAGCCGGTATGCACCACGGCCAGCCGCTTGCCGGCTTTCGCCAGCACGTCGCCAAAGGTCTCGACCTCGACGAGCCGGCCACGGGTCATGTGTTCGGCCAAAGCGACATCGTCGGCCCGGCTCATGTCGAGCACATGCTCGTTCGTGACCTGCGGAAACAGGAAGGCGTTGCCGACGACGCCGTGCACATTCGGCGGCGCGCCGGTCGCGATCGAGGTGGTGGCGACGCGGGTCATCGACGGGAAGACGCTGCGGGCCTCGCGAAACCAGGTCCCTTGACCGGCGAAGCGGTGAAGGTTCGGGGTCAGCTCGGGCGTGACGAAGTCAGGCCGCAATCCGTCGAAGACACAGATGACGACCTTGTCGGCGGTCGGGCTGGGCACCGTCATGCGCTGGCTTTCAAGGCATTGGTGAGCGCGGTCATCGCCAGCTTCTTCGTGGCGGCGACGCAGTCTTCGACCGCGTACCAGTAGCGGGGGCTGAGCTCGATGTTGAAGACGACGCCGTCGGGGAAGGTGCAGGTCTCCATCAGGGCCTGCCAGGGAATCTCGCCCCAACCGACCGGCAGATGCAGATCGCCATGGCCGAAGGCGAGCTTTTCGCTGGGGTTCCAGGTCTCGATCGCGTCGGCGCGGCCGAAGGAATCGTGGATGTGCAGGTGCTTGGAGAACGGTGCGAGCGCCGCGATCTCGGCAAGGTAGTCGCCGCCGAAATAGCCGAGCCGCAGGAAGGAATGGCTGAAATCGAGCGTCGCCCAGAGGTTGGGGTGGTCGATCGCCGAAAGCTCCTGCGCCAGCCGCGACGGCGTCGAGGCGTGCATGTCGCCCCGGTGCCCGCCGAACATCGTCTCGACGCACACCAGCAGGTTCGACGTTTTGGCGACATCGCCGATCCTGGCGAGCCATTCCCGCTGGCGGCCATAGGCGGCCTCGATCACCTCGGCCGGCCTTGTCGGCATGATGCCGGAATGGACGACGTAATGGATCGCGCCGACCTCGGCTGCGATCTCGAGCGAGGCTTTCATCACTTCGAAATGGCGCGGCAGCCGGGCGGGATCGTCGAAGAAGTTGATCGCGAGCGGGCCGTGCACGGTATAGGCCAGCTTCCGCCCGGCGCAGGCCTGCTTGAGCAGAGCGAGATGCCCGCGCTGGATGCGGCCGCCGACGATCAGGTCCATGGCGAAGGTCGGCAGTTCGATGGTCTCGACGCCGAGTGCCTCGACCCTGTCGAGGATCGCGGGCAGATCCGAGAGATCGCTTTTCGGATGGGGGGCGGAGATGCCGTAGCCGCGAACGCCGTTGGAATGCATGAGAGGCTCCTATCAGCGCAGGGTCGGGTCGAGCTTGTCGCGCAGCCAGTCGCCGACGAGGCTGACCGCGAGCGTGGTCAGAACGATGGTGCAGGCCGGCGCCAGCATGATCCAGGGCGCGCGGGTGAGATATTCGCGACCATAGCCGACCATGTTGCCGAGCGAGGTCATCGGCGGCTGCACGCCGAGGCCCAGGAAGGACAGGCCGCTTTCAAGCAGGATGACCTCTGGAAAGGTCAGCGTCATCGAGACGATCAGCGTCGAGGCGATGTTGGGCAGGATGTGGCGCAGATAGACGCGGCCCGGCGTCGCGCCGATCTGGCGGACAGCGCCAGCATAGCCCTGGGCGCCCGCCGAGATCGCCAGCCCCCGCGCGATGCGGGCATAGCGCTCCCAGCCATAGAGGCCCATCAGCCCGATGAAGAGCGGCAGGGCATTGCCGAAGAAGGCCAGCACCGACAGCGCCAGGATCAGAAACGGCATCGCCGCCTGGAAGTCCGCCAGCATCAGCACGAGCTGCTCGACCAGGCCGCGGAAATGCGCGGCGAGGAAGCCCAGAGTCGTACCGAGCACGGCCGAGATGATCGTCGCACCGAACGCCACGAGCAGCGAGATCCGCACCGAGACGATCAGCCGCGACAGCACGTCGCGACCGAGTTCGTCGGTGCCGAGCCAGTGAAGCGGGTGGAAGGGGAGGGCCAGCCGGTTCTTCAGGTCATAGGCGGTGAAACGGTAGGGCGTAATCCAGTCGGCGGCGAGCGCGACGATGATGATGAAGGCGATCCAGATCAGGCCGAACCAGACCAGCAGCGGAATGCTATTTTTGGGCGTGGGGCGGTCGCTGGATGCAGCTGGCAGGCCGACCGATGTGACGATGTCAGCCATGAGAACGCCTGCCGCTGCCGAAATCCAAAAGTGCGGCGTCATCCCGGACAAGCGGCAAAGCCGCGCCGATCCGGGATCCATTCCGGAACATCGCCGGAAAGGTTCCGGAATGGATTCCGGGTCTCCGCTTCGCTGCGCCCGGAATGACGGCTGGGGATGCGAGAAAGAGTGTCATCAATGGGCTCCGGCCTTGGCGCCGCTGCGCAGGCGCGGATCGAGCACGCCATAGAGCAGATCGACGATCAGGTTGGCGCTGACCATGGTCATCGCGACCAGCAGCAGGATGCATTGCACGACGGCAAGGTCGCGATTCGAGACCGCCACGACCAGCAGCCTGCCGACGCCGGGCCAGGAGAACACGCTTTCGACCACGACCGCGCCGGCGATCAGGCTGCCGACCATGAAGCCGACGACCGTCACGGTCGGCACCGCTGCGTTGGGCAGCGCGTGACCGCGCACGACACGGGGCCAGGGCACGCCCTTGGCGCTGGCGGTCCGGATATAGGACTGCCCGAGTACCTCCAGCATGGCGCTGCGGGTGAAGCGCGCCAGCACGGCCGCCCCGCCGATGCCGAGCGTCAGGACGGGAAGGATGGCATGGCGCCAGCTTTCCTGTCCGCCCGAAGGCAGCCAGCCGAGCTGGACCGAGAAGACAAGCACCAGGACGAGCCCAAGCACGAAGCTGGGGACGGTGAAGCCGGCGACGGCGGTGACCATCACGACGCGGTCCATCAGGCTGTCGCGATGGAGCGCGGCGTAGATTCCGGCGGGAATGCCGATGCCGAGCTTGAGCGCCAGCGCCGGCAGCGTCAGTGCGAGCGTCGCAGGGATGCGTTCGAGCACGAGCTGCATCGCCGGGCGCCCGTCGCGCATCGACAGGCCGAGCTCGCCTTGGCCGATCGCCGAGAAATAGCGCAGATATTGCAGCCAGATCGGATCATCGAGACCCCAGGCCTTGCGGAAGGCGGCGATCGCTTCGGGCGGTGCATCGACGCTCATGATGATCAGCGCCGGGTCGCCCGACATCCGCAGCACGATGAAGGCGAAGGTGACGACGAGCGCCACGGTCAGCGCCGCACGGCACAATCTGATGAAGAAGAAGCGCAGCATCAGCTTGCAGCCTTCTGGAAATTGGCCTGGTCATGCGCGACATGACAAGCGGCCAGGCGCCCGTCCGGCAGGGGCAGCAAAGCAGGGCTTTCGACCTTGCAGCGCTCACGGACGGCATGGCAGCGCGGATGGAAGGCGCAGCCCGAGGGGCGCGCCGCCGGGTTGGGCGGGTCGCCCTGCAGCACGATGCGCGGGCGGGCCCGGCGGCCCGGCACGGGCGAGGCCGAGACCAGCGCCTCGGTATAGGGATGCGCCGGACTGGCGAGCAGCAGGTCGGCATCGCCCTCTTCGACGATGCGGCCGAGATACATCACCGCAACCCGATGGCTGACCTGCCGGATCACCTTGAGATCATGGCTGATGAACAACATGCCCAGGCCGAGATCCTGCTGGATATCGACGAGCAGGTTGACCACCTGCGCCTGGATCGAGACGTCGAGCGCCGAGACCGGCTCGTCGCAGACCAGCAGGTCAGGCTTGGTGGCGAGAGCGCGGGCGATTACGGCGCGCTGGCGCTGGCCACCCGACAATTCATGCGGATAGCGCCGGCCCTGATCGGCGCGCAAGCCGACCGACTGGAGCAGAGCGAGCGCCATGTCGTCGCGCTGCTTGGTGTCGCCGATTCCGTGCACGTCATAGGGTTCGCGCACCTGTTCCAGGATAGAGAGACGCCGGTCGAGCGCGCCCAGCGGGTCCTGATAGATCATCTGCATGTGCGCGCGCATCTTTCGCCAGGCAGGCGTGCCGGCGGTCGGAATCGGTGCCCCGTTGAACAGCACATCGCCGTCGTCGGGCGGCTCCAGTCCGAGTGCGAGCCGGCCCGTGGTCGATTTGCCCGAACCGGACTCGCCGACGAGGCCGAGCGTCCTGCCGCGCTCTACCGTCAGCGAGACGCCATCGACGGCACGGACATCGACGGATCGGCCGAACAGGCCTTGTCGCATGGGATAGCGTCGCGCGACGCCGCGCGCCTGCAGCAGAGGAAAGGTGCTCATGCGAAGACCGGCTCCGGCTGACGCTGGGGCTGGCCGAGGGGCGGCGTCATGATGCAGGCGGCACGGCGATCGGGCGCCTTGAGGTCGAGCGGCGGCAGGCGCATGTCGCAGGCATCGATCCGGCGCGGGCAGCGCGGCGCGAAGGAACAGCCGGGCGGCAGGTTCCAGGGTTCGGGGACATTGCCCTCGACCGGCTGGAGCCGGCGGCGCACGCCCTCCAGCGGCGGCAGTGCTGCCAGCAGGCCTTGCGTATAGGGATGCAGCGGCTGCGCGAACAGCGGCTCCGAGGCTGCGGTCTCGATGATGCGCCCGGCATACATCACGCAGACGCGGTCGCAGGTCTCGGAGATGACGCCGAGATCATGGCTGATCAGCACCAGCGCCATATCGGTCTCGCGCCTGATCCTGGTCAGCAGTTCGAGAATCTGTGCCTGGATCGTCGCGTCGAGCGCGGTGGTCGGTTCGTCCGCGATCAGGATGTCGGGCTTGCCGGCGAGCGCCATCGCGATCATCACGCGCTGGTTCTGCCCACCCGACAACTCATGGGGAAAGGCATCGAGCCGGCGGACGGCATCGGGAATGCCGACGAGGTCGAAGAGCCGCTTCGTTTCGGCCCTGATGGCGCTGCCCGAAAGCCCGCCATGCAGCGCCAGCGCCTCGCCGACCTGCTTGCCGAGCTTGACCACCGGGTTCAGCGCGCTGGCCGGATCCTGGAAGATCATAGCGATGCGCCCGCCGCGCACGCTGTCGAGCGTCGCGGGCGTCGCGCCGATCAGTTCACGGCCCTCCAGCGTGACGCTGCCGGTAATTTTCGCCTTTTTTGGCAGCAGGCTCAGCGCGGCAAGCCAGGTCACCGATTTGCCGCAACCGGACTCGCCGACGAGCCCGACAGCCTCGCCGCGGTTCACGGTGAGGTCGATGCCGTGGAGTACCTTGACGCCGTCGAAGGAGACCGCGAGGTCGCGGATTGCGACGAGCGGGCTCGGGCCCGCCTGCTGCGCAAGCGCGCTCATGAGCGAATTCCACCCCAGTTGCTCGCCCGGAAATCCATCACGAAGGACTGCGCCGCTTTCCACTGGATCGCCTTGCGCTTGGCGGTGAAATTCGCGGTCTGGTGCAGCACCGTATAGGCGGGGTCCTCGCGCTCGCAGATCTCCAGTATGCGGCGGAAGGCAGTCCGCCGCTGCGCGGGGTCGGTCGAGGTTTCGAGCACCTCCGACAGCTTGCCCATCTCCTCATTGCGCCATTCGCCGATCTGCCATTGCTGGCCCGTCGGGCCGTGCTGGGCCGTGATCGAGGAGACGGGATCGTTGAAGGAGGCGCTGTTTGACCAGTCGCGCACCGCCCGCGTCGGCCCCTTGGCCAGAACCTGCGGAAAATTCTCCTTGGTCTCGATGGCAACGTTGATGCCGATCTCGCGCCAGCTCTCGACCAGCACCTGCGCGGTCGCGACCTGGCCGGTGTAGTAGTTGTTCAGCAGGCGATAGGGGATCGGGTCACCCTTGTAGCCGGACTGCTTGACCAGTTCGCGGGCGAGCTTCTGGTCATAGGCTGGCACGGCCCAATCGGCGATGAACATGTCGCCGTAGAATTCCCATTGCAGCCCCTTGGGCACGCGCGTGCGTCCGCCCCAGAGCGCGTCGACGATGGTCTGGCGATCGATCGCATGGGTCATCGCCCGCCGAATCAGCGGGTTCTCCAGCTGCGGATGCGTCTTGTCGAAGACGGTCAGGCGGTGATTAGCGATCAGCCCGCCGAGAACCTCATGGCGCGGATCGCGCTCGATCTCGCCGATCTGGTCGGGCGGGATATCGCAGGCAAAGTCGTATTCGCCGGAGCGCAGGCCGTTGATGCGGGAGGACGTCTCGGGCACCTCGACGAAGCGGATGCTCTTGAGGGGAGGGCGACCGCCCCAATAGTCGTCATGGGCGAGCAGGGTCAGCGACTGGTCCGGCTTGAACTCGCCGATCCTGTAGGGCCCGGTGCCGATCGGCTTGCGCGCCCAATCGAGCCAGGAGGCGGCCTCGGAGAAGGCTTTGCGCGAGACGATGATGCCGACATTGCGGGAGATGCGGCCTTCCAGCGTCACATCGGGCGTCTTGTTGACGAAGCGCACGGTGCGCGCATTGACGATCTCGATGCGCTCGAAGGCGGGATATGTCCGCTTCGCGATCGCCACGACTTCCGCCGGCGGCTGCTTGCCCGCGGCCCCGCCCGTGACCGAACCGAAGAGCCCGGCGGAGCCTGCCTGCGCGGCCCCACCCCACATCCGCTCTTCGCCGAAGGAGAAGGCGACGTCCTCGGCCGTCATCGTCTCGCCGTTGTGGAAGCGGACGCCCTCGCGCAGCGTCAATTCGACGGTGCGGTCGTCGATCCGCCGCCAGCCGCTGGCGAGGCCGGGCCTGAGCGAGAGATCGCCGGCCCAATCGGTGTCGATCAGCGTTTCGGCATAGGAATAGAAGGTGCGCGTGCCGACATTGGACTGTTCGCGCAGCGGTTCGAGCGTGTTGGAATTCGCGATCTTCTGCACCGCGATGGTGATCGAGGGACGGTTGTCGGCCTGCCCGATGGCGAAGCGCGGCAGCACCAGCAGACCGGTCGAGCCGGCTGCAAGGCCGAGAGCATGGCGGCGGGTGAAATCGGTCATGGCGACCTCGTCGAAGGGCTCGGAAAAGGAAACGGCGCGACCCATGGGGCCGCGCCGTCGATGAAAGTCGGCCTCAGCTTCGTCCGCCCCAGTTCCCGGCACGGAAGTCCATGGCGAAAGCAGGAGAGGCCTTCCAGGCGAGCGCTTTCGGCTTGGCCGTGAAGGTCGCGTTCTGGTGGAGCACGGTATAGGCGGGGTCCTCGCGCTCGGCGATTTCCAGCATGCGGCGGAAGGCTGCCTTGCGGCGGGCCTGGTCCATCGAGGTTTCCAGCTCGACGGAGAGCATGTTCAGCTCGGCATTGGTCCATTCGCCGACCTGCTGCTGCTGGCCGTTGGGGCCGTGCTGGCTGACGAGCGACGAGACCGGATCGTTGAAGGGTGCCGAGTTCGACCAGTCGCGCACGGCCCGTGTCGGGGTCCGCTCAAGGATCTGCTGCCAGTTCTCCTTGACCTGGATCTCGACGTTGAGGCCGGCCTCTTTCCACATCTCGACCAGGATCTGCGCGGTCGCAGTCTGGTTGGTGTAGTAGTTGTTCAGCAGGCGGTAGGGGATCGGATCGCCCTTGTAGCCCGACTGCCTGACCAGATCCTTGGCGACCTTGAGGTCGAAGGCCGGCACCGACCAGTCGGCGAGAAACATGTCGCCGTAATAGGGCCATTGCAGACCCTTGGGGATCGAGGTCCGGCCGGCCCAGAGCGAGTCGACGATGGCCTGCCGGTCGATCGAATGGGTCATCGCGCGGCGCACCAGCGGATTGACGAGCTGCGGATGGCTCTTGTCGAAGACGGTCAGGCGATGGTTCAGGATCGTGCCGCCCTGGACCTCGAAGGCGGGGTTCTTCTCGATCTGCGCGATCTGGTCCGGCGGGATGTCGCAGGCGAACTGGTATTGTCCCGAGAGAAGGCCGTTGATGCGGGAGGCCGTCTCCGGAACCTCGACGAAGCGCACCGACTTCAGCGGCGGGCGGCCGCCCCAGTATTCGTCATGGGCTTCCAGCAGCAGCGACACGTCGGGACGGTATTCCGCGACGCGGTAGGGGCCGGTGGTGACGGGTTTCGAGGCCCAGTCGCTATAGGTCTTGGCTTCCTCGAAGGCGCGGCGGTTCATGATCTCGCTGCCGAACCGCGAGATGCGCCCTTCCAGCGTGACGTCGGGCGTGCCGTTGACGAAGCGCACGGTGTGCTTGTCGACGACCTCGACGCCGAGCAGGGCGGGCCAGGCGCGGCGTGCCACGGCCGGGACCTCGGCAGGCAGTTCCTTGGAGGCGCGGCCGCCGCCGACGGTGAAGTCGGCTGAGATCGTCTTGCCGGCGCTCGGCTTGGTGTCGCCGAACATGCGCTCCTTGCCGAAGGAGAAAACGACGTCCTCGGCCGTCATCTCGTCGCCGTTGTGGAACTTGACGCCCTGGCGCAGCTTGAGCTCGACGGTTTTGTCGTCGATGCGCTTCCATTCGGTGGCGAGGCCGGGCACGGGCTCGAGATTGCCGGTCCAGTTCTTGCCGATCAGGCCTTCCCAGATCGAGGAGAAGAAGATCCGCTCGCCGACATTGGACTGCTCGCGCAGTACGTCGAGCAGGTTCGTGTTCGAAATCTTCTGGACCGCGACGGTGATCGACGGCCGATTGTCGGCCTGGGCGATCGCAAAGCGGGGCAGGATCAGTGCGGAGCCGCCGAGAGCAAGCGCGCTGCGGCGTGTTATGGAGCGGGTCATGATCGAGGTCCTACTGGTTTGATGGGAGAGGGCCGGTCGAAGGATCGCGCTGCTCGAGCCCACGCGGGCTGGAGCGGAAATGGGTCAGCGTCCGGTCGGCATGGATCAGCCGCCAGGACAGCGCCTTCTGGGCGTAGGTGAGGACGAGAGCCGCATAGGCAGGGTCTTCCGCCAGATTGACGAACTGGTTTGGGTCTTGCGCCAAGTCGAAGAAGAGCGGCGGCAGCGCGGCAAAGTGGACGTATTTGTAGTTCTCGTCCTGCACGACGCAGAGGCTGGACTCGTCCATGCCGAGGCCGAGGACCTTTTCCGGTTCGGAATAGTGCACGTCGCGGAAATCGTATTCGTAGTGCAGTTCGGTGCGCCAGTCGGCCGGGCGGCCCCCTTGCGTGAAGGGCATCACCGAGCGGCCGTCGCAGGCGCGGGGCGCGTCGCCGCCGAGCCAGTCGAGGATCGTCGGCATCACGTCGACGCTCTCGGTGAAGGCCTCCTCGATCGCGCCGCGCCGGCCTTCAGCCCCGCGCGGATCCTTGACGACGAGCGGAA
This sequence comes from Bosea sp. PAMC 26642, assembly GCF_001562255.1. Classification (NCBI taxonomy): domain Bacteria; kingdom Pseudomonadati; phylum Pseudomonadota; class Alphaproteobacteria; order Hyphomicrobiales; family Alloboseaceae; genus Allobosea; species Allobosea sp. PAMC 26642. The sequence goes on along the minus strand of NZ_CP014301.1, from coordinate 1,870,572 downwards.
TGCGGAAGCTCTCGTCGTGGAAGCCGATCTTGCCGAGCAAATGATGGTCGCCGAGCTGCTCGCCATGGTCGGAGGTGAAAACGACCAGCGTGTCGTCCCACTGCCCGGTCTCGTCGAGATAGGCGAAGACCTGGCCGAGGCAGTCGTCGATCTCGCTGATCAGCCCGCAATAGGTTGCGCGCATCTGGCGGATCTCGGCTTCGTCGAGCGTCGCGCCGGAGCCTTCCGCACCATGGAAAAACGAGCCGCGCTTGATAGCGTCGACATAGTATTTGATCAGCGGGTGCTGGGCGCCCTCGGCTTCGGGCGAGTCGGCACGGATCGGCGCGGGCATGTCGGCGGCCCGGTACATCTCGTGATAGGGCGCCGGTGCGACGAAGGGCGGATGCGGCCGGTAGTAGCCGAGATGGAGGAAGAACGGTTTTCCGTCGCGACCCTTGAGATAGGTCAGCGCCCGCTCGGTAAAAAACGAGGAATCCGACAGCTCTTTGGGAATGCGCGCGGGACGCTCGGTTGCGCCCGGCACCGCGTCTTCGCCTTCGGGAAGCCAGATGTCCTCGCGGTTCTCAGGCAGTTCGAAGCCGTTCTGCGCAACCCAGCCGAAATAGCCGTCCATATTCGGCTCGAAGGCGCCGACGGAGCGAAAACCGTCCATCAGGTCGCCGAGCACGAGGAAGCGCGGGTCCTGTTTGGCCGTCGAGCGCGGGTCCGGCGTCGTCGTGGTGTAGCCGATCAGGGCGGGATCGTAGCCGATCGCGCGCAGCGCCTTGCCGAGATTGAAATGGCGCTGATCGAGCGGCACCGTGTTCTGCACGGCGCGATGGTTCATCAGATACAAGCCCGTCAGCAGGCTTGCGCGGGCCGGGCCGCAGGGTACGCAGGCCGTGACATGGTTGGCGAAGGTGACGCCCTCGGCACAGATCCGGTCGAGGTTGGGCGTCTTCAGAAACGGCGCCTGGCCTTTCGCCCGCAACAGATGCGGCACGAAATCAGCCCGCCATTGATCGACGACGATGAGCAGAACGTTTCGACGCGACATGCGACCTCACTTGGATCGCGTCTGCCTATGAGCTGCGGATGACGCCCCGATGACCGGCAGCGATGGGTCTAAACCTGTGCTCCAAGCGCCGGCCTACGAATGGAGATCGGAGGTTGCGGCCAGTGTCGGTTTTGGCCACGTCCGGAGCAGGCTCGACAGGATGTGCAGGCTCCCAGACAGCTGCGGCACGAAACGCCGACGCCGTTCAGAAGCGCGGGCGCCTGGGGTCGAAATCGGGGCGGTGCTTTCGCATCTCCCCTGCGTCGTCCCGCACGCGGATGCCGCAGTCCAGATATTGCCGGTGGAGCCGCGCGAGGGCGTCGCGATCCAGACTGACGCCGAGCCCGGGACCTGGCGGCGGCGCCACCGAGCCGTTCTCGATCGGCAGTTTGCCGCCCTCGATGACCTCCTCCACCTGCCAGGGGTAGTGCGTGTCGCAGGCATAGGCGAGGTTGGGGATCGCGGCGCCGACATGGGTCATCGCCGCCAGGCTGATGCCGAGATGCGAGTTCGAATGCATGGAAATGCCGAAGCCGAACACGCGCCCGAGATGGGCGAGATGCTGCGTCGCGCGAAGGCCGCCCCAATAGTGATGGTCCGACAGCACGACCTGCACGGCGTTGAGGCGGATCGTCTCCGGAATGTGTCCGAACGCGATCGTGACCATGTTAGTGGCGAGCGGCATCGGCGAAAAGGTCGCGACCTCTCCCATTTCGCTCAGCGTCCGAACCGGATCCTCTAGATATTCCAGCAGACCCTCGAGCTGCGGCATCACCCGGCGCGTCGTCTCCACCGACCAGCCGCCATTGGGGTCGATCCGCAGCGGATGGTCCGGGAAGGCGCGGCGCAGGTGCCGCAACGTCTCGATCTCGAACTCCGGCTCGAAGACACCGGCCTTGAGCTTGATCGAGCCGAAGCCGAACTCGTCGACCATGCGGCGCGCCTGTTCGACCATCTGCTCATGCGACAACGCCTCGCCCCAGTCATCTGCAGGATAGCCGGGGTCGTCCTTGTGCCGGGCAAATTTGTAGAACAGATAGGCGCTGTAGGGGACGCGGTCGCGGACCTTGCCGCCCAGGAGTTCGTAAAGCGGCCGATCGATAATCTGGCCCTGGAGATCGAGGAAGGCGACCTCGAATGCCGCAAGCGCCGAGGCGCGGGCCTTGTCGCCGCCCGGCGGGTAGGTCTGGCCGGGATCGGAATCGTCGCCCACTACAGCGTAGACCACGCGGGCGAGCCCATTCAGATTGAAGGGATCGAGGCCGATGAGCCCGGGCCTCGCCTTTTCCAGATTGGCCAGGGTCTCGAGATCGCCATAGCTCTCGCCGAGCCCGATCCGGCCAGAGGCCGTCTCGACCTCGATGATGCTGCGCAGCGCCCAGGGTTGGTGGACGCCCGCCACATTCAGGAGCGGCGGATCGCGAAAGGCGACGGGGGTGACACGGACAGCGGTGATGCGCATCGAAGGTCTCGCAAGGAGGGCAGGGGCTGTGCTGGAACGTCCGGTATCAGGCCGCGCTCCGGCGCTTCACGCACCCGGGGCGGGAGGCGGAACGGGCGCTCCGGCATATTCGAGGGCACAGAAGCCGCCGCCCTGGAAATAGAGCGCCGCCGGCTCATGAATCAGCCCGGCCTCGCCTGCCATGGCCTCCTCGGTGTAGTTCTCGGCATGATCTTGAGGCCTGTAGCCCAGTCCATAGGCGATAGAATTGTCGTACCAGCTGCCGGCATTGTCCGAGACGCCGTAGACGATGGTGTTGTGGATGTCGGGATGCTCCAGCCCGATCAGACAGAGCTGGGCGAGATCCCGCGCGCTGATCCAGATCTTGAGGATACGGGCATTATAGGGCGTACCGACGGCATTGCCGATCCGCACATGAAGGCTCCTGATCCCGTATTTGTCGGCATAGAGGGCGCCGACTGCTTCCCCCCAGCATTTGCTGAGTCCATAGCGGCTGTCCGGTCGCGGCAAGGCCGAGGCATCGATCCGTTGATGGGTTGGATAGAAGCCGACGGCGTGATTGCTCGAACCGAACACGACACGCCCGACCCCCCCGCGCCGCGCCGCCTCGTAGATGTTCCAGGTGCCGATGACATTGGTCTGCAGAATGGCCTCGAACTCGGCCTCGCGCGGGATGCCCGCCAGGTGGATCACCGCGTCCATGCCCGCCATGGCGCGTTCGACGGCGGCGAGGTCGGTGATGTCAGCCACCACCGCGTCCTCGTTGGCCGCGAGTTCGGCCGGAGCGAGCCTGTCGAGGATACGGACGCGGGCGAAGCGGGAGCCCAGCTCCTGGCGCAGTTTCCGCCCGATATTTCCGGTCCCGCCTGTGATCAGGAGGTTGCGGACAGGGCTCGGCGGTTGCGGTTCCATGCGTCGTCTCCCGGCTTCTGGTCTTGAGAGGTGGTTGCCCGATGACTTCCCGGCTCAGCTTAGTAGCGCTGCGCGGCGATGACGGTCGAGGGCGAAGACGCCCCCCGATGCCGGGGCCTTGGCAATCTGCTGCGGTGCCAGTCCGATCCGGCCGCTCGTGCCGTAAAGCATGTCTTCGTCCGGCCCGCCGAAGGTCAGCCCGGTCGGGCGTGGCTCAGGCAAGGACAGAAGCCGCATGTCGCTCGCCGTGACGGATGCAAGCATCAAAAGACAATCCTCTCCGCCGCGGGCGGCCCGTTACGAGAAAAGCGATGGCGTTCCAAATGGTGCGTTGACGAAGCCAGAGGCAAATCATATGGCTGTCTCTGATATCTGAAATTTCAAGCGTAGCAAGACACGAGTGCGATGATCCTCGAGGACACGTCAGCGCTGATATCGGAACGGGACTCTCCGCAGCCGCTCGGTCTGTCGGCCGGGGCGATGCGGGCATTGGTGCGGCCAGCAGCGGGCGGGCGGGTCGCCGCTTTCTGGCGCGAGGCCGGTGGCCAGCGCGCCGATGTGCTGATGCCGATGGACGATGGCGGTTTCGACCCGCTGTTCTGGCCCAAGGCCGGCACCTATCCGCTCGCTCCCTTTTCAAACCGCATCCGGGCAGGCACCTTCTCCTTCGGCGAGCGCGAGGTCAGGCTGGCGCCGCATCCGGCCTGCAAGCCGCATGCGCTGCATGGCTTCAGCCAGTTGCGGGAATGGCGCGTGACGCAAGCGAGCGCGGAGCACATCGAGATGCGCTATCGGCATGATCCCGCGGAGGCCTCCGATGCCTGGCCGTGGGCGTTCGAGGCGATCCAGAAGATCACGCTCGATCCTGCGGGAATGACCCATGAGATCGGCGTCGAGAGCCACGCGGACGGCGATATGCCGGTGGGTCTTGGTCTCCACCCTTATTTCGCGGTCGCGCATGGGGACACCATCCGCTTCTCCGCGCAGGCCGAATGGGAGCAGGGCGAGGATGGCTGCGCAACCCGGCTGCGCCGCCTGGAGGGCGCCGGGCGCAACCAGGACCGGCTGCATGATGGCGAGCCCATCACGCTCTATTTTGCCGGCTGGGACGGACGCGCCGTGATCACGCGGCAGGATGGCGCGACCATCACGATCGAGGCCGACCAGCCTTTCGATCACCTCGTCGTCCATGTGCCGCCGGGCGGGGCCTATCTCTGTATCGAGCCGGTGAGCCATGTCGCCGACGCCTTCAATCTCGCCTCACGCGGAGCCGATGGCACGGGCATGCGCGTGCTGGCGCCGGGCGCGGCCATTTGGGGACGGATGCGCATCGGGGTAACATGAATCGAACCGCCAGACCGGGGTAGGAACCCGAACTGGTGGCACGCCGAAGCCAAGCTTCGGACAACGACATAAGGCCGAAAATGGCCATGAATTCAACAGGGAGGATACAATGAGGAACTCGAAGAACGGGTCTGGCCTGGTGGATGGCGTTCGCCGCCGCGACGTGCTGAAAGGGCTGGCCGGGGCAGCCACGCTGTCGGCGATCCCGCAGGGCGCGATGGCCCAGGCCGCCAAAGAGGCTCCGGCCTTGGCCAAGATGACGGCGGACGGCAAATTGCCGGCGCTGGCCGAGCGCATCCCGGCCAATCCGATGGTCGTTCCTGTCGAGAAGGTCGGCCGCTATGGTGGCTCGTTGCGGCGCGGCCTGCGCGGCTCGTCGGACCATAACGGCATCCTGCGTCTGGTCGGCAATCAGGGTCTCGTGCGCTGGAACCTCGCCTTCACCGAGGTCTTGCCCAATGTCGCCGACAAATGGGAGGTCAGCGCGGATTCAAGCGAGTTCACCTTCTATCTGCGCAAAGGCATGAAGTGGTCGGACGGCAAGCCCTTTACCGCCGACGACGTCGTCTTCTCGATCGAGGACTGCGCCAAGAACCCGGACCTGTTCAAATCGGCGCCTTCGACGCTGGTCATCAATGGCAAGGCCTGCACGGCCACGAAGATCGACGAGACGACGGTGAAGATCGCCTTCGCCGGCCCCTTCGCGCTGTTCCTCGAGCAGCTTGCAACGCCGCTTGGCCAGTATCCGACGCTCTATGCCAAGCACTACTGCAGCCAGTTCCATCCGAAATACAACACGAGCGTCGCCGACCTCGTGAAGGCGGCGAACCTCTCCGACTGGGCGGCGCTGTTCCGCAACAAATGCGGCGACATCGAAATCCCCGCGCGCTGGGGCAATGTCGACAAGCCGACGCTCGACCCCTGGGTGGTCAAGGAAGCCTATACCGGCGGCACGACCCGCGTGGTGATGGAGCGCAACCCCTATTTCTGGCAGGTCGACACCGCCGGCAACCAGCTGCCCTATATCGACCGGCTGACGTTCAGCATCTCGCAGGATGTCGAATCGCTGATGCTCGATGCGATCTCGGGACGCCTGGATATCCAGGAGCGCCATATCGACACGCTTCAGAACAAGCCGACGCTTTCCCAGAACATGCAGAAGGGCGGCTACCGGCTGATCGAGCTCGTCAACTCCTCGGCGCAGCAGGTTCAGATCTATCTGAACATGACGCACAAGGATCCGAAGATGCGCGAGATGTTCGCCAACAAGGAGTTCCGCAAGGCGCTTTCGCTTGGGCTCGATCGCAAGGAGATCATCGATCTGGTCTATCTCGGCCAGTCGCAGCCCTACCAGACCGGCCCGCGCCCGGGCCATCCCTGGCATAACAAGACGCTGGCCGAGCAGTTCACCGGCTTCGACGCGGCCCAGGCCAATGCGATCCTCGACAAGCTGGGCTACGCCAAGAAGGATTCCGGCGGCATCCGCCTGCGGCCCGACGGCCAGAAGGTCTTCTTCGCCATCGACGTGATCCCGACGCTCTACCCCGACCAGGTCGATGCGCTCGAACTAGTGAAGCGCCACTGGGCCGATATCGGCGTCGACATCAAGGTCAACACGATCGAGCGCGCGCTCTACTACACGCGCGGCGACAGCAACGACCATGACGCCGCCGTCTGGCCGGGGCCGGGTGGGCTCGACCCGATGCTCGACCCGCGCGACTATTTCGCCCACCATCCCCAGGGCTCGCGCTACGCGATTCCTTGGACGCTCTGGTATGTCTCGGGCGGCAAGGACGGTCAGGAGCCGCCCGAAAGCCAGAAGCAGCGCATGAAGCTCTACGATCAGGCCCGCGCCACGGCCGATCTGCAGAAGCGCGGCGAGCTCATGAAGCAGCTCTTCGACCTGACGGCCGAGGCCTTCGAGACGATCGGCCTGTGCCTGGCGGTCAATGCCTTCGGCATCGCCAAGAACAACCTGCAGAACGTGCCGGCGAAATATCCCAATGCCTGGTCCTGGCCCAATCCGGGCCCGGCTCTGCCGCAGCAGTTCTTCTTCACGACGTGATCTGCACGAGCCCGGTCGCGTTCAAGGCGCAGCCGGGCTCTTTCGCATCGAGACAGGCAGTCCATGCTCCTCTTCATCGCCAAGCGCCTCCTCTGGATGGTGCCATCCCTGGTCGTCGTCAGTTTCCTGGCCTTCGTGCTGATCCAATTGCCGCCGGGCGACTACGTCACGAGCTATATCGCCACGCTCGCCGCCTCCAACGAGGTGGTCGACCAGAACACGGCGGCCGATCTCAGGGCCCGCTACGGGCTCGATCAGCCGATGATCGTGCAATACTTCAAATGGATCACCGGCATCGTGCTGCGGGGCGATTTCGGCATCAGCTTCGAGTGGCAGCAGCCGGTCGGAGACCTGATCTGGGAGCGCATGGCGCTGACGCTGGTCCTGACCTTCTCGACGCTGCTCGCAACCTGGGGCATCGCGCTGCCGATCGGCATCTTCTCGGCCGTCAAGAAATACTCGATCGGGGACTACATCGTCACCTTCCTGAGCTTTCTCGGGCTCGCCGTGCCGAGCTTCCTGCTGGCGCTCGTGCTGATGTATGTCGCCGCCGTCGAATACGGGCAGGAGGTCGGCGGACTGTTCTCCGAACAGTATCTCACCGCGCCCTGGAGCATCGCCAAGATGATCGACCTGGCGAAGCATCTCTGGATCCCGGTCATCATCCTGGCCGTCTCCGGCACGGCGAGCCTGATCCGCGTTATGCGCGCCAACATGCTCGACGAACTCCACAAGCCCTATGTCACCACGGCTCGCGCCAAGGGCCTGTCGGAATTTCACCTGCTGCTGAAGTATCCGGTGCGCCTGGCGCTCAATCCGTTCATCTCGACGATCTCCTGGCTGCTGCCGAACCTGGTCTCGGGCTCGATCATCGTCGCCATCGTCCTCAGCCTGCAGACCGCGGGGCCTCTGCTGCTGCAGTCGCTGATGAGCCAGGACATGTATCTCGCCGGGGCTTTCGTGCTGCTGATCTGCACGCTGACGCTCGTCGGCTCGCTGATCAGCGACATCCTGCTCGCCCTCGTCGATCCCCGCATCAGGCTGGAATAGTCAATGACCGACACGGCTCTTGCATCCATCGACACCAAGCGGCTCGCCGTCGCCTCGCAATGGCAACTCGTCTGGTGGGCGTTCAAGCGCCATCGCCTGGCGATGGTGGGCCTGTACATCACGATCTTCCTCTACATCATTGCACTGGTGCCGGGCTTCTTCGCCATCAACGACCCTTCGCAGCAGAATGCGCGGGCGGCGTTCTATCCGCCGCAGCCGATCCATTTCATCGACACTGCCGCCGATGGCAGCTGGGCGATCCGCCCCTACATCCACCCCTACGTCTTCAAGCGCGACCCGCAGACGCTCGCGGCCATCTACAGCGAGGACAAGACCCGCAAGAGCTATGTCCGCTTCTTCGGCGAGGGCTACGAATACAAGCTGCTCGGGCTGTTCAGCACGACGACGCATCTCATCGCCAGCGAGAACAAGACGCAGCCGATCTTCCTGCTGGGGGCCGATCGCCTCGGCCGCTGCGTTTACAGCCGGATCATGCAGGGCGCCCAGATCTCGCTGTCGGTCGGCCTCGTCGGCGTGCTCCTGTCGCTGACCATCGGCGTGCTGCTGGGCGGCATTTCCGGCTATTACGGCGGGCGTATCGATTTCGCCGTGCAGCGCGTCGTCGAGTTCGTGCTGTCGCTGCCGAGCATACCGATCTGGCTCGCATTGTCGGCGGCGCTGCCGCAGGACTGGCCGGCGACGCTGAACTATTTCATGATCACGCTGATCCTGTCGCTCACGGGCTGGGCCCAGCTCGCCCGCGTGGTGCGCGGCCGCTTCCTGAGCCTGCGCACGGAGGAGTTCGTCACGGCTGCCAGGCTCGACGGCGCCTCGGAAGGGCGCGTGATCTTCCGCCACATGCTGCCGAGCTTCGCCAGCCACATCATCGCCTCGGTCTCGCTGGCCATTCCCGCGATGATCCTGGCGGAGACCTCGCTCAGCTTCCTCGGCCTCGGTCTGCAGCCGCCGACCATCTCCTGGGGCGTGCTGCTCCGCGAGGCCCAGAACATTCGCTCGATTGCAACCGCGCCCTGGCTGTTTGCGCCCGGTGTCGCGGTGGTTGTCGCCGTGATCGCCCTCAACTTCCTGGGAGACGGGTTGCGCGACGCCGCGGACCCGTACAACAAATGAATGTCACCGATCTCGCGCCCCGCCTGGAACAGCGCGCCGCGCCGTCCCAACCCATCCTCGAGGTCCGCGACCTCGTCACGCACTTCCCCGTGCGCAACGGCGTGGTCAAGGCCGTCGATGGCGTCTCGTTCACGCTCCATCGCGGCAAGACCCTGTGCATCGTCGGCGAAAGCGGCTCGGGCAAGAGCGTCACCGCGCGCTCGATCCTGCAGATCGTCGATGCGCCTGGCCGCATCGTCTCCGGCTCGATCCTGCTCAACCGGCTCGACGGCTCCTCGGTCGATCTGGCCAAGCTGAACCCGCGCGGCCGCGAGATCCGCAGCGTGCGCGGACGCGAGATCGCGATGATCTTCCAGGAGCCGATGTCGTCACTGTCGCCGGTCCATACGGTCGGCGACCAGATCATGGAGGTGCTGCGGCTGCATCTGAAGATGAGCAAGAAGGACGCCCGGGCGCGCTGCGTCGAGTTGCTCACCCAGGTCGAGATCCCCAAGCCGGACGCCGCGGTCGATCGCTACACCTTCGAGTTCTCCGGCGGGATGCGCCAGCGCGTCATGATCGCCATGTCGCTGGCCTGCAATCCCTCGCTCCTGATCGCCGACGAGCCGACGACCGCGCTCGACGTCACGACGCAGGCCGAGATCCTCGACCTGATCAAGCGGCTGCAGACGCAGCACGGCATGGCTGTGATGTTCATCACCCACGACATGGGCGTGGTGGCCGAGATCGCCGACGAGGTGCTCGTGATGCACTACGGCAAGGTCAAGGAGAGCGGCCCGGTCGATACGATCTTCCATGCGCCTAAGGACGACTATACGCGCATGTTGATCGGCTCCGTGCTGAAGCTGGAGCAGAAGGCGGAGATCCGCCTGCGTCGGCCGCCGATCCCGGAGGATGCGCCGCCCGTCCTGGAGGTGAAGAACCTGCAGATGTATTTCGGCTCCCCCAAGGCGCCGGTGAAGGCCGTGGACGACGTCTCGCTGGTGGTCAGGCCGGGCGAGACGCTCGGCATCGTCGGCGAGTCCGGCTCGGGCAAGACGACGATGGGGCGCTGCCTGCTGCGGGTCTACGAGCCGCAAGGCGGGGCCATAGACTACCGCCGCCCCGATGGCAGTGTCGTCGATCTGCTCAAGGCCGATGCGCAGACGCTGAAGGCCTGCAGGCGCGAGATCCGCATGATCTTCCAGGATCCGGTCGGGTCGCTCAACCCGCGCATGACGGTGGCCCAGATCGTCGGCGAGCCGCTCCTGGTCAACGGCATCGCCAAGGGCAAGGAACTCGACGACCGCGTGGCCGACCTCCTCAGCCAGGTCGGGCTCGAGCCGTCCTGGCGGGAGCGTTATCCGCACGCCTTCTCCGGCGGCCAGCGTCAGCGCATCGGCATCGCGCGGGCGATCTCGCTCAACCCGCGCATCATCGTCGCCGACGAGGCGACCTCGGCGCTGGACGTGTCCGTCCGTTCGCACGTGCTCGACCTGATGATGAACCTGCAGGACAAGCTCGGCCTGTCCTATGTCTTCATCAGCCACGATATCGGCGTCATCCGCTACATGTGCGACAGGGTGGCGGTGATGTATCGCGGCAAGGTGGTTGAGACGGGGTCAGCCGAACAGGTCTGCGATGCGCCGACGCACCCCTACACGCAGGCGCTGCTCTCGGCTATTCCTCGCCCCGATCCGCGGGCCCGCAACATTCATCTCCGGCATCGATATGCCGGCTAATGAATATTGGAGGCCTCGATGAAAATCGTCGACATCCGGACCTTCCTGATGCACGCCGGCGCGCCCAGCCTGAAAAGCTGGGCCTCGGACGGCTCGTTTGGCGCACAGCACTTCTCGAAGAACCTCACGGGCAGCCGCAACTGGCTCTTCGTCAAGATCGTCACCGACGAGGGCATCACGGGTATCGGCGAATGCTCGGGCTGGCCGCGTGTCATCGCAACGGCGATCCAGGACCTGACGCCGCTGCTCGTCGGTGAGAATCCGGCCCATATCGAGCGGCTCTGGCAGAAGATGCAGATCGCGATCATGGGCCACGGCATGACCGGCGTCGTCGGCGCCGGTGCGATGACCGGCATCGACATGGCGCTGTGGGACATCAAGGGCAAGGCGCTGAACACGCCTGTCTGGAACCTGCTCGGCGGCAAGCTGCGCGACAGGATTCGGATCTATGGACACGCCAACACGCCCGAGACGGCGCTGTCGCTGAAGCAGCGCGGCGTCACCGCGATCAAATGCGGCGGCGTCTCCGATCCCGTCAGGAAAGTCGCGGCGCTGCGCGAAGCGGTCGGCGCCGAGATGGACATCGCCATCGACCTGCATGGTCCGCCCTGGCTGACCCCGGCCGACGCGACGCAGCTCTGCCGCGCGCTGGAACCCTACCGGCTGATGTGGGTCGAGGATCCGATCGCGCCCGACAATCTCGACGGTTATGCGCGCATCCGCAACCATTCCTCGGTCACGCTGGCGGCAGGCGAGCGCATGGCGACGATCTTCGGCGAGCGCGACCTGATCGAGCGCGACCTGATCGATGTGGTGCAGCCCGATACCGGGCGCGCCGGCGGCATCACGCAGATGAAGAAGATCGCGGCGATGGCCGAGGCGCATCACATCATGCTGGCGCCGCATTCAGGCTCGCTCGGGCCGGTCGCGGAATACGCTGCCCTGCATCTTCTCGCGAGCTGTCCCAATGGCCTCGTCCTCGAGCGCATCGAGGATGACTGGGAGGGCCGGGCCAAGACGGTCATTCCCCATCCCGTTGCGCGCGACGGCTATATCGAGGTTCCCGACCGTCCGGGGCTTGGCGTCGAGATCGACGAGGATTTCGTTGCGCAATGGCCGAGCGAGATGAACGTCTCGATCCCGGTGACGGAAGGAGCCGGCTCCTACGCCGAGGGCACTTTCCGTGAACATGTCTATGTCCAGACCCGCTGGAAGCGCGGCGCCTATTTTTCGGAGAACTGAGCCCATGAAGATCGAGCGCCTGCGGGCGTACATGACCCGCGACAAGGACCGTCCGCGGCTCGTCATCGCCATCGACACCGATGACGGCCTGACCGGCTGGGGCGAATGCTACAACCACGGCCCCGACAAGGCGCTGCAGCCGCTGCTCGACTATCTCTTCGGCTTCATCAAGGGGCATGACCCGCGCCGGATCGAATATCTGATCCAGTATCTGATGCAGCAGTGCCGCTTTCCGCCGGGCGCGCTGGGCCTGGCGGCGATCTCCGCGATCGACCATTGCCTGTGGGACATCTCGGCCAAGGCGCTCGACGTGCCAGTCTACCAGCTCCTCGGCGGCCATGTCCGCGACCGGGTGCGCGTCTATGCCGGCGTCTACACCGCGCCCGATCCCGCGATCGCACGCGACGAGTTCGATGCGCTCAACGAGGCCTGGGGATTGACGGCCTTCAAGCTCAGTCCCTGGCGCATCGACATGCACGCCCATCGCTGGGGCGAGGTGGTGCGCGCCAGCGCCGAGTATTTCCGCGGTCTGCGTGAGACCGTGCGCGCCGATTACGACATCGCCTTTGACGCCCACGCCAAGATCTTCGAGGTCGGGCAGGCGATCCAGCTTGGCAATGCATTGGCGCCCTACGACCCGCTGTTCTTCGAGGAACCGCTACGGCCCGAGAATTTCGAAGCCTGGGGCGAACTGAAGAGCCGGCTCGACTGCACGCTGGCGACGGGTGAATCACTCTACAGCCGCTACGAGTTCCTGCGCCTGCTGTCCGTCAGGGGCTGCGACATCATCCAGCCCGACATCTGCGTCGTCGGCGGCCTGCTGGAGATGCGCAAGATCGCCGCGATCGCCGAGGCCCATCATGTCACGGTCGCGCCGCACAACCCGATGGGCCCGCTGGCGACCGCCATCAACCTGCATTTCTCGGCAGCGCAGCCCAATTTCCGCATCCTCGAATATCGCCTGCCGCACGGGCCCGGTTACATCTTCGGGGATGGCAGCGGCGACGCCAACACCAAGGCCGACCGCTCGCAAGGCGCCTGGTACGTCAAGGACCCATACCTGCCCAAGGACGGCTATCTCGACTTGCGGCCCGACCGCCCGGGCTGGGGCGTCGAGATGGATATGGAGGTCCTTGGCAAGGAAGATTATGTGCATTGGGAGCGAAAGGTGCCCCGGCGGCCCGACGGCTCCACTGCCTACTGTTAGGTGCGTGTGCGGCTGTGTCCGCGGACGCAATGCGGCTGCGGACGTCTTGACATCGCCCTCGGCATCGTCGATTTCCGTTGGCGATGCGGGTGTAGCTCAATGGTAGAGCAGCAGCCTTCCAAGCTGAATACGAGGGTTCGATTCCCTCCACCCGCTCCAGCTTTCGCCAAGCTCGGCCGCCGCTCCAATCAGGGTGTTGCCTGATCGCCAGTTCGGCGGTCGGGCGCGATGCTTCACCGGATGATTTGTCTGTTCGGAAGCTATGTCGGGACGGCTGGTCCAACGGCCTATGACCGGCGCGGCAACGACAGATGGACCAGGGCGCCTGCGCGACCGTCCGATCCTCAAGATCCCGCTTGCCGAATTTGTACTCTCCGCCATTCGGCCCTGGACGACAACTGCCGCAAGGAGGGCTTGTCAGACACCGGCGGGTCATGCAGCTTGTTTGTATACAAATGAAAGGCGCGCTGTTGCCCTGCAAGCGAGCCGGAAGCCTGGCTGGTGCGGATGGACGCTGGAGTTGTGCATAGGGCGGCTTGCGGCGAGGACGCGCCCGCATGACGACGCCGTCGCCGATCAGGCTGCGCGTCAACGGGGCCGAGCATGTCGTCGAGGCCAGGCGCAGCGTCCCGCTGCTTTATATCCTGCGCAACGATCTGGCCCTGAATGGCCCCAAATATGGCTGCGGGCTTGGGGAGTGCGGCGCCTGCGCTGTCATCGTCGATGGTGTCGCGGCGCGCGCCTGTGTGCTGCCGGCGGGGATCGCGGAGGGCTGCGAGATCGTCACGCTCGAAGGGCTCGGGACGGCGGAAAAGCCGCACCCGGTCCAGCAGGCCTTCATCGCCGAGCAGGGCGCGCAATGCGGCTATTGCCTCAACGGTATGATCATCACGATCAAAGCCCTGCTCGACCGTAATCCCGATCCCGACGAGGCGGAGCTGCGCGAGGAGCTGCGCTATAATCTGTGCCGTTGCGGAACCCATGTCGAGATCATGCGGGCCGCGATGCTGGCGGCCCGTCTGGTTCGCGCGTCGCGGAGTGCGCAGCCGTGAACGGTCTTAAGCCCGGGGCGCTTTCCCGCCGTGAATTGCTAAGACGCAGCGGCGTGCTGGCCGTGGTGGCGCGCAGGCCGGGCACGGCGGACAGCGAGGCGCCCGAGGATGCGTTCGACCTGCATCTCTGCCTGACCGACGACGGCGGAATCTATGCCTTCAACGGCCATGTCGATCTTGGCACCGGCATCCGCACGGCGCTGGCGCAGATCGTCGCCGAGGAGCTCGACGTTCCGGTCGAGGCCGTGACGATGGTGCTGGGCGATACCGACGATGCACCCGATCAGGGACCGACGATCGCCAGCGAGACGATCCAGGTCACCGCCATGCCGTTGCGGATCGCGGCGGCGCAGGCTCGCGCCCATCTGGTGCGGCTGGGAGTGAGCTATCTCTCCGTCGCCGAGGCGGAGCTGACGACTTCGGATGCGATGCTGCGGCCGACCGGTCCGGGTGCGCCTGTGCCCTATGCCGAGCTGCTGCGTAATGTCCGCATTCATCTGCCGCTGGCGGACGAGATCGCGTTCAAGCCCGTCTCCGAGCATCGCGTCATCGGCGTATCGATTCCACGAGTGGACATCCCAACGAAGGCGAGGGGGCAGTTCGTCTACGTTCACGACGTGCGTGTACCGGGCATGCTGCATGGCCGCGTGGTGCGGCCGCCGTATTCGGGCATCGATGGCGGGGAGTTCGTCGGGCGTTGCTTCGAATCCGTAGATGAGGCGTCGGTCGCGCATATCCCGGGGCTTATCGCCGTCGTGGTCGAGGGCGATTTCGTCGGTGTCGTCGCCGCGCGTGAGGAGGATGCGGCCGACGCCGCCGAGAGCCTCAGGGTGTCGTGGAAGCCCTGGGCGGTCGGGGCCAGGCTCGGCGATCTTGAAACGGCGCTACGTGCGCATCCGTCGCAATCGCGCGTCCTCGTCGACGAGGGCGATGTCGATGCGGCGCTGGCGGCGGCGGTGAAGCGGATCGACCGGACCTATGTCTGGCCCTACCAGATGCATGGCTCGATCGGCCCGTCCTGCGCTGTTGCCGACGTGCGCGAAGACGGCATCACGGTCTGGTCGGGGACGCAGAATCCCTATCCGCTGCGCGGCGATCTCGCCCTCCTGACCGGCTTGCCGGAAGAGGCGATCGCGGTCGTGCGGGCCGAGGCTGCCGGCTGCTATGGCCGCAACTGCGCCGACGATGTCAGTGCCGACGCTGTCCTGCTGTCGCGGGCGGTCGGGCGGCCGGTGCGGGTGCAATTGACCCGCGAGCAGGAGCACCTCTGGGAGCCCAAGGGCGCGGGCCAGCTCATCGACGTCTCGGGCGCGCTCGGGCCCGGCGGATCGCTCTCGGCTTATGATTTCCAGACGCGCTATCCCTCCAATGCAGCGCCGACGCTGGCGCTTTTGTTGACGGGCAAGGTCTCGCCCCAGCCTGCGACGCTGCAGATGGGCGACCGGACGGCGCGTCCTCCTTACGACTACGAGAACATCCGCGTCACGGTGCACGATATGGCGCCGATCGTGCGGGCCTCCTGGCTGCGCGGCGTCTCGGCGATGCCCAATGTCTTCGCGCATGAGAGCTTCATCGACGAACTTGCGGAGGAGGCGGGCGAGGATCCGGTGGCGTTCCGGCTGCGCCATCTTACGGATCCGCGCGCGGCGGAGTTGACGAAGGCGACGGCGGAGCGGGCCGGCTGGCAGGAGCGAGTCGGGCCTGCCGTGCAAGACGAGACGGAAATCGTGCGGGGCAGGGGCTTTGCGCAGGCGCGCTACGTCCATGGCAACTGGCCCGGCGTCGGGGCGGCCTGGTCGGCCTGGGTCGCGGAGGTCGCGGTCAACCGCTCGACCGGCGAGGTCAACGTCACCCGCGTCGTCGTCGGCCAGGACACCGGCATGATGATCAATCCGGCCGGGGTGCGCCACCAGATCCACGGCAATGTCGTGCAATCGACCAGCCGGGTGCTGCGCGAGGAGGTCGCGTTCAGCGAGACCACCGCGGTCGCGAGCCGCGAATGGGGCGGCTATCCGATCCTGACCTTCCCCGAACTGCCGGCGATCGACGTCGTGCTGATGGACCGGCAAAGCGAGCCGCCGATGGGGGCGGGCGAGTCGGCCTCCGTGCCCTCGGCAGCGGCGATCGTAAATGCGGTCTATGACGCGACCGGCGTGCGTTTTCGCGAATTGCCGCTGACGCCGGAGAGGGTGCTGGCGGGGCTCGGCAGGCCGTTGCTCGCCAGGCCGCCTGAGCCGACGAAGCCGCCGGGTTGGTTCAAGCGGTTCGGCTGGCTCGGCGGGCTGTTCGCCGGCCTGACGGGCCTTGCGACCGTCGCCTTGCCGATCCGGCCTGCTATCGCGCCGATCCCACGGCCCGACCCGTCGGCCTACTCGCAGGCGACGATCGAGCGCGGGCGCGTGCTGGCGGCGCTGGGCGCTTGCGCGGTCTGCCATACGGCGCCGGGCGGCGCGGCCTATGCCGGCGGGCTGGCGCTGGAGACATCCTTCGGAACGGTGATGGCGACCAACATCACGCCCGATCCGGAGACCGGGATCGGTTCGTGGTCCTACCCGGCCTTCGAGCGGGCGATGCGCGAGGGCGTGCATCGCGACGGGCGCCAGCTCTATCCGGCCTTTCCCTATCCGAGCTTCACCAAGACGAGCGATGCCGATCTGCAGGCGCTCTACGCATTTCTGATGGCGCAGCCGGCGGTTCGGCAGGTCAATCCGGAGACAAAGCTCGCCTTTCCCTTCAACCTTCGGCCGCTGATGGCGGGCTGGAACCTGTTGTTCAACCGGCCCGGCCCTGTCGCGGCGGAGCCGGCCCGGTCGGAGGCGTGGAACCGGGGGCGTTATCTCGTCGACGGGCTCGGCCATTGCGGCGCCTGCCATACGCCGCGGAACGTTCTCGGAGCCGAGCGCAGCGGCGCGGCCTATCTTGCCGGGGGCGTTGCCGAGGGCTGGGACGCACCGGCGCTGACGCGGCTGTCGCAGGCGCCGATCCCGTGGAGCGAGGAGACGCTGTTTGCCTATCTGCGCCACGGCGTCTCGCCGCATCATGGCGCGGCGGCGGGGCCGATGGCGCACGTCGTCAAGGAACTCGGTGCGCTGCCCGACAGCGATATCAGGGCGATGGCGAGCTATCTCGGGAGCGTCAACGATCCGTTGCCGGCCGCTGAGGCTGCGGCGCGGGCAACGCAAATCGAGACGCTGACGGCGTCAGCGGCGCATCCGGCCCAGACGCCGGCGGCCCGGCTCTATGACGGCGCCTGTGCCTCCTGCCACGAGGCGGGGCGCGGCGCGGTGACGCTCGGTGCCGGACCGCCGCTCGGGTTCAACAGCAACCTCCACGCGGACCGGCCCGAGAATTTCCTGCAGGCGGTCATGCACGGCATCGCCGGAGGTGCGCGGCCGGGGCAGAACGCGATGCCACGGTTCCGCGATGTGCTCGACGACCGGCAGATTGCCGAACTCACCCGCTATGCGCGCCAGCGCTTCGCGCCGGGCCGGCCGGAGTGGCGCGACATCGAGGCGGCGGTCGCGAGGGTGCGGGCCGGCGGAGGTTGAAGGGCAGGGGGTCTCCCCGCTTGTTCAATACCGAATTGCTCGATGCTACGCTGGCGGCTTGGCCAGAGCGTCCCGCAGGGCTTCGATATGCAGCGCGGCGGCCTTCATCGCCTTGCTTTCGATGGCGCGATAATGCGCCACGATCTCGCGGCCGAGCGGTGTCAGATGCGCGCCGCCGCCCTTAGCGCCGCCCGGCGCGGCTTCGACGAGGGGCGCGCGGAAGATGCGATTGAGGTCGTCGACCAGCAGCCAGGCGCGGCGATAGGACATCTTCATGGCGCGGCCGGCGCCCGAGATCGAGCCCATCTCCCCGATCGCCTCCAGCAACGCGACCTTGCCCGGACCAAGACGGCCTGCCGGGGGCAGATCGACCCGAAGACTGATCATCGCCGAGGGATTGTGCAGCCGGCGTTCGGGCATGGCGGCATCCTTTGCGTCTCGATGCTTCGCGGGGGCGAGTGGTTTCGCAGGGAAGTGCTCAGGGGGCATCGATCGAGACGCTCTTGATCACGGCATGGACGGTGACACCCTTAGCCAGTCCGAGCGTATCGACGGATTTGGCGGTCAGGCGGGCAAGGAGACTTTCTCCGCCGCAGTCGATCAGCAGCTCCACGGCGCCACCCGGGCGGCGCGCGCCGATCCCGGCGATGGTGCCGGGCAGGATGTTGAGGGCGCTGACCCCAACCGGGGAAGTCAGGCTGATCAGCACGTCGCTGGCGAGGATGCGGACGCGGACGGTCGCGCCGATCGGCATCATGCTGCGCGCCACATGCAGGAGGCCGGCACGTGTCGCCAGCGTGGTCAGGCCGTAGGCTTCGTCATGGCCGGCGACACGGCCCTCGATGATCGAGCCAGCCTCGGCCGCACCCGAAAGACCCGCGACGTCTAGGCGCGACATCACCTCAGCTGTCGGGCCGCAGGCGGTGACACGGCCCTGGTCGACGGTGACCAGCGTCGTCGCCAGCCGCGCCACCTCCGTGACCGAATGCGAGACATAGACGATCGGTACGCCGGTCTCGTCGCGCAGCCGCTCGATATAGGGCAGGATCTCGGCCTTGCGGGCCTCGTCGAGCGAGGCCAGCGGCTCGTCCATCAGCAGCAGGCGCGGATTGGCCAGCAGGGCGCGGCCGATCGCGACGCGCTGCTTCTCGCCGCCCGAAAGCGCGCCGGGCCTGCGTTCCAGCAGATGGGCGATGCCGAGCAGGTCGAGCACGCCCTCGAGGTTGCTGATGGTCCTGGCATCCCGTGGCGAAAACCAGCGTCCGAAAAGAAGATTCCGGCGCACGCTGAGATGCGGAAAGAGCCGCGCTTCCTGGAAAACATAGCCGATGCGGCGCTCATGAACCGGGACGAAGATGCCGGCCTGCGTGTCGACCAGCACCTTCCCGTCGACGACGACGCGCCCCTGCGTCGGCGCGATCAGGCCGCTGACGATATTGACCAGAGACGTCTTGCCTGCGCCCGAGCGGCCGAACAGCGCGGTCAGCCGGCCAGTCGAGGTGAAAGCCGCATCAAGCTCGAACTGGCCAAGGCGGTGCTGAACCGCGATTTCGATGACGGGGCTCATTCGGCGGCGATTCGCCGTGCGACCAGGCGCGCCAGCCATTCGGAGACAAACAGCGCCGTGACCGAGATCGCGATCGAGATCAGTGTCAGCCGCATGGCGCCGGCATCGCCATCGGGAACCTGAGTGAAGGTGTAGATGGCCGAGGGCAGGGTCTGGGTCTCGCCGGGGATGTTGGAGACGAAGGTGATGGTGGCGCCAAACTCGCCCATCGCCTTGGCGAAGCACAGGATCATGCCCACCAGAATGCCCGGCAGGCAGAGCGGCAGCGTGACCACCAGAAACACGTAAGCTGGGTTGGCGCCCAGCGTACCGGCCGCATCCTCGAGCTTGCGGTCGACCGCCTCGATCGAGAGCCGGATCGCGCGCACCATCAGCGGGAAGCCCATCACCGCGCTCGCCAGCACGGCGCCCGTCCAGCGGAAGGAGAGCACGATGCCGAACCAGTCATGGAGGAAGTGTCCGACCGGCCCACGGCGGCCGAACCAGATCAGCAGCAGATAGCCGGTGACAACGGGCGGTAAGATGAGCGGCAGATGGACGACCGCGTCGAGGATCGACTTGCCCCAGAAGCGGCCGCGCGCCAGCAGCCAGGCGACGGCGAGGCCGAAAGGCAGGCTCGCCAACATGGCCGTGGTCGCGACGATCAGGCTCAACCTGACCGCCGTCCATTCCTCGGGAGAGAGCCAGTCGCTCACGTTGCCAAAGATCTAGGAGGCATTCGCAGCCTTGTTGAGCACCGTGAAACCCTGCCTCTCGAAGACGCCCCTGGGACCGGGGCCACGCAGATAGGTCAGGAAGCCAGCCGCGTCGGGATGGGTCGAATCCTTCGTCACGGCGACGGGATAGAGGATCGGCGGATGCGAATCCTCCGGGAAGGTCGCCACGATCTTGACCTTCGGGTCGGCGGCGGCGTCGGTGGTGTAGACGATGCCGAGCGGCGCCTCGCCGCGCGAGACCAGCAGCAAAGCGGCGCGGACATTGTCGGCCTGCGCGACCTTGTCCTTGATCTTGTCCCAGCCGCCGAGCTTCTCCAGCGCCGCCTTGCCGTATTTGCCGGCCGGCACGGAATCGACATTGCCCATGGCGAGACGGCCGTCGCCGAGCGCAGATGTGAGATCGACGCCCGGCGCGAGCGTGACGGCGGCAGCCGAATCCGACGGCGCGATCAGGGCGATGCGGTTCGCCAGCAGCGTGACGCGGGTCTCAGGTCTGATCAGCCCCTTGCCGGCCACGTAGTTCATCCAGTCGAGATCGGCGGAGAGAAAAAGATCGGCCGGCGCACCCTGTTCGAGCTGCCTGGCGAGCACATTGCTGGCCGCATAGGAGATCTTCGGAGCAGGCTTTCCGGTCTCCCTGGCCCAGGCGGCCGCGGTCTCGTCGAGCGCGTTTTTAAGGCTGGCGGCAGCAAAGATCACGAGGTCCCTGGTCTGTGCCCGTGCAGCCCCGATCGCGGGCGCAAGCCCGACCAGAAATGCGGCTGCGAGCCCTATCATCGACCGGCGCTTCACCATCGTCCACGGCTCCCCGGATTTGCTTTCGCTAGATATGACTGAATATAACGCTTGCGTCGATCGGTCGAGCTTTTGTCGAGGCGTCGCCGACCCGGATCGGCGTCGGCTCAGGCTTTCGTTCCGGTCTGACGGGACTCGAGCGCCATGCATGATCGTCGCCGCGCCCTGTTTGCCGGCGACTGTCAAAACCATGCGATCTCGCATAGTCATGTTGCGCCTTTCGCGCCACCGGACCCGATGCCGCCGCCATGACACTCACCGATATCGCGTCGCGGACCTATAATCACGGCTGGCGGCTCGACCCGATCATCCGAAGCCTGCTCGACACGGATTTCTACAAACTGCTGATGCTGCAGATGATCCGGAGCTTTCATCCGGAGGTGCAGGTCACCTTCTCGCTGATCAACCGCTCGAAGCATATCCGGCTCGCCGACCTCGTCGACGAGACCGAATTGCGAGCCCAGCTCGACCATGCCCGCTCGCTGCGCTTCACCAAGAAGGAGCTGATCTGGCTCGCCGGCAACTCGTTCTATGGCAAGACGCAGATGTTCTCGCCGGACTTCATCGCCTGGCTCGCCGATTTCCGCCTGCCCGACTACGATCTGCGCAAGGTCGATGGTCAGTACGAGCTGCATTTCGAGGGGCCATGGACGCATTCGACGATGTGGGAGGTCCCGGCGCTCGCGATCATCAACGAGCTTCGGGCGCGGCGCGTCATGGTCGGCCAGAAGCGTTTCTCGCTCGACGTGCTCTATGCCCGCGCCAAGGCCAAGATGTGGGACAAGGTCGAGCGGCTGCAGAAGCTGCCCAATCTCAGGCTCTCGGATTTCGGCACGCGCCGGCGCCACGGCCATCTCTGGCAACGCTGGTGCGTCGAGGCGCTGAAGGAGGGGCTGGGATCGGCCTTCACCGGATCATCCAACATCCTGCTTGCGATGGATGCCGATCTGGAGGCGATCGGCACCAATGCGCATGAACTGCCGATGGTGCTGGCGGCGCTTGCCGAGAGCGACTACGAGTTGCTGCGCGCGCCCTACCGCGTGCTCGACGAGTGGCGACAGGTCTATGGCGGCAATCTGCTGATCGCCTTGCCCGACGCCTTTGGCACGACGAGCTTCCTGCGGCACGCGCCGGACTGGGTCGCCGACTGGACGGGCTTTCGGCCCGACAGCGCTCCGCCGATCGAGGCCGGCGAGGAGATCATGGCGTGGTGGCGGGCCAAGGGCCGCGATCCCCGCGAGAAGCTGCTGGTTTTCTCGGACGGGCTCGATGTCTCAGCGATCGAGCGCGTCTACCATCATTTCGACGGCAAGGTCCGGATGGCCTTCGGCTGGGGCACGGACCTGACCAACGATCTCGTCGGCTGCTCGCCGGACGGGTCGCGGGCGCTAGACCCGATGTCGCTGGTCTGCAAGGTCTCGAAGGCGAACGGGCGGCCTGCGGTGAAGCTCTCCGACAATCCCGAGAAGGTTTCGGGCGCGGCCGATGTGGTGGCGCGGTATCGGCGGGTGTTCGGAGCCGTGCAGCATTAGCGCGTCGGCGGTTGCGTTGCGCGACGATGCACGTTTAGGATGCATCCGGGGGGTGTGTCGTGCAGCGTCGTCAGTTCATGATGTCGGGCGTTCTGGCGATGGCCGGCGCCTTCCAGACTGGCGCGCTGGCCTTCGAGGCGCCCGATTGCGCGGCATGCGCGCCCAGCGATTCCGCACGGTTCAAACCATCCCTGCTGCTTGCCCTGAAGAACAGATCCTATGTCGCGGAATTTGCCGCAAAAGCACGCGCGCAGGGCAAGCCGGACGCGAAGTTGCTCCACAAGACACTGGTGGCGGACGTTATCGTCGTGCCGGTCGAGGACCGTGCGAGGATCTCGCGTTTCATCGCCGTCGGAGACGGCCGGACATTCGGGATGAGCGACAAGGATGTCTTCGATGCGGCCTTCAAGAACCTGCTGAATCGGGCGACCAGGGTCGCTGTTCATGATCTGGGACCTGTGCGTGCGCTGTCGTTCGAGGCCGACTACAATGCTTCGTTGCTTCTGGTGCGAGACGTCTGGTCTACCGTCCCCGACCTGCCGGCAAACCTCGTCGTCGCGGTGCCGGCGCGCGACATCGTCGCCTTCGGCGACGGCAACGATCCCGATGTCTTGAGGCGGTTGCGCAGCATCGCGACGATGCCGACGGATGGCTTTCCGATCACGAGGCGGCTCCTCAGGCGCATCGACGGGCGCTGGAGCGTGGCGGAATAGGCAAGGCGTTGCTGACGGTTTTCCGCATCAATTCCATATGAGGCGGCGGCTCGCGCTGGGGCTACGCCGCTCTCGGGAGCGAAGCGCCACGGCTGCGGCGCCGATGTTTATGTCGGAAAGTTTCCTCAGGATAATCCAGGCCGTCGTCCGGACCTTCTAGTGTGTTAAGTCCAGCGCGCGGCTGGCAAGGCTCTCATATTGGCGCTGCTTGTCGAGCCAGTAGTCTTCCGAGGTACCCAGCGAGATATCGAGCTGGCGTGACATCGCCGGATCGATCGGTTTCTTGCCGGCTACGATGTCGCAGAGCGCGCGCTGGTCGAATCCCCAGATCATGGCAAATTCAGCGGCCCCGAAGCCCAGAGGCTGTAGCCATTCCTCGCTCAAAATCTTGCCCGGATGCTGCGGACGCAGGCGCCTGTAGTTCATCTCTTCGCTCCCCGATCATGAGAGTGCGGTGCAACGATGAGAAAAGGAAGGCTCAAATGACGTAGAGGCATTTGAATTTCGTCTTGTGTGTTGATAACTGCACATCAGCACGTCGCCGATGTTCATGACGCCAAGCATCGCGCCATCAGGTTTCATTCGTGCCTGTCCATTGCATCAAATTTTAAGCAGTCGGGTCAGACTTGACCCTGCGCTCCCGAACAGTTCGGCAGTGCCGTTGTGTTGCCGTTCCGCAAGGCAGCGCCGACAAAACAGGTCGGGTCCGGTATTGGGCCGGATACATTACGGTGAGGGACGTCCATACACGTAAGCGGTCGGCACCAGCCCGGCCCGATCCCGATCGGTCGGAGATGCGGGAGCAAACCTTGCGTCCCCGCTCAAAACACCCTAATGCGACCGCGCTTTCGGAAGGCCTCGTCGGGCCGTTGTCAGGAAACAGGTGTCATGGCCAAAGAGAAATTCGCGCGCACGAAGCCGCATTGCAACATTGGAACGATTGGTCACGTCGACCATGGCAAGACGTCTTTGACGGCTGCGATCACGAAGGTTCTGGCGGAGTCGGGTGGTGCCACGTTCACGGCGTATGACCAGATCGACAAGGCCCCCGAGGAGAAGGCCCGCGGCATCACGATCTCGACCGCTCACGTCGAGTACGAGACGGTCGCGCGCCATTATGCTCACGTCGACTGCCCCGGTCACGCCGACTATGTGAAGAACATGATCACGGGTGCGGCGCAGATGGACGGCGCGATCCTGGTGGTGTCGGCGGCCGACGGCCCGATGCCGCAGACCCGCGAGCACATCCTGCTGGCGCGCCAGGTCGGCGTGCCCGCGCTGGTGGTGTTCATGAACAAGGTCGATCTCGTCGACGACGCCGAGCTGCTCGAGCTCGTCGAGATGGAGATCCGCGAGCTTCTGTCGAAGTACGACTTCCCCGGCGACGACATCCCGATCACCAAGGGTTCGGCCAAGGTCGCGCTCGACAATGGCGACAAGGTCATCGGCCATGACGCGGTTCTGGCGCTGATGAAGACGGTCGACGAGTACATCCCGCAGCCGGCGCGTCCGCTGGACCTGCCGTTCCTGATGCCGGTCGAGGACGTGTTCTCGATCTCGGGCCGCGGCACGGTGGTGACGGGTCGCGTCGAGCGCGGCATCGTCAAGGTCGGCGAGGAAATCGAGATCGTTGGCCTGAAGGACACGGTCAAGACGACGGTCACCGGCGTCGAGATGTTCCGCAAGCTGCTCGACCAGGGCCAGGCCGGCGACAACATCGGCGCTCTTCTGCGCGGCACCAAGCGCGAGGACGTCGAGCGCGGGCAGATCCTGTGCAAGCCGGGCTCGGTCAAGCCGCACACCAAGTTCAAGGCTGAGGCCTATATCCTGACCAAGGAGGAGGGCGGTCGCCACACGCCGTTCTTCACCAACTACCGCCCGCAGTTCTACTTCCGCACGACGGACGTGACCGGCGTGGTGCATCTGCCCGAGGGCACGGAAATGGTGATGCCGGGCGACAACATCGCCATGGAAGTGCACCTGATCGTGCCGATCGCGATGGAAGAGAAGCTGCGCTTCGCCATCCGCGAAGGCGGACGCACCGTCGGTGCAGGTGTCGTCGCAAGCATCATCGCCTGATTCAAGGATCGGCTGCAAAGCTCTGAAGGGGCGGCGGAAAGCCGCCCCTTTTTATATCTGCGACGACGCTGCTGCCGTTTTCGACTTGAAAAGCCGAGCCCGTTAAGGCAAACCACCGGCGACTACAGGGGTGTAGCTCAGTTGGTAGAGTACCGGTCTCCAAAACCGGTTGTCGTAGGTTCGAGCCCTACCGCCCCTGCCAGTCCCTGCGGATGACCGCAGAACGCGCCACCCTCTCATCCGCCCAACCGGCGTGAGCGCGATTTCAAAACGAAACAGCTATTCGGCTTTTGCGCAGCTGCGCTAAGCTCCGGCCCGAACAGTCCGCCAAGAGGGTGGATCAAGCCGGAGAACGTCATGCGTCCGATCTTTGCCGCCGTCGCGGTCCTTGCCGGCTTCTGGTGCTGCTCCAGCGCGCAGGCCGACGAGATCAGGGTGTTGACGGCGGGTGCCTTCAAGCCAATCATCCTCGCCACCGCAGCCGAATTCGAGAAGCAGAGCGGCCACAAGCTCGTCGTCGACAACGACACGGCCGGTGCATTGCTGCGGCGGATCAGTGAGGGCGAGGCTTTCGATGTCGCGGTCCTGACGCCGGCTGCCGTGAACGACCTCGTCGGCAAGGGGAAGATCGCCGCCCGGACGACCGCCGATCTCGCCCGTACATCCGTGGGCGTTGCGGTCAAGGAGGGCGCCGAGCGTCCCGACATCGCGACGGTGCCCGCGTTCAAGGCCGCGCTGCTGGCCGCGCGCAAGGTGGCCTATATCGACCCGGCTGCAGGAGGCTCCAGCGGCATCTACTTTGCCAAGCTGCTCGAAACGATGGGCATCGCCGACGCGGTCAAGGCCAAGGCGGTTCTGGTGCCCGGCGGTCTCGTGGCCCAGCGTCTCGTTACGGGCGAGGCCGATCTCGCGATACATCAAATCAGCGAGATCCTGGCTGTGAAAGGTGCGATTCTGGTCGGGCCGCTGCCGGCCGAAATCCAGAGCTACACGACCTATACCGGCGGCCTCGCCGCCTCCAGCGCGCAAGCCGAGGCTGCGGGCGCTTTCCTTAGCTTCCTGCGCGGCGACGCTGCCCGGCGCATTCTCGCGGAGAAGGGCATGGAAAGCGCCGCGAACTGACCGGCACCGCCGTCTTCCCCGAGGCGCCGCAAAAGAGGCTTGGCTTAGCCGTCCCGGCCATGTATTACGCTCACCGAAACGGCGCGCGGCTCCCTGAGCCCCGCGCCGCGAATGTTTCAGGACGGCCGATTCGGCGTCGCGGCTTCAGGTTCGCGTCGCGATTTTCGGAACCCGAGGTGACTTACGAATGGCGAATACCAACCCCTTCAGCTTCCTGCAGGCGGTGCGCACCGAAGCGTCCAAGGTGACCTGGCCGTCGCGGCGCGAGACGCTGATCACCACCGGCCTCGTGCTCGCCATGGTCGTGGTTTCGAGCCTGTTCTTCCTCTTTACCGACACCATCATCCGCTGGTCGCTCGGCCTCATCCTCGGCGCCCGCTGAACGGAATCAGACACGTGAACACCCGCTGGTACATCGTCCACGCCTATTCGAACTTCGAGAACAAGGTCGCGCAGTCGATTCGCGACCAGGCGGCGCAGCGCAATCTCGCCGACAAGTTCGACGAGGTGCTGGTCCCGACCGAAAAGGTCGTCGAGGTCCGACGCGGCCGCAAGGTCGATGCCGAGCGCAAGTTCTTTCCCGGCTATGTGCTGGTGAAGTGCGAGATGACCGACGAGGTCTACCATCTGATCAAGAACACGCCGAAGGTCACGGGCTTCCTGGGCGCCGACAAGGCCAAGCCCATGCCGATCCCCGAGACCGAGGCATTGCGGATCAAGGGGCAGGTTGCCGAGGGGATCGAGCGGCCCAAGCCGACGGTCACCTTCGAGATCGGCGAGCAGGTCAAGGTCGCCGACGGTCCGTTCGCCTCGTTCAATGGCGTCGTCGAGGACGTCGATCATGGCCGCGCCCGCCTCAAGGTCGCGGTCTCGATCTTCGGCCGCGCCACGCCGGTCGAGCTCGAATACAGCCAGGTCGAGAAGCTCTGATCCTCGACAGATCGAGCGCCTCACATTCGCGTGGGATGATGGTCCGTTAACCATCTCGAAAGCGGATTGACCGAACGTCCACGCCGATCATCTGGCGTGGACTGAATGTTTCCCAAGAGCTTCAAGGCAACCGTCGATCAGCGGCTCGTGCTCTGGGGATGTCTCCTCGGATTGCTGGCCGTGTTGTTCGCCGCGACCGAGATCATCGGCGCCCGCCGTATCGACGGCTTTTCCAGGCAGATCGCCAGCAACGTCGCCGCGTCGGCCGAGATGGTGCGGACGAACGCGGTTCACCGGCGTCTGAGCGAAAATGCGTTTTTCAGCAGCGATGGCCGCGCCGCGGATCTGCGTGAGCTCCTGTCCGTTACGCAGCGTCTCACCGCTTCGCTCGAAGGCGATGCGCGGGACAAGGCCGTGAGTGCCACCGATGCGCTGCGCGCGCTCTCGCGGGCGGCTGCGGGCGAAGCCGGTTTCCGCGAGGCGCTCGGCCATGCGACGAAGACGCGCGAAGCCTTGCATGAGGCCATCACTGAGAGCCTGTCGAGCCTCAGCGGGCGTCTGGCCTATCATCTCGACAATGCGCGCCAGAATGCGATCCTTTTGGCGGTGCTCGGCCTTTTCATCGTGCTGCTCATCGTCTCCTTTGAATATCGCTGGCTGGTGCGACCGGTCATCGGCATGGCGCGGGTTCTGAGGCCGGGCCAGGAGCGCCAGGACTGGCTGAGCCGGACGGCGCTGCGTCGTGACGAGATCGGCACGCTCGGCCGGGCCCTCCTTGCGCATCTGCGCCAGCAGCGGACGCAGCAGGAGGCGGCGGCGACGCGGCTTTCGACGCTGTCCGAGCAGATCGCGCATCAGGAGCGGATGCAGGCGCAAAGCACTGCCTTCCAGGCCCGCATCGCAAGGATCGCCTCAGTGCTCGAAGAGCATGCAGCCCGCATGTCGAGCGCATCGGGGGAGCTTGCCGGCCTGTCCCAGTTCGTCGATGAGCATGCCGGCGCGGCAGCCCGGTCGACCGGGCGCGCCTCTTCCCATGTCGATGATGTCGCCCGCTCCGTCGCGGAGGTCTCCGTGCTGCTGGCCAACACCGCCGGTGAAGCGCAGACGACGTCGCGCGTGGCCGAGGCCGCGAAAACGCTGGTCGCCGCCGCCGCTGCCGACAGCACCGCCCTGGCGAAAGCGGTGCTGGGCATCGACCAGGTGATGGACATCATCCAGGTCGTGGCCAGCAAGACGAACCTGCTCGCGCTCAATGCCACGATCGAGGCGGCCCATGCCGGCGAGGCCGGTCGTGGCTTCGCGGTGGTGGCAACCGAGGTCAAGCAGCTGGCGAGCCGGACCGCGACGGCGACGGACGAGGTCAGGATCGGACTGGCGGCGGTGCGCTCGGCTGCGGACGGCATGTCGGCCCGGGTCGGGGCGCTGGTCTCTGCCGTCGCCGAGGTCGATCGCGCGGCTGCCGCGATCGCAGGTCTCGCCCGGCGCCAGGAGACAAGTTCGCAGGATATCAGCGTCAGCACGGAAAAGACCGCCGACGATGTGCGCCTCGCCGCGGAGCAGGTGCGGCAGGTCGCGGGCATGGTCGAGAACTGGCGGCGCACCGGCGAGGTCGTGACGCTCGCCTCGGCGGATCTCGACCGCCAGGCGGTCGAACTGCGCGAAGCGGTCGGCGGCTACATCTTCGATACGCAGCAGGCAGTCTCATGACGATGACGGTGGTTCCGGAGCCGCAGATGCCGGCCCGCATGACGGCGGCGTCCACCGTGCCGATGGTGCGCGCCTTCCCACGGGTGTCGGTGGTCCTGCACTGGCTGATCGCCGTGATGGTGCTGGCGATGTTCGCCAGCGGCGTCATGATGAAGCAGATCGGCGAGGGGGCTCTCGCCGATCAACTCTACACCTTCCACAAGACGAGCGGCGCGAGCATCCTCGTGCTGGTGATCGTCAGGCTGATCTACCGTGCCGCGGTGCATCTGGCCGGGCGCTGGAGCCCGGGAGCGGGCAGCCGTGGCGTCCATGCCGTTTTGTATCTGGGGCTGATCCTGGTGCCGCTGCTGGGCTGGGCCGGCATTTCGGACTATGGTGCGAGGGCTGTCTATTTCGGACTGTCGCTGCCGGCGATCTGGCCGGAAGGGGCGGGATATGACTGGTGGCTGTTCAAGAGCCACGCCGTGTTGGCCTTCCTCCTCGTCGCCTGTGTCGCGATCCATATCGGCCTGGCGCTCGGCGACTATATCGAACGCGGCGGCAACCGGGCGAGTTTCCCTGCCGAGCCGCGCGAACCGGACAATAGTGCTTCCCCTGCCGGCCCGGATATGCCATAGCCCCGGCCTCACATGCGTGGGAGGTATGCCGGTTCGCCAACCGGAGCTTCATGCCGCACCACGCTCTGCAACCACCCTGGTCCGGGACACGCAATGTCCGGGCAGGGTCGTCGTCGTTCCGATAGGCATCGGGGCAGGCGACAGGAGCAGCCATCATGGCAAAGAAGATCACGGGCTACGTGAAGCTTCAGGTTCCGGCGGGCGCGGCAAATCCGTCGCCGCCGATCGGTCCGGCGCTGGGTCAGCGCGGCCTCAACATCATGGAATTCTGCAAGGCCTTCAACGCGAAGACTGCGCAGATGGAAAAGGGCATGCCGATCCCGGTGATCATCACCGCGTATCAGGATCGCTCCTTCACCTTCGAGATGAAGCAGCCGCCGGTGTCCTACTGGCTGAAG
Organism: Bosea sp. PAMC 26642; assembly: GCF_001562255.1. NCBI lineage: Bacteria > Pseudomonadati > Pseudomonadota > Alphaproteobacteria > Hyphomicrobiales > Alloboseaceae > Allobosea > Allobosea sp. PAMC 26642. The sequence continues at coordinate 1,840,623 of NZ_CP014301.1, read as the reverse complement.
AAGGCTGCCGGCCTGACCGCGGGTTCCAAGACCCCCGGCCGCGGCGGCAATGTCGGCAAGGTCACCGCCGCCCAGATCAACGAGATCGCCGAGAAGAAGATGGCCGATCTCAACTGCGATTCGGTCGAATCCGCCTCGTCCATGATCAAGGGCTCCGCCCGGTCCATGGGCCTGGAAGTCGTGGGCTGAGGGGAGCAATCATGGCACATATCGGAAAGCGCGTCGTCAAGGGCCGTGACGGCATTGACCGCACCAAGCTCTACCCGCTCAGCGACGCAATCAACTTCGTCAAGGAGCGCGCCACCGCCAAGTTCGACGAGACCGTCGAGGTCTCGATGAATCTCGGCGTCGATCCGCGCCACGCCGACCAGATGGTCCGCGGCGTCTGCAACCTGCCCAACGGCTCGGGCCGAACCCTGCGCGTCGCCGTGTTCGCACGCGGTGCCAAGGCGGAAGAGGCTAAGAAGGCCGGGGCCGACATCGTCGGTGCGGAAGACCTGGTCGAGATCGTCTCCAAGGGCACGATCGAGTTCGATCGCTGCATCGCGACCCCGGACATGATGCCGCTGGTCGGCCGTCTCGGCAAGGTTCTGGGCCCGCGCGGCCTGATGCCGAACCCGAAGGTCGGCACTGTCACCATGGACCTGACCACTGCGGTCGCGGCCTCCAAGGGCGGTTCGGTCGAGTTCCGCGTCGAGAAGGCCGGCATCGTCCATGCCGCCGTCGGCAAGGTCTCGTTCACGGCCGAGAAGCTGGCCGAGAATATCAAGGCGTTCGCCGACTCCGTCGCCAAGGCGAAGCCCGCCGGCGCCAAGGGCACCTATGTCCAGCGCGTCGCGATCTCCTCGACCATGGGCCCGGGCGTCAAGATCGAGCCCAACACGGTGATGGGCGGCTGAGCCATTCAGCGCGGCCGGCCTCATGCCGGCCGCCAGCCACCCTTGATCTCCCGAGATCAAAACACCACTTGGCAGAGGCAGGCTGAAGCGTTAAGACGCAGGCCTGTTTCCATAAGTGATGTGGGCTCCAGCGTGCTTGTCACGAGGGGGTCCGTTTCGCGTTTTTTGGCGGTTCGCCGCCGAAAGATGGGTTTTTCGTGGCATGGTTCGCTTTGTTCCAGGCCAGAATCACCCAGTCCTGTCTGAGACTGCAGGTGCACCGAGGGCTCGCCCGAGGGCATAATTTCGCCAAGAGGCCTGCATAGACGGTGCAAGAGCTCAAGCGGGGTCGCAAGATCCCGAAGACGGTTCGAACCATCTCGCCCGATCGCGGCTTCCAAGCCGGAGAGGGGACAGGGCACTGAGCGTCGCTCCGATGAAGTACCGGTGTCAACCGGGGTTTTGGACGAGCGGCACGTGCAACTGGCGGCAAGCCCTCAAGCCTGCCGCCTACCGGAGAGAGCCCAGTGGATAGAACGGCAAAAACTGATGCCGTCGCGACGCTGAACGGGGTGTTTGCAAACACCTCGGTCGTCGTCGTGGCCCACTATGCGGGTTTGACGGTGGCCCAGTTCCAGAAGCTTCGTCGCGAGATGAAGGCCAATGGCGCCACCGTGAAGGTCGCAAAGAACCGGCTGGCCAAGATCGCTCTTGAAGGCACCGACGTCGCGTCCATCAGCAACCTGCTGACGGGTCCCACCCTGATCGCTTATTCAAACGATCCGGTCGCGGCGCCGAAGGTCGCCACCGCTTTCGCCAAGGAAAACGACAAGCTCGTCATCCTGGGCGGCGCGATGGGCAAGACCGCCCTGAACCCCGAAGGTGTCAAGGCTCTCGCCTCGATGCCCTCGCTCGACGAACTGCGCGCCAAGTTGCTCGGCCTTCTCGTGGCCCCGGCAACCAAGATCGCCCAGCTCTCGACCGCGCCTGCCGCCAAGCTCGCGCGCGTGTTTCAGGCTTATGCCGACAAGGATGCGGCCTGATCCAGGCCAGTTACCCCTGAAAATCGTTCGAACCTCTTACCATATAGGAGCCTAACATGGCTGATCTTGCCAAGCTCGTCGACGAGCTGTCCTCCCTCACGGTCCTCGAGGCCGCCGACCTTGCCAAGCTTCTCGAAGAGAAGTGGGGCGTTTCCGCCGCTGCCGCCGTCGCGGTTGCCGGCCCGGCCGCCGGCCCCGCCGCGGCTGCCGTTGAAGAGCAGACCGAGTTCAACGTCATTCTTGCCGCCATCGGCGACAAGAAGATCGAGGTCATCAAGGAAGTCCGCGCCATCACCGGCCTGGGCCTCAAGGAAGCCAAGGACCTGGTCGAAGCCGCTCCGAAGGCTGTCAAGGAAGGCGTCTCCAAGGACGAGTCCGAGAAGCTCAAGAAGCAGCTCGAGGCCGTTGGCGCCAAGGTCGAGCTCAAGTGAGCAGGGCCGGCATGATGCCGGTCCGAGACTAACACTACAGACAGTCCCGGGGCGCTCGCCGCCTCCGGGGCTGTTGCGTCGTTTCCGCACCAGTGTGCGGGCAGGTTGCAGGGGCCGTCAGCGCAGCTTGGCGTTGCAGGGCTCAGTCCAGATGAAGTCGGCGCGATACGGCGCCGAACGGCTCACCCGGCGGTCCGACCGCCACTCACCTTCGGCGGAGGACCGCCGGGTGAGCCGTCCGAGAGATTGCGAGGAACAACATGGTCAATTCGCTCCAGGGCCGCAGGCGCGTCCGCAAGTTCTTCGGAAAGCTCAAGGAAGTCGCGCAGATGCCGAACCTCATCGAGGTTCAGAAGGCGTCATACGACCAGTTCCTGATGGTCGAGGAGCCCAAGGGCGGCCGCGGCGACGAAGGCCTGCAGTCCGTCTTCCGCTCGGTGTTCCCGATCGGCGATTTCTCGGGCGCCTCGCTGCTCGAATTCGTCAAATACACCTTCGAGCCGCCGAAATACGACGTCGACGAGTGCCGCCAGCGCGGTATGACCTTCTCGGCCCCGCTCAAGGTGACGCTGCGCCTGATCGTGTTCGATATCGATCCCGACACCCAGGCGAAGTCGGTCAAGGACATCAAGGAGCAGGATGTCTACATGGGCGACATGCCGCTCATGACCGACAACGGCACCTTCATCGTCAACGGCACCGAGCGCGTCATCGTCTCGCAGATGCACCGTTCGCCGGGCGTGTTCTTCGACCACGACAAGGGCAAGACCCACTCTTCGGGCAAGCTGCTCTTCGCCGCGCGCATCATCCCCTATCGCGGCTCCTGGCTCGACATCGAGTTCGACGCCAAGGACATCGTCTACGCGCGCATCGACCGGAAGCGTAAGATTCCCGTCACATCGCTGCTGTTTGCGCTCGGCATGGACGGCGAGGAGATCCTCAGCCGCTTCTATGCGCACATCACCTATGTCCGCGACGGCAAGGGCTGGCGCGTTCCCTACGATGCCGAGCGCATGAAGGGCTTCAAGGCGACCGTCGACCTGATCGACGCCGATACCGGCGAGGTCGTGGTCGAGGCCGGCAAGAAGCTCGTTGCCCGCACCGCGCGCCAGCTTGCTGAAAAGGGCCTCAAGTTCCTGCGCGCGACCGACGAGGATCTCGTCGGCCAGTACATCGCCGAGGACATCGTCGACCCCGAGACCGGCGAAGTTCATGCCGAGGCCGGCGAAGAGCTGACAATGGCCGCCGAGGCCAAGACCGGCGACATCAAGGGCAATCTCGTCGATCTGATCGCCAAGGGCTACGACGAGATCACGGTGCTCGACATCGACCACATCACGGTCGGCCCCTATATCCGCAACACGCTTACCGTGGACAAGAACTCGCGCCGGGAAGAGGCGCTGTTCGACATCTATCGCGTGATGCGTCCCGGCGAGCCGCCGACGCTTGAGACTGCCGAGAACATGTTCCAGTCGCTGTTCTTCGACTCGGAGCGCTACGACCTGTCGGCCGTCGGCCGCGTCAAGATGAACATGCGCCTCGACCTCGACGCCGAGGACACCGTCCGGATCCTCCGCAAGGAGGACATCTTCGCGGTCGTCAAGGCGCTGGTCGATCTGCGCGACGGCAAGGGCGAGATCGACGACATCGACCATCTCGGCAACCGCCGCGTGCGTTCGGTCGGCGAGCTGATGGAGAACCAGTATCGCCTGGGCCTCCTGCGCATGGAGCGCGCCATCAAGGAGCGGATGTCCTCGGTCGATATCGACACGGTGATGCCGCAGGACCTCATCAACGCCAAGCCGGCGGCCGCAGCGGTGCGCGAATTCTTCGGCTCGTCGCAGCTGTCGCAGTTCATGGACCAGACGAACCCGCTCTCGGAAGTCACTCACAAGCGTCGTCTTTCGGCGCTTGGACCCGGTGGTCTGACCCGCGAGCGCGCCGGCTTCGAGGTGCGCGACGTGCACCCGACGCATTACGGCCGCATCTGCCCGATCGAGACGCCGGAAGGCCCGAATATCGGACTGATTAACTCGCTCGCCACCTTCGCGCGGGTGAACAAGTACGGCTTCATCGAGAGCCCCTATCGCCGCATCCGCGACGGCAAGCAGACCGACGAGATCATCTATCTCTCGGCGATGGAGGAGGCGAAGTACAACGTCGCCCAGGCCAACGCAGCCGTGGACAAGGAAGGCCGTCTTACCGACGACCTGATCGTCTGCCGTCGCGCCGGTGAGGTGATCGTGACGCCGGTCGACAAGGTCGATTTCCAGGACGTGTCGCCCAAGCAGCTCGTCTCGGTCGCCGCGGCGCTGATCCCGTTCCTCGAGAACGACGACGCCAACCGCGCGCTGATGGGCTCGAACATGCAGCGCCAGGCGGTGCCGCTGGTTCGTGCCGACGCGCCCTTCGTCGGCACCGGCATGGAAGCCGTCGTCGCCCGTGACTCGGGTGCAGCGATCGCCGCGCGCCGCTCCGGCGTGGTCGACCAGGTCGATGCGACGCGTATCGTCATCCGCGCGTCGGACGAGATGGACCCGACCAAGCCCGGCGTCGACATCTACCGTCTGCAGAAGTTCCAGCGCTCGAACCAGTCTACCTGCATCACGCAGCGTCCGCTGGTGCGCGTCGGCGACATCATCAAGAAGGGTGACATCGTCGCGGACGGCCCGTCGACCGAGTTCGGCGAGCTTGCTCTCGGCCGCAACGTGCTCGTCGCGTTCATGCCGTGGAACGGCTACAACTTCGAGGACTCGATCCTGCTCTCGGAGAAGATCGTCTCTGACGACATCTTTACCTCGATCCATATCGAGGAATTCGAGGTCATGGCCCGCGACACCAAGCTCGGGCCGGAGGAAATCACGCGCGATATTCCGAACGTTTCGGAAGAGGCGCTGAAGAACCTCGACGAGGCCGGCATCGTCTATATCGGCGCGGAAGTGGCGGCCGGCGACATTCTCGTCGGCAAGATCACGCCCAAGGGCGAAAGCCCGATGACGCCGGAAGAGAAGCTGCTGCGCGCCATCTTCGGCGAGAAGGCCTCCGACGTCCGCGACACCTCGCTGCGGGTTCCGCCCGGCGTGCAGGGCACGATCGTGGAAGTGCGCGTGTTCAACCGCCATGGCGTCGACAAGGACGAGCGCGCCCAGGCGATCGAACGCGAGGAGATCGAGCGTCTCGCCAAGGACCGCGACGACGAGCAGGCGATCCTGGACCGCAACACCTTCGCGCGTCTCGGCGACATCCTGACCGGCAAGACCGGTCTCGCCGGTCCCAAGGGCTTCAAGAAGGACACGGTCATCACCCGCGAGGGCATGACCGAGTTCCCGCGCTCGCAGTGGTGGCTGTTCGCCACCGGCGACGACGCCCTGATGACCGAAATCGAGGCGATGCGGAAGCAGTACGACGAGTCGAAGAAGCGCCTCGAGCAGCGCTTCCTCGACAAGGTCGAGAAGCTGCAGCGCGGCGACGAGCTGCCTCCGGGCGTGATGAAGATGGTCAAGGTCTTCGTCGCGGTGAAGCGCAAGATCCAGCCGGGCGACAAGATGGCCGGCCGCCACGGCAACAAGGGCGTGGTCTCGCGCATCGTGGCTGCCGAGGACATGCCCTTCCTCGAGGACGGCACCCATGCCGACATCGTGCTCAACCCGCTCGGCGTGCCCTCGCGCATGAATGTCGGCCAGATTCTGGAGACCCATCTCGGATGGGCCGCCGCAGGTCTGGGCAAGCAGATCGGCGCGGCGCTCGACGCTTACAAGAAGTCGAACGACTACAAGGCGCTGCGTGCCTCGTTCGAAGCCGTCTACGAGGACAACGAGATCATCGCCTCGATGGACGAGACCGAGCTCGTCGAGATGGGCCAGAACCTGCGCCGCGGCGTGCCGATGGCGACACCGGTGTTCAACGGCGCCAAGGAGGCCGATATCGAGCGGCTGCTGGAGCAGGCGGGTCTGCACTCGTCGGGTCAGTCGACGCTCTATGACGGCCGCACCGGCGAGCCCTTCGACCGCAAGGTGACGATGGGCTACATCTACATGCTCAAGCTGCACCATCTGGTCGACGACAAGATCCATGCCCGTTCGATCGGCCCGTACTCGCTCGTCACCCAGCAGCCGCTGGGCGGCAAGGCGCAGTTCGGCGGACAGCGCTTCGGCGAGATGGAGGTCTGGGCGCTGGAAGCCTATGGCGCCGCCTACACGCTGCAGGAGATGCTGACGGTGAAGTCGGACGACGTCGCGGGCCGCACCAAGGTCTACGAGTCGATCGTGCGCGGCGAGGACAACTTCGAGGCGGGCATTCCCGAGAGCTTCAACGTGCTCGTCAAGGAAATGCGCTCGCTCGGCCTCAATGTCGAACTGATCAACAACAAGCCCAAGACCGGCGAGTTGCCGCCGGCCGAAGCGGCCGAATAAGGCGCGCAGGCCCGCAGAGGGCAGCGTCGTCACGAGACAGAAAGCCGGCGGCACTCACGCCGCCGGCCGATCGCATGAAGGCCGGGCAGGGCGGTTCAAGAACCCCCACTGGTCGCAGGAGAGCAGGCGATGAAGCAAGAGGTCATGAATCTCTTTGGGCAGCAGCCGGTGCAGCAGGCGTTCGATGCGATCCGCATCTCGATCGCCAGCCCGGAGAAGATCCTGTCCTGGTCATACGGCGAGATCAAGAAGCCGGAGACCATCAACTATCGGACGTTCAAGCCGGAGCGCGACGGCCTGTTCTGCGCCCGCATCTTCGGGCCGATCAAGGACTACGAGTGCCTGTGCGGCAAGTACAAGCGCATGAAGTTCAAGGGCGTCATCTGCGAAAAGTGCGGCGTCGAAGTCACGCTCGCCCGCGTCCGGCGCGAGCGCATGGGCCATATCGAACTCGCCGCGCCTGTCGCCCATATCTGGTTCCTGAAGTCGCTGCCCTCGCGCATCGGCCTCTTGATGGACATGCCGCTCAAGGATCTCGAGCGCATCCTCTATTTCGAGTCGTATGTCGTCATCGAGCCGGGCCTGACGCCCCTCAAGGACCGTCAGATCCTGTCCGAGGAGGAGTATGTCCGCTGCCAGGAAGAGTACGGCGCCGACACCTTCACCGCCATGATCGGCGCGGAAGCCATCCGCGAGATGCTGCGCGCGCTCGACCTCGACCAGATCAACGCCGATCTCAAGCATGAGATCGCGACGACGACGTCGGAGTTGAAGCCCAAGAAGCTGATGAAGCGCCTCAAGATCATCGAGGCCTTCCAGCAGTCGGGCAACAAGCCGGAATGGATGGTCATGACCATCGTCCCGGTGATCCCGCCCGATCTGCGCCCGCTGGTGCCGCTCGATGGCGGCCGCTTCGCGACCTCCGACCTGAACGACCTGTATCGCCGCGTCATCAACCGCAACAACCGCCTGAAGCGGCTGATCGAGCTGCGCGCGCCCGACATCATCATCCGCAACGAAAAGCGGATGTTGCAGGAGTCGGTCGACGCGCTGTTCGACAACGGCCGTCGCGGCCGCGTCATCACGGGTGCCAACAAGCGCCCGCTGAAGTCGCTTGCCGACATGCTGAAGGGCAAGCAGGGCCGCTTCCGCCAGAACCTGCTCGGCAAGCGCGTCGACTATTCCGGCCGTTCGGTCATCGTCGTGGGTCCGGAGCTGAAGCTGCACCAGTGTGGGCTGCCCAAGAAGATGGCGCTTGAGCTGTTCAAGCCGTTCATCTATGCGCGCCTCGACGCCAAGGGCTACTCGACCACGGTCAAGCAGGCCAAGAAGCTGGTCGAGAAGGAGAAGCCGGAGGTTTGGGACATCCTGGACGAGGTCATCCGCGAGCATCCGGTGATGCTGAACCGCGCGCCGACGCTCCACCGCCTGGGCATCCAGGCCTTCGAGCCGACGCTGATCGAGGGCAAGGCGATCCAGCTTCACCCGCTGGTCTGCGCCGCCTTCAACGCCGACTTCGACGGCGACCAGATGGCCGTGCACGTTCCGCTGTCGCTGGAAGCGCAGCTGGAGGCGCGCGTCCTGATGATGTCGACCAACAACATCCTACACCCGGCCAATGGTCTTCCGATCATCGTGCCGTCGCAGGACATCGTTCTGGGCCTGTACTACCTCTCGATCGTCTCCGACGGCGAGCCGGGCCAGGGCAAGATCTTCGGCGACATCGGCGAGCTTGAATATGCGCTGCACGAGAAGGTCGTGACGCTGCATTCCAAGATCAAATACCGCTGGACCGGCGTTGGGGCCGACGGCAAGGACTACACCAAGATCTACGACACCACGCCCGGCCGCGTCATTCTCTCGACGGCACTGCCCAGGCACCCGAACATGACCTTCGACGTCAGCAACCGCCTGATGACGAAGAAGGAAATCTCGGGAATGATCGACGCCGTCTATCGCGGCTGCGGTCAGAAGGAGTCGGTGATCTTCTGCGACCGCATCATGTCGCTGGGCTTCACGCACGCCTTCAAGGCCGGCATCTCGTTCGGCAAGGACGACATGGTGATCCCCGAAAACAAGTGGGAGATCGTCGATACGACGCGCGTTCTCGCCAAGGATTACGAGCAGCAGTACCAGGACGGCCTGATCACCCAGGGCGAGAAGTACAACAAGGTCGTCGACGCCTGGGCAAAGTGCTCCGACAAGCTCGCCCAGGAGATGATGGCGCGCATCTCGACCGTGAAGAAAGACAAGAACGGTCGCGATCTGCCGATCAACTCGATCTACATGATGAGCCATTCGGGTGCGCGCGGTTCGCCAGCCCAGATGAAGCAGCTCGCGGCGATGCGCGGCCTGATGGCCAAGCCCTCGGGCGAGATCATCGAGTCGCCGATCATCTCGAACTTCAAGGAAGGCCTCGACGTTCTCGAGTACTTCAACTCGACCCACGGCGCCCGCAAGGGCCTCGCCGATACCGCGCTGAAGACGGCCAACTCCGGCTATCTGACGCGTCGTCTCGTCGATGTGGCGCAGGATGCGATCATCTCCGAAGTCGATTGCGGCTCGGAGAGCGGCATCAAGATGCGCGCCATCATCGATGCGGGCCAGGTCGTCGCCTCGCTCGGAATCCGCATCCTCGGCCGTTCGGCCGCGGAGGATGTCACCGATATCGACGGCAAGGTCCTGGTGCCGAAGGGCACGATGATCGACGAGGCGCATATCGAGGCGATCAACGCTGCCGGCGTGCAGGAAGTTAAGATCCGTTCGGTGCTGACCTGCGCCACCAAGAACGGCGTCTGCGCGACCTGCTACGGACGCGATCTTGCCCGCGGCACGCCCGTCAACATGGGCGAGGCCGTCGGCGTCATCGCGGCGCAGTCGATCGGCGAGCCGGGTACGCAGCTCACCATGCGCACCTTCCACATCGGCGGCGCTGCCACGATCGCCGACCAGTCCTTCACCGAGTCGAACTTCGAGGGCACGGTCAGGATCCGCAACAGCAACCTCGCCCGCAATTCGGACGGCGACCTCATCGCCATGGCGCGCAACATCGCCGTGGTGATCGTGGGACCGGACGGGGCGGAGCGCGCGGTGCACCGGGTCCAGTTCGGCTCGAAGCTGCGGGTCGACGAGGGCGACAAAGTCAAGCGCGGCCAGCGCCTGATCGAGTGGGATCCCTATTCCCGCCCGATCCTGGCGGAGGTCGACGGCTCCGTCGGCTACGAGGACCTGGTCGACGGCATGTCGATCACCGAGACGACCGACGAGGCGACAGGCATCAACAAGCGCGTCGTCATCGACTGGCGCGGCTCGGCCCGTACGTCGGATCTGCGTCCGGCGCTGACGGTGCATGGACCGGACGGCAAGATCGCCAAGCTCGCCCGTGGCGGCGAAGCGCGGTACATCCTGCCGGTCGAGGGCATCATCTCGATGGAGCCGGGCGCGATGATCAAGGCCGGCGACGTGCTGGCCCGCGTCTCGACCGACTCGGCCAAGACCCGCGACATCACCGGCGGTCTGCCGCGGGTGGCGGAGCTGTTCGAGGCGCGTCGTCCCAAGGATGCGGCGATCATCGCAGAGAAGGCCGGCGTGATCGGCTTCGGCAAGGACTACAAGAACAAGCGCCGCGTTACGCTGACCCCGCATGACGGCTCGGAAGGGCTCGAGTACCTGATCCCCAAGGGCAAGCACATCCATCTCCAGGACGGCGACGTCGTCGAGATGGGCGACTACATCCTCGACGGCAATCCGGCCCCGCACGACATCCTTGCGATCAAGGGCGTCGAGGAGTTGGCGGCTTATCTGGTGAACGAGATCCAGGAGGTCTATCGCCTCCAGGGCGTGGGCATCAACGACAAGCACATCGAGGTCATCGTCCGGCAGATGCTGCAGAAGGTCGAGATCACCGAATCCGGCGATACCGACATCCTGACCGGCGACCAGGTCGACCGCATCGAATTGCGCGAGATCAACCAGAAGATGGCGGAAGAGGGCAAGAAGCCCGCCTCCGGCGTGCCTGTCCTGCTCGGCATCACCAAGGCGAGCCTGCAGACGCGTTCGTTCATCTCGGCGGCGTCGTTCCAGGAGACCACCCGCGTCCTCACCGAGGCGGCGGTCAACGGCAAGTACGATACGCTGGAAGGCCTCAAGGAGAACGTCATCGTCGGCTCGCTCATCCCGGCCGGCACCGGCGCCCAGGTCGCCCGCATCAAGCAGGTGGCGACGCGTCGCGACGATCTCATCGTCGGCCAGAAGGCCGATGCTGCGGCCCGTGCCGCGGCTTCGGCTGCGAAGGCCGCGGCTGCTGCCGTCGCAGCGGCGTTGCCCGCAGCGGAGTGATCGGGACGCGCTTTCTGCGCGTCTCCCAACCCTATCGTCCTGATCAAGGCCGCCTTCGGGCGGCCTTTTTCATGTTGGACCCAATCCGCTGAGGTGCGGCCGACGATATCGCGTCTTCCCCGCTCGTCCAGGACGGTCATACGGAACGACCGTCAATTAAGGCATTTTCGGGTCGCTTTTGGAGCCGGAGTACGTCATCATGCGCCATATCGTAACAGGAACTGGCGTAGTTTTCGATGTTGGAACTAGCGATCGTCGGCGGTGGGCCCGGCGGCTTGATGACTGCGTGGCATATCAAGAAGAAAATCGGCGAAATGTGCCGGGTTACGATTTTCGAGGCGTCAGAGCGGCTTGGCGGAAAGGTCCTGACGCGGAAATTTGACAGTACTCCGGCGATGTACGAGGCGGGTGTCGCTGAAATCTACGGCTATTCGATGCTGGGCCACGACCCCTTGCGCGAACTGGTGCAGGAACTGGGCTTTCAGACCACAGCGATGGATTCCGAAGCGGTCGTGCTGGACGGCGAGGTGGTCTTGGGCGTCGATGGGATGCGGACACGCTATGGCACCGCAACCGCCGATGCGATCGTCGCGTTCCGCAAGACCTGCGCCGACAGCATGTCTCCGGCCGCCTACTATCAGGGAGCGGGCAAGCAGGACAACCGTCACCCCTGGGCCTTCATCAGCGCCGAAGAGGTGCTTGATCGCGAGGTGGCCGACGCGAAGGCGCGCCGTTTCCTGCAAGTCATGGCCCGATCCGACATCGCGTCCGAGGGGCATGTCTCGAATGGCCTCAACGCGCTGAAGAACTATCTGATGGATGTTGACGGCTATATCGAGGTCTATTCGGTCCAGAACGGCAACGAGCAGATCATCGAAGGGCTGAGCGCCGCCATCGATGCCGATATCCAGCTCAACCACAGGGTCCTGAACGTCGGCAAGACGGAAGAGGGGCGCTATCGCCTCGGTATGCTGAACGGCAAGGGTCCGGAGAGCCGAGAGTTCGATCTCGTGGTGATGTGCCTTCCGCACAACTGGCTCGGCACCGTCGCCTGGGACAGCGAAGTCCTGAGGCGCAGCATGTCCCGGCACATCGCCCATTTCGACCGCCCCGCCCATTATCTGCGGGTCGCCGCGCTCTTCGATCGGCCTTTCTGGGAGGGAAAGGTGGAGGGCTCGTGGTTCATGTCCGAGAGCTTCGGAGGCTGCTGCGTCTATATCGAAGGCTCGCGTCACGATGTCGGACGCAATGGCGTCCTGAACTGGCTGATCGCCGGCGTCGATGCGCTGTCCTTTGCCAATCTCAGCGATGACGAACTGATCAGGACGGTTCTGAAATCGGTGCCCGCATCGATCGGAGACCCCCATCCGCATTTCATCGAGGGCAAGGTTCACCGCTGGCTCGCATCGGTGAACGCGATCCCCGGTGGAATGCCGGTTCGCGATGTCCTGACCAACCATCGCCCCGAGCCCAAGGAGCATCCGGGGCTTCTGGTCGTCGGCGACTATCTGTTCGACTCGACCCTGAACGGTCTGCTCGATTCTTCCGATATTGCGACCGATCTCCTCCTGACCGAGTTGATGAAGCGGCGCTACGACACCGGGCTCGCCCGGGCTGCTGCTGCCAACGGCCCAGATCCGGTCGTCGTACCAAAGCCTAGCCCCCGTATCGACCGCAGCTATTTCGACCTCTATCGCGGTGCCGGCCCCTATGCAGAGGTCTGGTCGCGGTTCAGCGACCCCCTCTACATCCGCGACATGATCGAGCTGGTGTGGGAAACGGGGCCGGCATATCGGCTGCTCGTGGCGGGCTCGGCGTCCGGAGAACTCGTCGGAGCGTTGCGCGATCTCGGCATCGACGCCTGGGGAATCGAGAAGAACCGCTACATCCACGCGAAGACGCCGGCGCATCTGCGCAAGTACAACCGCTGCGGCACGGTAGCGGACTTGCCGTTCAAAACGCGCTCCTTCGACGTCGTCTACGAGACCTGCCTCAGCCATCTCAGCCCACGCCGCGTCAAGGCGGCGATCTCCGAACTGCATCGCGTATGCAGGCGAGGAGTCTATTTCGGCTCGGTGACCAGCGATCTCACCTCCCAGGTCTGCGACAGGTACGATCTTCTGCGCGGGGTGAAGAAGCTGGCGACATGGTGGGAGTGGTCGGAGCTTTTCTTCGACGAGGATTTCGATGTGGCGCTTGAGCAGCGCGACCGGCTGGATGCCGCCTGGCAACGCACGCTCGCGGCAGGCAAAGGGCCGGGTCAGTGGTACGAAGATGCGGAAAGCCTGCGCTACTGCTTCTTCGACCGGCTGAAGCCGACCCGCGGCGACTGATGTCCGCCGATCATCATCCAGTCGCCGAACACATCATCTAGATAGAGGGCGGTGGCCGCTTGAATGCGTTCTGCCGAAGATCGCGTGAGTGACGACAAGCAGCCTCCAGCGGCCGACGATGCCAGTGACCCGGGCCGGGCCACCACCTCTGCGGCAGCGATCGATGTCCCGTCCGTCACAGCTGCTGTCCCCGTGGAACGCAAGAGCGTGCTCCCCGTCGCTGCGCCGGCGAAGTCTTCGCAGTCGCGAGTCGAAGTCGACGATGACGACGATGACGACGAGGATGATGAGGAAGACGATATCGATGACGACGAGGACCATGACGGCCCGGTGAACTACTCTGCCGCCGAAGCGGCAGGGGCCTTCAGCAGCGTCTTCGCCTTCACGAGGCCTTATCTATCGGCCCATCGCTCCGGCATCGTACTGGTCGGGCTCGGCCTGCTGGTCGAGATGGCGTTCAACGTCTCGATGCCGCTCGTGCTCAAATACCTGATCGACGAGGTCTTCGAGGAGAAGAACTACTCGCAGCTGCTTCTCGTCCTCGCCGTCCTCGGCGTCGCTGGCCTCGTCACCTCGGTCGTCGCGATCTGGTACGAATGGCAGGATGCGAAAGTGACCTCGGCCATAGCCGCGGACGTTCGCCGGAACCTTTTCGCCCATATCCAGAAACTGCCGGTGAGCTTCTACAACAGGAGCCGCAAGGGCGAGGTTCTGTCGCGTTTCTCTAACGACATGACGACCTATGAGGAAGCCGTCATCAACCTCGCCAATTGGGGCGTGCTGCCGCTTCTGGAACTGATCGCCGGCATCGTCCTGTTGATGGTGCTGAACCCGCAACTCGGCCTGCTGGCGCTTCTGATCTTTCCGCTCGTGCTGATCGTGCCGCGGATCGTGACGCCGCGAGCGGTTCTGGCAAGCTACGAGGTGAAGCGGGCGCAGGCCGGCGAGCTCGGGGTGGTGCAGGAGAATGTCGGCGCCCAGGCGGTCGTCAAGGCATTTGGACTGCAGGGCCTGTCGCTGCGCTGGTTCACCCAGCGCAACCAGATGCTGCGGGCGGCCCAGCAGCGCTCGACCTTCCTCAACACCATCGTCGAACGCTCGATCACGATCGCGGTGCTGTGGCTGCATCTGCTCGTGCTGGCGGTCGGCGCCTATCTGACCTTCAACGACGTGATCACGATCGGCACCTTCGTCGCGTTCGAGAGCGTGTTCTGGGAGATCACCTACAACCTGAACCACCTGACCCAGTACATCCCCGTGGTCATCGACGCCGCGGGAGCCGTCCGGCACATGAACCAGATCCTGGACGAGCCGATCAGGGTCTCCGACAAGCCCGATGCCGTCGAGGCGCCGCGCATCACGACGCAGATCGCCTTCGAGCGGGTCAGCTTTTCCTATGATGGCGTGCGCAGGCAGCTCGACCGGCTCGATCTCGTGATTCCGGCGGGGCGCCGCGTCGCGATCGTGGGGCCGAGCGGGGCGGGCAAGAGCACGCTGCTGAGCCTGCTGCTGCGCTTCTACGATACGAGGCAGGGCAGGGTGACGATCGACGGCGTCGACATCGCCGACGTCACGCGCGATTCCCTGCGGGCGCAGATGGCGATCGTGTTCCAGGAGAACGTGCTGTTCAACACGACGTTTCGCGAGAACATCCGGCTAGGGTCGCTTGATGCGAGCGACGCGCAGGTCGAGGCAGCGGCCAGGCAAGCCGAAATCCATAAATTCATCGCGGCCCAGCCGCAGGGCTATGAGACCATGGTCGGCGAACGCGGCGATACGCTGTCGGGCGGGCAGCGCCAGCGCATCGCGATTGCGCGAGCGTTGGTCCGCGATCCCGCGATCCTGCTGCTCGACGAGGCGACCTCGGCGCTCGACCAGACGACTGAGGCGGCCGTCAACCGCACCTTGAAGAAGATCGGCAAGGGGCGGACCCTGCTGTTCGTGACGCATCGGCTGACATCGGTTATCGACATGGACGAAATCGTCGTTCTCGATGCCGGGCGCCTCGTCCAGCGCGGAACCCATTCCGAACTGCTGAAGAAGCGGGGCGGTCTCTACCGGCGCCTCTGGACCGATCAGATGCGCGAGAGCGCCGAAGAGGACGAGGATTGAGGCGCCGGCCCGGCGGTCCCGCCTTGCGGCACTGCATATTCGGGGTTGACGCGAATCTCCGCCCGAGTCATAAGCGCGCCACTATCGGTGGTTGTCGGACACGTATGTCGCCTTAGCCTTTGTTGCTGGCGAATTTCGCGGCCGAAACTCCACCGGAATTCCAGCGTCGATTGACGACATGGCAAGATGCATGAACGCGGAGCGATCCGTGTTCCTCTGCTGGCGAACGCGCCTGAGGTTTCCCTGCCGGGAGCCGATGGCGCGGCTTCGTTTGTGTCATGGCTTTGGTTGGTCTGGGCAAAGATTTAGCGATTTCCAAACGCTCAGTGGGAGCGAGAGGCCAGAATGCCGACAATCAGCCAGCTCATTCGCAAGCCGCGTTCGCCCGTCAAGGCGCGCAACACCGCTCCGGCGCTCGAGTCCTGCCCGCAGAAGCGCGGCGTCTGCACGCGCGTCTATACGACGACGCCGAAGAAGCCGAACTCCGCTCTGCGTAAGGTCGCCAAGGTGCGCCTGACCAACGGCTTCGAGGTGATCGGATACATTCCCGGTGAAGGCCACAACCTTCAGGAACACTCCGTCGTCATGATCCGCGGCGGCCGCGTCAAGGATTTGCCCGGCGTGCGCTACCACATCCTGCGCGGCGTGCTCGACACCCAGGGCGTCAAGAACCGCAAGCAGCGTCGTTCGAAGTACGGCGCCAAGCGTCCGAAGTGAGTTCTGCCTGATCGGCAGGGCCCGATGCCCCGCCGGTTCGCAGCTTTGAAGATTTTACGGAGACTAGACGATGTCCCGCCGCCATAGTGCTGAAAAGCGCGAAGTTATCCCGGATCCGAAGTTCCACGATATCATCGTGACGAAGTTCATGAATTCGGTGATGTATGAAGGCAAGAAGTCGACCGCCGAGCGGATCGTCTACGGCGCCTTCGACATCATCGAGGGCAAGATGAAGAGCGATCCGCTCGCCGTGTTCAAGAGCGCGCTCGAGAACGTCGCTCCGGCGATCGAGGTCCGTTCGCGTCGCGTCGGCGGCGCCACCTACCAGGTTCCGGTCGAGGTTCGCACCGAGCGCCGTCAGGCGCTGGCGATCCGCTGGCTGATCACGGCCGCTCGCGGCCGCAACGACAAGACGATGGTCGAGCGTCTCTCGTCCGAGCTGATGGACGCCGCCAGCAACCGCGGAAATGCCGTGAAGAAGCGTGAAGACACGCACCGGATGGCGGAAGCCAACCGCGCCTTCTCGCATTATCGCTGGTAACCGTCCGTCGGCTTTAGAGAAAGACAGAGCGCTACCATGGCACGCACTCATCCCATCGACCGATACCGCAATTTCGGCATCATGGCGCATATCGACGCCGGCAAGACCACGACCACCGAGCGCGTGCTGTATTACACCGGCAAGTCGCACAAGATCGGCGAAGTCCATGACGGCGCAGCCACCATGGACTGGATGGAGCAGGAGCAGGAGCGTGGCATCACGATCACCTCGGCTGCGACCACCTGCCTGTGGCGCGAGCATCGCCTGAACATCATCGACACCCCCGGCCACGTCGACTTCACCATCGAAGTCGAGCGTTCGCTGCGTGTGCTCGATGGCGCCGTCTGCGTTCTCGACGGCAACCAGGGCGTCGAGCCCCAGACTGAGACCGTCTGGCGCCAGGCCGACAAATACGACGTGCCGCGCATCGTGTTCGTCAACAAGATGGACAAGATCGGCGCCGATTTCTATCGCTGCGTTCAGGACATCATCGACCGTGTCGCCGGCAAGCCGGTGTGCCTGCAGATCCCGATCGGGTCCGAGTCCGACTTCGTCGGCGTGATCGACTTGATCAAGATGAAGGCGATCGTCTGGAACGGTGAAGCGCTGGGCGCTTCGTTCGAGGAGCAGGACATTCCTGCCAACCTTGCCGACAAGGCCGCCGAATACCGCAGCAAGCTGGTCGAAGCCGCCGTCGACATGGACGACGTGGCGATGGAGGCCTATCTCGAAGGCACCGAGCCCGACGCCGAGACGCTGCGCCGCCTGATCCGCACTGCTGTCCAGCGCCGCGCCTTCCATCCCGTGCTTTGCGGTTCGGCCTTCAAGAACAAGGGCGTGCAGCCGCTTCTTGATGCAGTTGTCGACTTCCTGCCGTCCCCCGTGGATCGCGGCGAGATCAAGGGCATCGACTTCAAGACCGAGGAAGAGACCGTTCGTCATCCGACGGACGAGGATCCCTTCTCCATGCTTGCCTTCAAGATCATGGACGACCCCTTCGTCGGCACGATCACCTTCTGCCGCGTCTATTCTGGCAAGGTCGAGACGGGCGCTGGCGTCATCAACTCGACCCGCGACAAGAAAGAGCGCGTCGGCCGCATGCTGCTGATGCACGCGAACAACCGCGAAGACATCAAGGAGGCTTTCGCCGGCGACATCGTCGCTCTGGCCGGCCTCAAGGATGTCCGCACCGGCGACACGCTGTGCGATCCGATCAAGGCCGTCATCCTGGAGCGGATGGAATTCCCCGAGCCGGTCATCACGATCGCGATCGAGCCGAAGTCCAAGGCCGACCAGGAGAAGCTGGGCCTGGCCCTGGCCAAGCTCGCGAACGAGGATCCGTCGTTCCGCGTTTCGACCGACCAGGAGAGCGGCCAGACCATTCTCAAGGGCATGGGCGAACTTCATCTCGACATCAAGGTCGACATCCTGCGCCGGACCTACAAGGTGGACGCCAATATCGGCGCGCCGCAGGTGGCCTATCGCGAGACCCTGACCAAGAAGGTCGATATCGACTACACCCACAAGAAGCAGACAGGCGGTACGGGCCAGTTCGCCCGCGTCAAGCTGGTGGTCGAGCCCAACGAAGTCGGCAAGGGCTTTCTGTTCGAGTCCAAGGTCGTCGGCGGCACGGTGCCGAAGGAATACATCCCTGGCGTCGAGAAGGGCCTCAACTCGGTCATCGGCTCGGGCGTCATCGCCGGCTTCCCGGTCGTGGACGTCAAGGTGACGTTGGTCGACGGCGCCTTCCACGAGGTTGACTCGTCAGCTCTCGCCTTCGAAATCGCGTCGCGTGCTGCGCTGCGCGAAGGTCTGCAGAAGGGCGGCTCCGTGCTGCTCGAGCCGATCATGAAGGTCGAGGTGGTGACCCCGGAAGACTATACCGGTTCGGTCATCGGCGATCTGAACTCGCGTCGCGGCCAGATCCAGGGCCAGGACATGCGCGGCAACGCGGTCGTCGTGAATGCGATGGTCCCGCTCGCCAACATGTTCGGCTACGTCAACCAGCTGCGCTCGTTCAGCCAGGGACGCGCCAACTACACCATGCAGTTCGACCACTACGAGCAGGTTCCTTCGGCGGTCGCCGCCGAAGTCCAGGCCAAATACGCCTGACCTGCTCGATCTGAACCCTTTTCGACTTAAAACGACCTGACGGACGGAGGCTACGATGGCCAAAGAGAAATTCGCGCGCACGAAGCCGCATTGCAACATTGGAACGATTGGTCACGTCGACCATGGCAAGACGTCTTTGACGGCTGCGATCACGAAGGTTCTGGCGGAGTCGGGTGGTGCCACGTTCACGGCGTATGACCAGATCGACAAGGCTCCCGAGGAGAAGGCCCGCGGCATCACGATCTCGACCGCTCACGTCGAGTACGAGACGGTCGCGCGCCACTACGCCCACGTCGACTGCCCCGGCCACGCCGACTATGTGAAGAACATGATCACGGGTGCGGCGCAGATGGACGGCGCGATCCTGGTGGTGTCGGCGGCCGACGGCCCGATGCCGCAGACCCGCGAGCACATCCTGCTGGCGCGCCAGGTCGGCGTGCCCGCGCTGGTGGTGTTCATGAACAAGGTCGATCTCGTCGACGACGCCGAGCTGCTCGAGCTCGTCGAGATGGAGATCCGCGAGCTTCTGTCGAAGTACGACTTCCCCGGCGACGACATCCCGATCACCAAGGGTTCGGCCAAGGTCGCGCTCGACAATGGCGACAAGGTCATCGGCCATGACGCGGTTCTGGCGCTGATGAAGACGGTCGACGAGTACATCCCGCAGCCGGCGCGTCCGCTGGACCTGCCGTTCCTGATGCCGGTCGAGGACGTGTTCTCGATCTCGGGCCGCGGCACGGTGGTGACGGGTCGCGTCGAGCGCGGCATCGTCAAGGTCGGCGAGGAAATCGAGATCGTTGGCCTGAAGGACACGGTCAAGACGACGGTCACCGGCGTCGAGATGTTCCGCAAGCTGCTCGACCAGGGCCAGGCCGGCGACAACATCGGCGCGCTGCTGCGCGGCACCAAGCGCGAGGACGTCGAGCGCGGGCAGATCCTGTGCAAGCCGGGCTCGGTCAAGCCGCACACCAAGTTCAAGGCCGAGGCCTATATCCTGACCAAGGAGGAGGGCGGCCGCCACACCCCGTTCTTCACCAACTATCGCCCGCAGTTCTACTTCCGCACGACGGACGTGACCGGCGTGGTGCACCTGCCCGAGGGCACGGAAATGGTGATGCCGGGCGACAACATCGCCATGGAAGTGCACCTGATCGTGCCGATCGCGATGGAAGAGAAGCTGCGCTTCGCCATCCGCGAAGGCGGACGCACCGTCGGTGCGGGTGTCGTCGCAAGCATCATCGCGTAACGCGTTTTCGTGAGGGCGATTGGCCCTACCCGGGCTCATCGCCTTCTCACGTCACCAGGAAGATAAGACCATGAACGGTCAGAACATCCGCATCCGCCTCAAGGCGTTCGACCACCGCATTCTCGACGCTTCGACGCGCGAGATCGTGTCGACGGCCAAGAGGACGGGCGCACAGGTCCGCGGACCGATCCCGCTGCCGACGCTCATCGAGAAGTTCACGGTCAACCGCTCGCCGCACATCGACAAGAAGTCGCGCGAGCAGTTCGAGATGCGGACCCACAAGCGCGTGCTCGATATCGTCGACCCGACACCTCAGACGGTCGACGCCCTCATGAAGCTCGATCTCGCCGCCGGCGTCGACGTCGAAATCAAGCTCTGATTTGTTTTAGCCGGGTCCTCTGCCTCCAGCGTTTTGGCTGGATGAGTATGACCCCAAGGGAAGGTATGCACCGATGCGTTCCGGTGTGATTGCACAGAAAGTCGGGATGACCCGCATCTTCACAGATGCTGGCGAACATATCCCGGTCACCGTGCTGAAGCTCGACAACTGCCAGGTCGTCGCGCATCGCACGATCGAGAAGAACGGCTATGTCGCCGTGCAGCTCGGGTCGGGCTTGGCCAAGGTCAAGAACGTCTCGAAGGCTGAGCGCGGCCACTTCGCCGTCGCCAAGGTCGAGCCCAAGCGCAAGATCGTCGAGTTCCGCGTCAGCGACGACGCGTTGATCCCGGTCGGCGCCGAACTGACGGCGGATCATTTCGTCGTCGGCCAGTTCGTCGATGTCAGCGGCACGACGCTCGGCAAGGGCTTTGCCGGCGGCATGAAGCGCTGGAACTTCGGCGGCCTTCGCGCCACCCACGGCGTCTCGGTCTCGCATCGCTCGATCGGTTCGACCGGTGGCCGCCAGGACCCGGGCAAGACCTTCAAGAACAAGAAGATGCCCGGCCATCTCGGCACCGAGCGCGTCACCACGCAGAACCTGCGCGTCGTCCAGACGGATGTCGAGCGCGGCCTGATCCTGGTCGAGGGTGCGGTTCCCGGTCATGCCGGCGGCTGGATCCATGTGCGGGACGCGCTCAAGCGCGCCCTGCCGAAGGATGCGCCGCTGCCGGGCAAGTTCAAGACCGCTGGCGGCGACACGCAGGCTCCCGCGACCGAGACCGTTGAGGAGAACGCGTGATGAAACTCGATATCACCACTCTCGAAGGCGGTTCGGCCGGTTCGGTCGAGCTTTCGGATGCGATCTTCGGCCTCGAGCCGCGCGCCGACATCCTCGCCCGCATGGTGCGCTACCAGCTCGCCAAGCGCCGCGCCGGGACGCATAAGTCCAAGGGCCGGTCGGAAGTCGACCGCACCCGCAAGAAGATCTACAAGCAGAAGGGCACCGGCGGCGCACGCCACGGCGCGGCTTCCGCCCCGCAGTTCCGCGGCGGCGGCAAGGCCTTCGGCCCGGTCGTGCGCGACCATGCCCATGACCTTCCCAAGAAGGTGAGGGCGCTGGCCCTGCGTCACGCTCTCTCGGCCAAGGCCAAGGGTTCGGAGATCATCATCATCGATGATGCCAAGCTCTCGGAGCCCAAGACCAAGCTGCTGCTCGGCCATTTCAGCAAGCTCGACCTGTCGAGCGCACTGGTGATCGGCGGCGCCGAGATCGACGTCAATTTCGGCCTGGCCGCGCGTTCGATCCCGAATGTCGACGTGCTGCCGGTCCAGGGCATCAACGTCTATGACATCCTGCGTCGCACGAAGCTCGTGCTGACCCGCTCGGCTGTCGATGCGCTGGAGGCGCGCTTCAAATGAGCCAGGCCGCGAAGAATACGGATCCCCGGCACTACGATGTCATTCGTAGCCCGGTGATCACCGAGAAGGCGACGATGCTCTCCGAGCACAACAAGGTCGTCTTCCAGGTCGCCAAGACTGCGACGAAGCCGCAGATCAAGGCCGCGATCGAGAAGCTGTTCGACGTCAAGGTGAAGAGCGTCAACACGCTCGTCACCGAAGGGAAGATGAAGGTCTTCCGCGGCCGCCTCGGCCAGCGCTCGGACGTCAAGAAGGCAATCGTGACTCTCGAAGATGGTCATTCCATCGACGTGACCACGGGTCTGTGAAGGGAGGATCTGCATCATGGCTTTGAAGAGTTTCAAGCCGACCACGCCGAGCCTTCGCCAGCTCGTGATCGTCGACCGCAGCGAGCTCTATAAGGGCAAGCCGCTGAAGGTGCTGACCGAAGGCAAGTCGTCTTCGGGCGGCCGCAACAATCTCGGCCGCATCACCGTCCGCTTCCGCGGCGGTGGACACAAGCGGACGCTTCGCCTGATCGACTTCAAGCGTCGCGGCAAGGATGGCATTCCGGCGGTCGTCGAGCGGATCGAGTACGATCCCAACCGCTCGGCCTTCATCGCGCTGATCAAGTACAGCGACGGCGAGCAGGCCTACATCATCGCGCCGCAGCGCCTCGCCGTCGGCGACAGCGTGATCTCGGGACCGTCGGTCGACGTGAAGCCCGGCAATGCGGCCCCGATGGGTTCGCTGCCGATCGGCACGATCGTCCACAATCTCGAGCTGAAGATCGGCAAGGGCGGGCAGCTCGCCCGGTCCGCGGGCAACTACGCCCAGATCGTCGGTCGCGACCAGGGCTATGTCATCGTCCGCCTGAACTCGGGCGAACAGCGCCTGATCAGCGGCCTGTGCTATGCCACCGTGGGCGCGGTTTCCAACCCCGACCACATGAACAGGAACGACGGCAAGGCGGGTCGCTCGCGCTGGCTCGGCCGTCGTCCGCATAACCGCGGCGTCTCGATGAACCCTGTCGATCACCCCCATGGCGGCGGCGAAGGCCGCACCTCGGGCGGTCGTCACCCGGTCACCCCCTGGGGCAAGCCGACCAAGGGTAAGAAGACCCGCTCGAACAAGCGGACCGATACGTTCATCGTGTCGAGCCGTCACGCCCGCAAGAAGAAGAACTGAGGTCCGTCATGGCGCGTTCGCTTTGGAAAGGTCCGTTTGTCGACGGATACCTTCTGAAAAAGGCCGAGGTCGCCCGTTCGGCGAGCCGGTCGGAGGTCATCAAGATCTGGAGCCGCCGCTCCACGATCCTTCCGCAGTTCGTCGGTCTGACGTTCGGCGTCTACAACGGCCACAAGCATGTGCCGGTGTCCGTGTCCGAGGAAATGGTGGGCCACAAGTTCGGCGAGTTCTCGCCGACGCGCACCTTCCACGGCCACGCCGCCGACAAGAAGGCGAAGAGGAAGTAAGCCATGGGAAAAACATCATTCCCCCGTGCGCTGCCTGACAACGAAGCCGTCGCGGTCGCCCGCAACCTTCGCGTCAGCCCGCAGAAGCTGAACCTTCTCGCCCAGCTCATTCGTGGCAAGAAGGTCTCGACGGCGCTCGCCGACCTCGAGTTCTCGCGCAAGCGGATCTCGCTGGACGTGCGCAAGTGCCTGCAGAGCGCCATCGCCAATGCCGAGAACAACCATGATCTCGACGTCGACGATCTCGTCGTGGCGCAGGCCTTCGTCGGCAAGGCGCTGGTCATGAAGCGCTTCCATGCCCGCGCCCGCGGCCGTGGCGCGCGCATCCTGAAGCCGTTCGCGAACATCACGATCATCGTGCGCGAAGTCGCCGCGGCCAAGGCCTGAGGAGAGAACGATGGGTCAGAAAATCAATCCGATCGGTTTCCGCCTCGGCATCAACCGCACCTGGGATTCGCGCTGGTTCGCCCAGAAGGGCGAGTACGGCAAGCTTCTGCATGAGGACATGGCGATCCGCGCCTCCCTCATGAAGATGCTCAAGCAGGCCGCGATCTCGAAGATCATCATCGAGCGCCCGCACAAGAAGTGCCGCGTCACCATTCACTCGGCGCGTCCGGGCGTGGTGATCGGCAAGAAGGGCGCCGACATCGAGAAGCTGCGCAAGTCGGTGATGAAGCTGACCAAGGCCGATGTGACGATCAACATCGTCGAGGTGCGTAAGCCCGAGATCGACGCCACGCTGGTCGCCGATTCGATCGCGCAGCAGCTCGAGCGTCGCGTCGCCTTCCGTCGCGCCATGAAGCGGGCCGTCCAGTCGGCCATGCGTCTGGGCGCCGAGGGCATCCGCATCAACTGCTCGGGCCGTCTCGGCGGCGCCGAAATCGCGCGGCTGGAGTGGTATCGCGAAGGTCGCGTGCCGCTGCACACCCTGCGCGCGGACGTCGATTACGGCGTCGGCACCGCCTTCACCACCTACGGCACGTGCGGGATCAAGGTCTGGATCTTCAAGGGCGAGATCCTCGAGCACGATCCGATGGCCCAGGACAAGCGCATGGCAGACGAAGGCGGCCGCTCCGGCGGTGGCAATCGTCGCGAGCATGCATAAGGCTGATCGAGAAAAGCCATGTTGCAACCAAAGAAGACCAAGTTCCGCAAGCAGTTCAAGGGGCGCATTTCCGGCGTCGCCAAGGGCGGCACGGACCTGAATTTCGGCCAGTTCGGCCTCAAGGCCCAGGAGCCCGAGCGCGTCACCGCCCGGCAGATCGAGGCGGCCCGCCGCGCGATCACCCGTGCCATGAAGCGCGCCGGCCGCGTCTGGATCCGGATCTTCCCGGACGTTCCGGTGTCGAAGAAGCCGACCGAAGTCCGCATGGGCAAGGGCAAGGGCGCGCCTGAATTCTGGGCAGCCAAGGTCAAGCCGGGCCGGATCATGTTCGAGATCGACGGCGTGCCGGAGGATACCGCGCGCGAGGCCATGCGCCTCGGCGCCGCCAAGCTGCCGATCAAGACCCGCTTCATCCAGCGCATCGCCGAGTAAGGGAGGACGACATGAAGACCGCACAACGCCTGTCCGACCTGAAGTCCATGAGCGTGGACCTGCTTCAGGACGAGCTCCTGAAGCTGAAGAAGGAGCAGTTCAACCTGCGATTCCAGCGCGCCACCGGCCAGCTCGAGAACACCTCGCGCGTCACCGAAGTGCGCAAGGACATCGCCCGCATCAAAACGCTGCAGCGGTCGAAGACCGTCGCGGCGAGCGCCTGAGGAGTTAGACCATGCCGAAGCGCGTGCTGCAGGGCGTCGTCGTCAGCGACAAGCAAAACAAAACTGTTGTGGTGAAGGTCGAGCGGCGTTATACGCACCCGCTGCTCAAGAAGACCGTTCGCCGCACCAAGAACTATCACGCCCATGACGAGGCGCAGGTGGTCAAGGTCGGGGACCAGGTCTGGATCGAGGAGTCCAAGCCCATTTCCAAGCTGAAAAGCTGGGTTTTGCTCGACGGCGCTCCCAAGGCGTAAGTCAACGCGGCTTCCTTCCGTCCGAATCATGTCGGGCGGGGAGGGCGCGAATTTAAGAGTCGGGCATGTTCAAGCCGCAAGGGTGAAAGCCACTTTTGCGGTCCATGCTTTGTTTTGAGGCCAGGGGGCGATCGACCCCCGTCAGTCGTAGTCCCGGCAGCGCTCATGCGGCCGGGAAACCGCGCTGATACACACTGGAAGGATCAAGGCCATGATCCAGGTGCAAACGAATCTCGAGGTCGCGGATAATTCCGGCGCCCGTCGCGTGATGTGCATCAAGGTTCTCGGCGGGTCGAAGCGGCGTTATGCCCGCATCGGCGACATCATTGTCGTCTCGATCAAGGAAGCCATTCCCCGCGGCCGCGTGAAGAAGGGCGACGTCATGAAGGCGGTCGTCGTTCGCACCGCCAAGGACGTCAAGCGCGCCGATGGTTCGGTGATCCGGTTCGACCGCAATGCGGCCGTGCTGATCAACAACCAGAAGGAGCCTGTCGGCACCCGCATCTTCGGACCGGTTCCGCGCGAATTGCGTGCCAAGAACCACATGAAGATCATCTCGCTTGCGCCAGAGGTGCTTTGATGGCTGCGAAAATCAAGAAGGGCGACAAGGTCGTCGTGCTGGCCGGCCGTGACAAGGGCAAGGCCGGCGAAGTGCTCCAGGTGATCCCGAAGGACGCCCGCGCCATCGTGCGCGGCGTCATGATGGTCAAGAAGCACACCAAGGCTTCTGCGCAGTCCGAAGGCGGCATCATCTCGAAGGAAGCCACCATCGACCTGTCGAACCTGGCCGTTGCCGATCCGAAGGACGGCAAGCCGACCCGCGTCGGCTTCAAGGTTCTGGACGACGGCCGCAAGGTTCGTTTCGCCAAGCGTTCGGGGGATCTGATCGATGGCTGATAATCAGCAGCAGGCGGCTCTCACGCCGCGCATGAAGACGCATTACGAGGAGGTCGTCCGCCCTGCGATGATCGCCGAGTTCGGCTACAAGAACGCCATGGAAGTGCCGACCATCGAGAAGGTCGTCATCAACATGGGCGTTGGCGAAGCGACCGCCGACCGCAAGAAGGTCGACAACGCTGCCGGCGACCTCGCTTTGATCGCCGGCCAGAGGCCGGTCATCACCAAGTCCCGCCTCGCCATCGCCGGCTTCAAGCTGCGCGAGAACATGGCGGTCGGCTGCAAGGTCACGCTGCGCAAGACCAAGATGTTCGAGTTCGTCGACCGGCTCGTCACCATCGCCTTGCCCCGCGTGCGCGACTTCCGTGGTCTCAATCCGAAGTCGTTCGACGGGCGCGGCAATTTCGCGCTCGGGATCAAGGAGCACATCGTGTTCCCCGAGATCAACTA